>NZ_JBAGKC010000014.1:0-168829 GCF_037034245.1 Streptomyces sp. CA2R106
CGCCCATCGGATACCGGATGCCCAAACCGCTGACGACGCCGGCCAGTTGCCCGGCCGCGTCCTTGTGCGCCACCAGCTCGGCCAGCACCTCGCGGACCGGGTCCATGGCGTCGTCGCCCAGGTACAGCATCGACGCGGCCTGCGCGTTGCGCACCAACGCCGCGCCGACCGGGTGGCGTTCGGCGTGGTACGTCTCCAGCAGCCCGTCCGGGGCCCGCCCGGCCAGCACCAGCGCCAGCTTCCAGCCGAGGTTCGCCGCGTCCTGGAGACCGGCGCTCAGCCCCCACGCGGCCAGCGGCGGCATCGCGTGCGCGGCGTCGCCGGCCAGCAGCACCCGGCCCTGCCGGTACCGGTCGGCGAGCCCGGCCGCATTGCCGCAGGCCCACAGCCACAGCGGCCGCGCGCCGTGGATCGACTCGCCGGTCAGCCGCTGCCACGCGTCGGCGACCCGCTCGAAGGTCAGGGTGCCGGGGTCGGGGTCGGGCGGCAGGGTCCGGTCATGGACCACGACGCGGTAGCGGCCCTCGCCCAGCGGCGTGCACACCACCATGTTCCCGCCCGGCAGCCGCTCGCCGATCGGCCGCGGGCGCAGCGTGACGCCGCTGATCTCCGCGGTGTACATGCCCCGTGTCGCCGCCCGCCCGGTCACGGTGATGCCCGCCGCCGCACGGACCGCGCTGTGCGGGCCGTCGCAGCCGACCACGTAGGCGGCGGCCGCCTCGCCGGGGCCGTGCGGCCCGTCGAAGGACACGGTCACGCCGTCGGCCGTCTCGCGCAGCCCGGTCACCTCGTGGCCGCGCCGCACCGGGACGCCGAGTTCGGCGAGCCGGCCCTCCAGCATTTCCTCGGTGCGGGCCTGCGAAAGGCCCAGCACCCCGCTGTGGTCCTCGTCGAGCATGCCGAGGTCGAAACGCACCCCGCCGAAGTGCCCCATCGGGCCCCAGCGGAAGGGCGCCAGCCGGGACAGCAGGCCGCGCTGCGCCAGGGATTCCGCGGCCCGCCGGTTGAAACCGAGCGCGCGGGATTCCCCGGACCGGGCGGAGAGCTTTTCGTAGACGGCCACCTCCACGCCGCCCAGACGGAGTTCGCCCGCCAGTAACAGGCCGACCGGGCCGGCCCCGACAATGATCACGCCAGTTTCCACAAGGGCCCTCCAACATAGGGCGGGTGGTGAGTCATCGGCTCAGAATTGCATGCCGCCGGGCGCGCTCGCAATGAGAAGAGGCGGTGCGTGAAAAGGCCGGCGGAGCCTTGCGAAAAAGCGGCGGATACACCGCGTGCGAAAAGGCGTTCAACCGCGGAATTTCCGCGGTTGACGCCTTGTCGCGGCACTTCGTGAAAGCCGGTGTCAGCTTTCGGCGGGCGGCGCCGGTGCCGGATTGGCCGCGCAGGTCGCGTCGGCGCCCGGGCCGGCCGCCGGGCGGCTGCCGTCCTTGAAGAAGGCGCTGACGTACGCGTTCATACAGGCGTTGGCGTTGCGGGACATGGACGTCTCGTGTTCGAAGCCGCCGTGCTCCACCACCAGCCGGGAGTCGGGGAACTCGCGCTGCATCCGCAGGGCGCCCGACAGCGGGGAGTTGCCGACGTCGTCGCCCTGGAGCAGCAGCACGTCCGCGCCGCTGCCGATCCGCTGCGGTGTCGCGGCCGGCACCGGCCAGAAGGCGCAGGGCGCGTTGTACCAGGCGTCGGACCAGGTCATCATGTGGTCGCCGGCGGCGTACCGCGCCGCGTAGTCCTGCTGCCAGCGCTTCCAGTCGTGCGGCCAGGGCGTGTCGACGCACTGCACCGCGCTGTACATGGCCTGCTTGTTCTGCGTCGGCGTGCCCGGCACGCCGAAGCCCGCCTGGAGCCCGGCCGGGTCCGCGCGCAGCACCCAGTCGGCGAGCGCCTTGGCGTTCGCGGCCCAGGAGGAGCGGCGGTAGAGGCTGACGAGGAAGATGTCGGAGTACTCCGACGGGCCGATCTGCCCGCTGATCGGCGCTCGGCGGACCGCGTCCATGCCCTGGTAGTAGCGGGCCTCGACGGCGGCCTCGGTGGTGCCCAGGTGGTAGGTGGCGTCATGGGCGGCGATCCAGGAGAAGTACGTGCCGGCGCTCTTCTCGAAGGTGTCGCTCTGCGCCAGGTCCGTGGCGTACCAGGTGCCGGCCGGCGCGACCACGGTGTCCAGCACCATCCGCCGCACCCGGCTGGGGAACATGGAGGCGTAGACCGCGCCGAGGTAGGTGCCGTAGTCGTAGCCGAAGTAGCTGATCCGCTGCTGGCCGAGCGCCTGCCGGATGCTGTCGAGGTCCCGGGCGGCGTCCTTGGTGCCGAGGTACGGCAGCACGTCGCCGTAGGCGTCGCCGCAGCTGCGGGCGAAGCTGCGGGCCCGGTCCACCCAGGTGCTCATCTCGGCGGCCGTGCGCGGCACGTAGTCCGGCCGGGCCTGGCCCGGCCACAGGTAGGCCGGGTCGCAGGTGACCATCGGCTCGCTGGCGCCGGTGCCCCGCGGGTCGAAGCCGATCCAGTCGTACTGGGCGCCGGTGCCGGTCGGCAGGCCGGAGGTGCCGGTGGCGAAGCGGGTGGGCAGGTCCCGCCCGAACTGGCCCGGCCACTGGCCGCGGTTGAGCAGCACCACGCCCTGGTACTGGTCGTCGGGCGCGGTGTGCCGGGCCCGGGTCAGCGCCAGGGTGATCTGCCGGCCGCCGGGCTCGGCGTAGTCGAGCGGCACCCGCAGGGACCCGCACTCCAGCCCCTTGAGGAGGGTGCCGACGAGCGGGTCGCTGTCCGGGCAGGGCGACCAGCTGATGGTCCCCGCCGCCGGCGTGACCGCCGTGACCGCCGCCGCAGCCGTCCTGGCCGCCGCGGGCCCGGTGGCCGCCTGCGCCGGTGCGGCCGCGGCCACCCCGGCGAGCGCGGCCGCCGTGGCCACCGCCGGGACGAGTCTTCGTCTCCGTGACGTCTTCCGCATCGTGTCTCCCCCATCGTGTCCGGCGGCCCGCCGGCGTCGGCCGGCCGGTGCCGCAGCTGCTCTCTGGTTGCGTCGCGCCGACGGGCGGGCGGTCAGGGCCGGTTGACGCCCTCGGGCGCGAGCGGACCGCCCGCGCCGCCCATCCGCCGCATCCGATCCCGCATCGAGGCGGTGGTGTTGACGTGCGGGAACTCCTCCGCCGGCACCTCGACCCCGAGGAAGTCGCACAGCGGCTCCCAGCCCTGCTGCACGTCGAGGACGAGCAGCCGCTCCCGGGGGACGGAGTCGATGATCTGCTGGTTGCGCCGGTGGTACACCTCGATCGCCTGGGCCCGGTCCTCGAACCGGCCGTCGAAGAGCCCGTCCCACGTCATGGCGGTCGTCATCCGCAGCACCCGGGCCTGCCGGGAGCCCTCCTGCGGCGGGTCCTCCCGGCCTTTGAGCACGAACTGGAAGAGCGTGCGGTACGTGCTGTCGTACCAGCCCTCCGCGTCGCGCACCGTGAGCACCACCTTGGCCGCGGGGAACGCCTCGGCGATCGGGCGGTAGTAGAAGGAGGGCGGACCGTCCACGGCGGAGGTGTAGCCGTCGAACACCGCGGCCCAGTCCGGCTCCTCGCCGTCGCAGACGATGCCCTCCCACTGCCGCAGCCGCTTCTCGTCGCCGACGATGTCGAACATGTGGTAGCAGGGGCCCAGGCCCAGCCGCTCCAGTGCCACCTGCAACGACGTCGTCCCGGTCCGGCCCAGGCCGGCGTTGATGAGCTTGAGCATCGTGATGACTTCCCTCCGTGCGTACGGTCGGCAGGCGCCTGCCGAGGCGGTCGGCGCGCGTCAGCGCCAGTCGGCCGGTACCTGCCGGGTGGAGACGTTGACCCGGTTCCAGAGGTTGACCAGGCCGATGTGGAGGACCAGCGCGGCGAGTTCCTCCGCCGTGAAGTGCGCCTCGGCCTGCGCCCAGACCTCGTCGGCCACCGGGTCCTCCCGCCCGCTGATCTCGGTGGTCGCCTCGGCCAGCGCCAGTGCGGCGCGCTCGGCCCCGGAGAAGCAGTCCGCCGCGCGCCACCCGGCCACCCGCGGCAGCCGCTCGTCGGCCGCGGCGGCCGGCCCGAGGTCGGCCGGCAGCGTGTAGCGGCGGCCGTTGATCTGGCTCACCCGCAGCCGGACCAGGTCCAGGGTCCGCTGCGGCACACCGGTCGCGCCGATGACCTTGGACAGGTCGAGCAGCGGTTGCAGGGCGTCCGGCACGATCAGCGAGGGGTTGTTCATCCGCGGTGGCATCGGGTCATCTCCTGGGAGTCGGGGCCGAGCCGCGCCGCCCGAGCGCCCCCTTCCGGGTGCGCGGCGGCGGGTGCCGGGGCCCAGGCTGCCGCCCGGCACGCGGCGGCGGCAACTGAACGCACCGGAACGCCGTGCGGCCGGTGGCACCCGGCGTGCTCGACTGCGGAGCGGGCGCGGTTGAGCACGCCCTGAACGGCCCGGGCGTCGACAACCGCCGTGCCGGTGCGCACAGTTCGGGGAACCCCCGCCACCACGGGAGGGGCCTCGCACACGCCGGCCGGGGCGGCCGGACCACCGCAGAAGGGACGGGCCACGATGACCGGGGAGGCCGCGATGACCGGGAAAGCCGCCGTGACCGGAGAAGCCGGGGAAGTCGGGGAAGTCGGGGAAGCCGACACCGCCGGGAAGGTCGCGCTCGTCACGGGCGCCAACAAGGGGATCGGGTACGAGACGGCGCGCCAGTTGGGGCAGCGGGGCATCCGCGTCCTGGTCGGCGCCCGGGACGAGGGACGCGGCAAGCAGGCGGCCGACGCGCTGGCCGCCGGCGGCATCGACGCCGAACCGCTGCGGCTGGACGTGACCGACGCCGCCGGCGTCGCCGAGGCGGCGGCCCGTATCGAGCGGCGCCACGGCCGCCTGGACATCCTGGTGAACAACGCGGGCGTCGCCGGCGGCTTCACCGGCGCCCCCAGCCAGGCCACGGCCGACGACCTGCGCGCGGTCTACGAGACCAACGTCTTCGGCGTGGTCACCGTCACCCGCGCGATGCTGCCGCTGCTGCGCCGCGCCCCGGCGGGCCGCATCGTCAACATGTCCAGCCACATCGGGTCGCTGGCCCTGCACGCCGACCCGGACTCCCCGCTCGCCGGGGTCAACATGATCGCCTACCAGTCCTCGAAGACCGCCCTCAACGCGCTGACCCTCGCCTACGCGAAGGAGCTGCGGGGCACGGCGGTCAAGGTCAACGCCGCCCACCCCGGCGTGGTGGCCACCGACATCAACCACCGCCGCGGGCACCGCACCCCCGCCCAGGGCGCCGTGATCGCCGTACGGCTGGCGCTGCTGGACGCCGACGGGCCGTCCGGGGCGTCGCTGGCCGAGGAGGGCCCGGTGCCGTGGTGACGGCCGCGGGCGGGCGGGACAGCCGGGCGGGGCGGGCGGGCCCGGGTGCAGCGAGCCTCGTCCGCTCCTCGGGCCGTACTCCACCGCGCGCGGGCAGGGTGGCGGGCGGCCGGCTCCCCGCCCCGCTGCGGCGGGGACCGAGCGGCCGCCGGAATCCGACGGAGGAGGAGAGCCCGACCGATGAGCTTCGTCAAGGTCTGCCCGGAAGAGAAGGTCCCGGCCGAAGGCGCGATCGCGGTGGAGGTCGACGGCACCGCGGTCACGCTGGCCCGCAGCGGCGGCACGGTCTACGCGGTCGGCGAGCTGTGCTCCCACGCCGAAGTGCCCCTCGCCGGGGGCGAGGTCTACGACGGGACGATCGAGTGCTGGCTGCACGGCTCCTGCTTCGACCTGAAAACCGGCGCCCCCTCGGGCCCGCCCGCGACGCGCCCGATCCCCACCTACCGGGTGAAGGTCGAGGACGGCTACGTCCACGTCGCGCCGGGCCCCGCGGTCGCGGCGGGTGAGCCGTCCGGCGAGCTGACGGGCGGTCAGGCGTGACGGCCGCGGCAACCGGAACCCGGCGCCCGGTCGTCGGGATCGCCGCGCGGACCGCGCCGGTCACCCTCCAGGGCAGCGCGCTGACGGTCAGCCTGGCGCTCCAGTCCCATGTGGACTTCCTCGCCGCGGCCGGCTGCCTGCCCGTGGTGCTGCCGCTGGGCCACGGCGCGCAGGAACTCGCCGGCACCCTCGACGGCCTGCTGGTGCCCGGCGGCCCCGACGTCGACCCCGCGCTGTACGGGCAGCCGCCGCACCCCAGCACCCGGGCCGTCCGCCCGGACCTGGACCGCGCCGAACTGGCGCTGATCGGCGCGGCGCTGGCGGCGGACCTGCCGCTGCTCGCCGTCTGCCGCGGCATGCAGCTGCTGAACGTGCAGCGTGGCGGCACCCTGCACCAGCACCTGCCGGAGACCACCGGCGACGACTCCCACCGCCCGGCCACCGCCGGCTTCACCTTCGGCCGGCACGCGCTGGAGCTCCGGCCCGGCAGCCGGGTCGCGGGCATCCTGGGCGACAGCGGCGCCGAGTCGTTCTGCCACCACCACCAGGCCGTCGACACCGTCGGGACCGGCCTGACCGCGACCGCGTGGGCCCCCGACGGGACGGTCGAGGCCGTCGAGGCCGACGGCCGGCCCTTCGCCGTGGGCGTGCAGTGGGAGGCGGGCCAGACCGCGGACGACCGCTTCCACCGGGCGCTCGCGGGGGCCGCTGCCGCACGGGCCGGGCGCCGGCACCCGCAACCCGCGGGGTCCACCCGTCCTTGACCGCGGCTACAGACGCCGTCGGCACGCTACGAGAACACCGCGGCCGAGCACACCGCCGCGCACCCGCACCACCACTCCCGCACACCACCACCCCTGCGCACCACCCCAGTCCGCGTCAGTGCCAGGACGCGGCGGGCCGACCGGCGACCGGCGGCCCGGCCCGTGCGGCAGCCCCCGCGAGCGCGCGGCTGCCACCTCCAGGAAGGACCACAATGGCAGCAGTCGAGGTTCCGGTACTGATCGTGGGCGGCGGCGGATGCGGCCTGGCCGCCTCCAACTTCCTGTCCGACCACGGTGTGGCCCATCTGCTGGTGGAGCGGCACTCCGACACCGCCCACGTGCCGAAGGCGCACTACCTCAACCAGCGCACCATGGAGATCTTCCGGCAGCACGGACTCGACCGGCCGATGACCGAGCAGGGCGCGCCCCTGGAGCTGTTCGGCGGCCTGCGCTGGCTGACCTCGCTGGCCGGGGACGAGCCCATGGACACGCGGCTGATCCACGAGATGGACGCCTTCGGCGGCGGCGTGCTGCGCGAGCGCTACGCCGCGGCCGGCCCCGTCCTGCCGGTCAAGCTGCCGCAGGTCAGGCTGGAGCCGATCCTGCGCCGCACCGCGGAGGAGCGCAATCCCGGCCGGGTGCGCTTCGGCCACGAGATGACCGGCTTCGAGGACCGGGGCGACCACGTGGTGGCCGAGATCCGCGAGGTCGCGACCGGCGAGACCACCACCGTCACGGCGCAGTACCTCATCGGCGCCGACGGCGGCCGCACCATCGGCAGCGCCCTCGGCATCGAGATGCAGGGCCTGCACGGCCTCCTCGACGTCACCACCGCCTACTTCGCTGCCGACCTGTCGCCGTGGTGGCAGGAGGGCACGCTGCTCACCCACTTCCTCAACGCCTACGACCCCGACCTGTGCAGCAACCTCATCGAGATGGGGCCGAGCTGGGGCAAGGCGTGCGAGGAGTGGGTGCTGCACTTCCCGCCGATGCCGGACGGCCGCCTGGACGAGGAGGCGGTCACGGCCCGCATCCGCGAGCTGCTGCGCGTGCCCGACCTGGAGCTGACCCTGCACCACGTGACGAACTGGACCGTGGAGGCGCTGGTCGCCGAGCACTACCGCAAGGGCTGCGTGCTGCTGGCCGGGGACTCCGCGCACCGCCAGCCGCCGACCGTCGGCCTCGGCCTCAACTCCGGTATCCAGGACGCCCACAACCTCGCCTGGAAGCTGGCCGCGGTGCTCTCCGGCCGGGCCGGCGACGCCCTCCTGGACAGCTATGAGGCCGAGCGGCGCCCGGTGTGCCGGCACAACGTCGACTGGGCGGTGTCCGCCGCCTCCCACCACCAGACGGTCCTGGAGACGATCGGGCTGGGACCGCACGCGCCCCAGCAGCGCCGGGAGCGGATGTTCGCCCGGTTCTTCGAGGAGTCCCCGATCGGCGACGTGGTGCGGGCGCGCACCGCGGAGATCCTCGACACCCACCGGGCCGGCGGGCAGGCCCACGACCTGGAGATCGGCTTCGCCTACGAGCAGGGCGCGGTGCTCCCCGACGGCAGCGCGCCGCCGCCGCGCACCGCGATGCGCGACGTCTACCACCCCACGACCCGGCCCGGGCACCGGCTGCCGCACGCCTGGCTGGAGCACGACGGCCGGCGCGTGTCGACCCACGACCTGGCCGGCCCCGAGCGCGGCTTCGTCCTGCTCACCGGCCCGGACGGGGCCGCCTGGTGCGAGGCGGCCGCCCAGGTCGCGGAGAAGCTCGCCACCCCGGTCACCGCGGTCCGGATCGGCGGCGCCGGCGCCCCGTACACGGACACCGACGGCGGCTGGGCGGCCGTACGGGGGACCGCCGCGGACGGCGCGATCCTGGTGCGCCCGGACAACCACGTCGCCTGGCGTGCCGCGACCGCCGCGGACGACCCGGCGGCCGCCCTGGCCGACGTGCTCACCCGGCTGCTGGCCGGCCCCGGCGCGTAGCGGTTCGCGGCCCGGACACGGCAGGCGGTCCAGGAAGGCCCGCACAGCGCAACGACCAGGCGGCTGAGGCAGCCGAGACGGAGGCAGACGGTGACGGTGGACGGGACGGTGCTGGTCCTGGGCGGGACCGGCAGACAGGGCGGCGCGGTGGCCCGTGAACTGCTGCGCCGCGGGCGGACGGTGCACGCGCTGGTGCGTGCGCCGCAGTCCGCGGCGGCGCAGGCGCTCGCCGCGCGGGGCGCGGTGCTGGTGCCCGGCGACTTCGACGACGAGGCGTCGCTGCGCGCGGCGATGACGGGGGTGCACGGCGTCTTCAGCGTCCAGACCTTCCGCACGCCGGGCGGGTCGGACGCCGAGGAACGGCACGGCAGGACAGTGGCCGACGCCGCCGCGGCCACGGGCGTCGCGCACTTCGTGTACAGCTCGGTGGGCGGCGCCGAACGCGGCAGCGGCATCCCGCACTTCGAGAACAAGTGGCGCATCGAGCAGCACATCGACAAGCTCGGGCTGCCCGCGACCGTACTGCGGCCGGCGATGTTCCACGACGTGCTGCGCGACATCGGCCCGCGCCGCGCGGACGGCGGGCTCGTCCTCGGCCTGTGGCTGCGCCCGCAGGTCGCGGTGCAGGTCATCGCGACCTCCGACATCGGCGCGTTCGCCGCGGACGCCTTCGACGACCCGGACGCGTGGCTGGGCCGGCAGGTCGAGATCGCGAGCGACGAGTTGACCGGGCCGCAGATGGCCGAGGCGTTCGCGCGCGTCTCGGGCCTGCCGACCCGGTACGAGCAGCAGTCCTTCGAGCCGCTGCGGGCCGCCCGCCCGGACCTGGCCCGGATGTTCGACTGGCTGGACCGCGAGGGCTACCGCGCGGACCTGCCCGCGCTGCGCCGCCGGCGCCCGGACCTGGTCGGCCTGGAGAGCTGGCTGCGGGCGAACTGGACGGTGCCGCCCGCCGCTTCGGACTGACCGCGCGCACCGCGACCGGCCCGCCTCCGCGGCACAGGGGAGGCGGGCCGGTCGTGTGTGCCGCAGGCGGCGCTGCGCCGTCGGCGCGGGGAGCGCACGTGCGCGTACGGCACGGGGACCCGCGGGTCCCCGTGCCGTACGCGGTGGTTCGGGCGGTCGGCGCCGCCGCTCAGGAGGTGGCGAAACCGGCGAGCACCCGGCCGAGGATGTCGGTGTGGATGCGGTGCCAGGTGCCCGGCAGCCCCATGCCCCAGCCGTTGGGCAGGGCGCGGGCGGTCGCGCGGGCGGCGTCGCGCAGCCAGTCGCCGGTGCTCTCGCTGTGGACGACGAGCGCGGGGACCCGCAGCGTCGCGAGGCGCTGCTCGGGCACCTCGAAGTCGCCGAGGATCGCGGTGTCGTACAGCAGCGTGTGGGCGTTCGTCTCGTTCGTCGCCCACAGCGGGCCGCGCCGCCAGTCCGCGAGGACCGCGGGGGACAGGCCGAGCAGTTCGGTGAGCCAGTACTCCGCGGTCTCGCCGCGCCGCCCGTCCGCGAGCAGCCCCCGCAGCACCTCCATGCAGTCGGCCGGCGGCTTGGGGTACCCGGCGGTGCGGAAGTACGGCTCGTGCAGCGCCAGTCTGGTGATGGGCAGCCCGGCCATGGCCGCCTCGAGCGCGAGGTTCGCGCCGGTGGACCCGGCGAACACCACCGCCGCGCCGCCCGCCTCGTCGATCAGCGCGGCCAGGTCCTCGATCTCCCGCTCGACGGCGTACGCCGGGCTGTCGCCGCTCTCGCCGCGCCCCCGGCGGTCGTAGACGTACACGGTGCAGTGCGGGGCGAGTTCGGGCACCAGCGCGTCGAAGATCGTGTGGTCGCGGAACGCGCCGTTCATCAGGACGATCGGCGGGCCGTCGCCCGCCGACCGGTAGGCGATCGTCGTGCCGTCCCGCGATACGACCTTCCGCATGGCGCTCTCCTCACGCTGGGCTGGTGGTGGCCGGTACCGCCACTGTCCGGCAGGCCGGTGGACGGCCGGTCGAGCGCCGATCGCACGCCACCGCCCGGGCCGCGGGCCGGGGTCCACCCGGACTCGACCGGGACTGCCGCCGGGCCTGTCGACACTGGGGCCACACCCAATCCATGAGGGAGCCGGCGGAATGGCGGACAACGGAATGTCTCGGACGCGCGAAGTCCCGCATGTGGTCGTCGTCGGGGGCGGTGTCGCGGGCCTCGCGGCGGCGTTCTTCCTGCGGAACGAACCGGTGCGGGTGACGGTCCTGGAGGGGTCGTCGCGGATCGGCGGGCAGCTCGCCGTCTCGGAGCTGGCCGGCACCGTCGTCGACGAGGGCGCCGAGTCCACGTACGCCAAGCGCCCCAAGACCGCGCGGCTGCTGAAGGAGGCCGGGCTCGCGGACCGGGTCGTCTCGGCGGGCACCAAGGCGATGGCGATCAGGACCGGCGGCGCCCTGCGCCCCCTGCCGGACCGCCAGTTCATGGGGGTGCCCTGCGACATGGACGAGCTGGCCGGCGCCGGCCTGTTGTCCGGCGCCGCGGTGGACCGGGCCCGCGAGGACGCCGTGCGGCCCATGTCAGCGCCGGACGGCGACGTGTCGGTGGCGCAGTTCGTCGGGGCGCGGCTGGGCCGCGAGGTCGTGGACCGGCTCGTCGACCCGTTCCTGGCCGACGCGTACTTCGGCCGCGCCGACGAGCTGTCCGCCGCGGCCACGCTCTCCCCGCTGGTCGGCGCCGCCCGCCGGCACCCCTCCCTGGCACAGGCGGCGGCCGCGCTGATCCCGCCGCTGCCGGCGGACGGCGTACGGCCCCCCACGGGCATCTCCACCCTCGTCGGGGGCCTGGGCCGGCTGCCCCGGGTGCTCGCCGACGCCCTGCTCGCCGCGTCGCCCGGCTCGGCGGTGCGCACCGGGTCCGCGGTGCGGGAACTCGCCCGCGCCGCACACGGCTGGCGGCTGACCGTGGACACCGCCGCCGGGACGCAAGTGGTCGACGCGGACGCCGTCGTCCTCGCCGCGCCCGCCGGAGCGGCCGGCCGGCTGCTCGCCGGGGTGCCCGGAGCCGGCGCCGCCGCGAGTGAGCTCAGCGGAGTCCCGCACGCCGGCTCGGTGATCATCACCCTCGCCTACCCGCGCGGCGCGCTCGACGCCATGCGTGCCCTGGGCCACAGCGGCTACCGGGTGCCCGCGGTGGACGGGCGGCCGATGAAGGTCGTCACCTTCTCCACCGTCAAGTGGCCGCACCTGGCCGGCGAGGTGGAGATCGTACGCTGCCAGGCCGGGGGCAGCGGAGACGGCGCCGTGCTGGAGCGCGACGACGCCGACCTCGTCGCGCTCGCCGCGGCCGAGGTCGCGGGCGCCGCCGGGGTGGTGGGCGACCCGGTGGCGGCCCGGGTCAGCCGCTGGGCCGACGCGGTGCCCCAGTACACCGTCGGGCACCTCGACCGGGTGGCGCGGATTCGCGCGTCCGTGGCCGCGCAGCCCTCCCTCGCGGTCTGCGGCGCCGTGTACGACGGCGTCGGGATCGGCCAGTGCGTGGTCAGCGCGCGGGGGGCCGCCGACCAGGTGCTCGGTTCGCTGCGCGCCGCCGCGCCGGCCGCCCCGGCGGCGGCGCGGGCCCGGGACTGACGTGCCGTCCGCACCGCATCCCCGTTCCGTCCCTTTGGAGGCCCGACGTGGCGCAAGGCACCCCGACCCCTGTCGACTTCTGGTTCGATCCGCAGTGCCCCTGGGCGTGGATCGCATCGCGCTGGATGCACGAAGTGGCGCTGCTGCGGCCGGTGGAGGTGCGCTGGCGCGTGATGAGCCTCGCCGTCCTCAACGAGGGCCGCGACCTGCCGGAGCGCTGGCGGGCGGCGAACGGCATCGGCCCGGTGCGGGTGTGCGCCGCCGCCGAGCAGAAGTACGGCCCCGAGGTGCTCGGCCGCCTCTACACCGAGCTGGGCACCCGCTACCACCATGAGAAGGCGCCGCGGGACCGGGCCACCGCCGCGGCGGCGCTCGAAGCCGCGGGCCTGGACGGCGACCTGGCGGAGGCGATGGACACCGCCGAGTACGACGCGGCGCTGCGGCGCTCGCACCGCGAGGGCATGGAGCAGGTCGGCGACGACGTCGGCACACCGGTGATCTCGGTGGCCGGGAACGCGTTCTTCGGGCCGGTGGTCACCCCGGTGCCGCGCGGCGCGGCCGCCGCGAAGCTGTGGGACGGGGTGCTGGCGGTCACCTCGACCGACGGGTTCTTCGAGTTGAAGCGCACCCGCGACCGCAGGCCGAGCTTCGACTGACCGCGGCCGGCCCGCTCCCTCACACCCGAACACGCCGTGCCCCGTTCGCCGTTGCGGACGGGGCACGGCCAATGGTGATAATGCTCGCAGAACGCCGAGGGGGCCGCGCCCCCGCGGCCGGATCGCGACACTGGACCCGGACCGGCCCCGCCGACAGGAGCAGACGATGAAGTTTCGGACCCAGGTCGAGCCCCCGGAGCCCATGCGCGGGCTGGAGGTGCCGCCCGAGATCGTCGAGGAACTCGGCGGGGGAGCGCGGCCGCCGGTGACCATCACCGTCAACGGCCACACCTGGCGCAGCCGGCTCGCCATCATGCGCGGCCGGCACCTGATCGGCTTCAGCAAGGCCAACCGGGCGGCCGCGGGCGTCGACACCGGCGAGGAGGTCGAGGTCGAACTCGCCCTGGACACCGCGCCGCGCACCGTGACCGAGCCCGAGGACTTCGCCGCGGCGCTGAAGGCCGACCCGGTGGCCGCCACGGCCTACAACAGCCTCACGCCCAGCCGCAAGCGCGAGCACATCCGGGCCGTCGAGAGCGCGAAGAAGCCCGAGACCCGGGCCCGCCGCATCGCCAAGGCGCTGCTGACGCTGCGGGAGCAGGACCTGTCCTGACCGGCCGGGGGAGCGGCGCTCAGCGCTTCGGGCGCCGCTGCTCCCGCGCGTCCGGCTGCCGTTCCCGTGCGTCCCGCTTCCGCGGGTGGTGCTGCTCCCGTGCGTCCCGCTCCCGCTCGCGTTGCTGCTCCCGCCGCTGCTCGCGGTGCTGCTCCCGCTGCCGCCGGCGGTGCTCTTCCCGCTGCCGTTCCAGGTGCCGCCGCTCGGCCTGCCGGCGACGGCGCCGCTCCTGCCGGTCCTGCCGCCGCCACTGGCGCAGCAGCGAGCGCTCCAGCGCGCTCAGCGGGTCCTGCGGGCGCAGGCGTTCGGGGTGCGCGGGCGGCGGGCCGTCCGGCTGCTCCGGCTCCTGGTCGAAGGGCGGCCAGCCCGGCACCCACAGCCCCAGGGCGTGCATGGCCCCGTAGGCGCCCAGGGAGCGGCACACCTCGCCGACGAAGCGCCTGAGCAGGGCGAGGGCGGCCATGGACGGGGTCCCTTCGCGTCGTGCCCCCCGGTGCGGGAGGCGGTGACGCTACTGTCCGCGGCACGGTTGGAGCCGGGCTGGAAGCCCGCTCAAGCAGGTGCGGGGCCGCCGGGCGCGCACGCGGACGGCCCCGGGTCCCCGCCGGGCGGGGAGCCGGGGCAGTGCCGCGCGGGGCCGGTCAGCCCCAGTCGCCGGCCATCTGCTGGGTGGTGACGTTGAGCCGGTTGAAGAAGTTGGTGAGCGCGACCATCAGCACGATCGCGGCCAGGCCCTTCTCGTCGAAGTGGTCGGCGGCCGCGTCCCAGACCGCGTCCGGCACCGGGTCGCTGCGGTCGGCCAGCCGGGTGGCGTGCTCGGCCAGCGCCAGCGCGGCGCGCTCCTCGTCGGTGAACAGGGTGGTCTCGCGCCAGGCGGCGACGGCGAACAGCCGCTCCTCGGTCTCGCCGCTCTTGCGGGCGCCGCGGGCACCGGAGTCCACGCAGGAGCTGCACCCGTTGATCTGGCTGGCGCGCAGGTGGACCAGGTCCAGGGTCGTCTTCGGGACGCCGCCGGAGTAGATCGCCTTGTACATGTCCTGGATGGACTGGGTGGCGCCGAGGATCATCGCCGGGTTCTTCATGCGCGCTTCCATGGTCATTGCCTTTCGTGCCTTTCGGGGGTGAACACACGGCGCCGCCGCGGGGCGGCGCCACTTCTATGACGACCGCCGCCGCGGGAGTGTGACAGCGGGGGCGCACCGGCACCCGAACGGCCCCCGGCGGTGGTGCGCCGGGGGCGGGAAAGCGGGGCGCCGCACCGCGGGGGTCGGCGCGACGCCCCTCGTGACCCGTCGCGGCCGGTCAGGCGCCGACGTCCGCGCGGGTGGTCTCCACCGGGCGCCCGCCGTCGGGCGGCGCCTGGGTCTCGGGGTGGCCCGGGCGCCAGATGCCCGGGCCGATCGACAGCGACAGGGCGGGCACCAGCAGGCTGCGCACCAGGAAGGTGTCCAGCAGGATGCCGACCGCGATGAGCAGGCCCTCCTGGAGCGAGGAGACGGTCGGGATGGTGGCCAGTACGCAGAAGGTGGCCGCCAGGACGATCCCCGCGGAGGTGATCACCCCGCCGGTGACGGTCAGGCCGGTGAGCACGCCCTCGCGGTGCCCGCGGCGCCGGACCTCCTCGCGCACCCGCGCCATCAGGAAGATCGTGTAGTCCACGCCGAGGGCGACCAGGAACAGGAACCCGATCAGCAGCAGGCTGCGGTCCATGTGCGGGTAGCCGATCGCGTGGAAGAGCAGCGAGGCGGCGCCGACCGCGGCGGCGTAGGACAGGATCACCGACAGCAGCAGCACGATCGGCGCGACCACCGACCGCAGCACCAGCATCAGCATGGCCAGGACCACCAGCAGCACCAGCGGGATGAGCAGCATCTCCTCGTCCTTGGTGGCGTTCGCGGTGTCGAGGGCGATGGCGCTCTGGCCGCCCACGACCGCGTCGGAGGTCTCGCCCGGCGCGCTGCCCAGCGCGCTGCGCATGCGGTGGACGGTGGCGCGGGCGGCCGGGGTGTCCGGGGCGTCCTTGAAGACCGCGGTGATGTGGGTCCAGCCGCCCGCGGTGCGCTCGATGTCCGCGCTCTGCACGCCGGGCACCGACTCCACCACGCGCAGCGCGCTGTCGCCGGACTGGCTGGGCACGTAGACGTCGGCGGGCTCCGAGGCGCCGGCGGGGAAGTGCGCGGCCAGCACCTTCTGGCCCTCGATGGAGCCGACGGACTTGGTGAACTGCTGGGCCTGGGTCTGGCCGGTCTCCACCGTGGCGGTGCCGGCGGCGAGGGCGGCCAGCACCACGATGCAGCAGGCCCACACCACCCGCGGCCGGCGGGCGACGGCGCCGGCCACCCTGGCCCAGGCGCCGTGCTCCTGCTCCGCGCCCGCCCGGTAGCCGGGGGTGTGGCGCGGCACGAACGGCCAGAACGTCCACCGGCCGAGTACGACCAGCAGCGCGGGCAGCAGCGAGGTCATCGCCAGGAACACCACCGCGATGCCGATCGCCACCACCGGGCCGAGCCCGCGGGTGGAGGTCATCCGGCCGAAGACCAGGCACAGCGAGGCCAGCACGACGGTGGCCGCGGAGGCCGACAGCGCCGAGATCGAGCGGCCCACCGCGATCCGCATCGCCTCGTGCCGGTCCTCGTGCCGGTGCAGTTCCTCGCGGTAGCGGGCGATCAGCAGCAGCGCGTAGTCCGTGCCGACGCCCACGCACAGGATCATCAGGATGTACGTGCTCAGGCCGTTGACGAGCAGCCCGGCGTGCGCGGCGAACAGGTACACCACGCCGCTGGCCACCTCCGCGGCCAGGAAGACCGACAGCAGCGGCACCAGCCACAGCACCGGGCTGCGGTAGGTCAGCAGCAGCAGGATCGCGACCACGGCGAGGGCCGCGCCCAGCAGGGCGCCGTCCATCCCGCTGTACACGTCGGCGAAGTCCCGGATGCTGCCCGCCTCACCGGACACCTTGGTCTCGAGCCCGGCCGGCGCGCCGTCCCGGACGACCGTCTCCGACCGGTCCACGGCGTGGGTGAGCACGTTGTTGTCGCTGGGGCTGGTGCGCAGCGACAGGCTGATGAAGGCGGCGACGTGGTCGGTGGAGAACTCGGGGGCGGACACCGGGCCGACGGCGACGTCCTTCAGGGCGCCGCTGTCCGCGGTGATCTTCGCGGTGTCGGCCGCGGTGAGGCCGCCGGCGCGGGTGTAGACGATCACCGCGCCGCTGGTGTGCCGGTCCGCGAAGTGCTTCTCGGCGATCTTGACCGCCTGGGTGGACTGGGCGCTGGAGGGCAGCCAGGTCTCCTGGTCGTTGTTCTGGACGTGGCCGATCTTGGCGCCGAGCGATCCGCCGGCCGCGATCAGGACCAGCCATATCACCAGCACCGCCCACTTCGAGCGGCGCCCGCTCACCAGCCGGGCATAGCCCGCGGTGAAGCCGTCTTTGGGCCCCGACCTGACACTTTGTGTGATCGGTTGCTCATTCTTGGTAGTCATGCCAGCTCGCAAGAGGTCGGGGAGGCCGTTCTCCACGGCTCCGGTCAGCGGGGTGGGGCGTGCGCGTCGGGACGCGGCTTCGTCGGTCACTGCTATGACGGCCGGCGGCCGGAACATGTGACAGCCGGCCGCGACCGGGCCGAGCGGGCGCGCCCCAGGGGAAGTCGACCGGGCGTCCGTCACGGACGGCGACGTGCCGGCCGCCCCGGGCGCGGCGGCTGCCGCAGGTTCCGGCCGCCGGTTTCCGGTGGCGGCTCCCACCCGTCCCACCGGTCCGCCGCGCCCCACCCGGCTCAAGGGCCGCCTGACCTGTTCGTGACGGACAGCAGGCGTTCCCTGACAGTACGTCAGAGCCGCACTTGCCGCTCCGGCGACCGGTCGCGAGAATCGCGCTGGTCCGCCCCTCGCGGTTCGACAACGCCTCATGCGCCGTTGGAGAACCGTCGGAAGAGCGGCGGACAACCTGTGGAGTCGGGTCGCGTCAGTGGTTACGTACTCGACGGCTCGTTTCGCAGAGAGAGGCCGCGTGATTGTGCCCGTGCGACATGCGCTACGGATCGGATTCGGTGCCGGCTCGTCCACGTGCGGCCGGCCGACGCGAGGAGGAACCAGTGAGAGCGAAGGTCCTTGGCCCCTTACAGGTCGATGTCAACGGACTGACCGTCGTCCCCACCGCGAGTAAGCCCCGCCAGATCCTGGCGCTGCTGGCGCTCTACCCCGGCCGGGTGGTGCCCATCTCGACCCTCATGGAGGAGATCTGGGGCAGCAACCTGCCGGCCAGCGCGCTGACCACGCTCCAGACGTACATCCTCCAGCTGCGCCGGCGGCTCGGCCGGGCGATGGGACCGGACGAGCCGGGCACCGCCAAGGACGTCCTGGTCACCCGCTACGGCGGCTACCTGCTCCAGGTGCGGCCCGAGCACGTCGACGTCCACGAGTTCGAGCGCCTGGTCGCCACCGGCCAGCGCGCCTACGACGTGGGCGACGACGTCACCGCCGCCGACCTGCTGCGGCGCGCCCTCGACCTGTGGGACGGCAGCGCGCTGGTCGACGTGCGGATGGGACCGGTGCTGGAGATCGAGGCGGCCCGGCTGGAGGAGAGCCGGCTCGTGGCCGTGGAGCGGCGGATCGACGCCGAACTCCGGCTGGGCCGGCACCGGGAGTTCATCGCGGAGCTCACCGACCTGATCGCCCGCCACCCCGAACACGAGGGCCTGCACGCCCAGGCGATGGTCGCCCTGTACCGCTCGGGCCGCCAGGCGACCGCACTCGACGTCTACCAGCGGCTGCGCGCACGGCTGGTGGAGGACCTGGGCGTCGACCCCTCGCCGCAGTTGCAGCGGCTGCACCACGCGATCCTCACCGTCGACCCGCGCCTCGACGTGGCCGCCGGCCCGCGCCCGTCCTCGGCCTTCGGCTGGTACCCCAACTGAAGCGCGGCGCGCGGCCGTCCGGGGGCCGTGTCGACTGAGGAAATTCCTCAGTCGACACGAGCGCCGGAGTCGGGCCGCCCCGGGCGGGGCCGCACCGGGCGGACGGATCAGCCCGACGACGGCGGGGCGTCGTCGCCCGCGAGGTCCATCCGCATGGCGATGCCGTTCCAGTTCGCCGCGCACGCCCGCGCCAGGACGGCGATCTTCCTGGCCTGATGGGCCGGGGCCTGGAGCACCAGCCCCAGATCCGCGTCCCGGACGACATGCGTCTCCAGCCAGCGGATCATCTCCCGGCCGTCCTTGCTGTACTTCAGCGCCGGATCGCGCTTCAGCGACGCCAACTGCGTGTCCGGGTCGGCGTACCCGCCCAGGGCGTGCGCGGCCGGCGCCGCGGACAGCGCCCCCGGCCCGGACACCGCGGCGCCGTCGGCGCGTTCGCCGCCGACCAGCCGCGGGGTGAAGCGGCTGCGGGGCGCCGGCAGCGCCGCCCCGAGCTGCTCCCGGGCCGGCCCGACGGGCCGGCCCGCGAGCCGCTCCGCCGGCGGGTCCGCGGACCGGCCGGGCGGCAGCCCGACGGCCGCCCGGCCGCTCTCCTCCCGGTGCAGCGGCCGGGCCCGGCCGTCCCGGCCGACCCGCACCGGCGCCTGCGCGATGCGGCCCGCCGCCTTCCGGCGCAGCGCGCCAACGGTCTTGCCGGACAATCCTGTTCGGGCGGCTATGCCCCGGTCCGACCACTCCGGGCAGCCCTCGAGGATCTTCATGGCCGACTTCTTGCGGTCCGACAAGGTCAGCGGCAATCCGTGCCGCATGTTCAACTCCACGGCCAGCAGGAACGCTTCCCATTCCGATCCGTCGAAATAACGGACCTCGACCTCCCGCTGGCCGTTCAATCGCGCCACATGCAGACGGTGCATCCCGTCGACAACCTTCATTGTCGGACGATGCACGATGATGGGTGGGAGTTTTCCCTCGGTCGCCACCAGAGAACGTACGTGGTTGCGATCTATACCCTCCAACCGAGGCGAGTCCGCGTCGCGAAGCAATGCGACAGGAATGCGGAAGATCGACTCGGAAAGCCTCGCGGGCTGGTCACGACCCGCAAGCCGAGGGGTCCGGCGTTCAGGAGGTTCGGACCCGGCGGAGGCATCCCCCGACGCGCTGATCACCACACTGTGTCCTTTCCCGAAGCAAAGTGAACACCATGGACAGCACGTACCCACGGGATTCGGTCCTGAACCGGGCGGTGCGCGGCTCTCTTCGGACACAGTTGCGTTGTACCGGAAGCATACTTCGGACATGGTGCCGCAGAACCGGAACCATACTCCGCCGCCGCCGACCGGGGTGCCTGCCGGGTAGTGGGCACCGGGGAGGCGCCCCGGCCGGCGGCGGTTTCACGCCATCGACAGCGCCGCCAGACTGCGGTCGTCCCGCGGCGAGGAACGGCGGGCCAACCGCTCCTCCAACCGCAGCCGGGCCGCCCGGTGCCGGCCGGCCGACACCAGCGCGTACAGCATCGTCTCCTCCACCACCTCGCGCTGCGCGGCGCTGCCGCCCACCCCGCCCAGCAGCGGCAGCACCCGCTCCAGGCGCCCGGCCGCCTCCACCCACTGCTCCTCCACGACGCAGGCCAGCGCCTCGCACAGCGGCGCGACCACCTCCCGCTGCACCGCGTCGGCCCCCAGCGCGTGCACGCGCAGCCGGTTCAGACCCGCCAGGTCGTCGGCCGCCGCGAGCGCGAGCGCCGCGTGCAGCGCGGTGAAGGCGGTCGCCGGGCGCTCCAGGATCTCCGCGCCCACCGCGCCCAGCACGTCGTCGATCGGCACCCGGCCGGCCCAACTGCCCGTCACCCGGGCCCGCCACAGCAGCGAGCCGGAGTCCACCAGCGCCCGCACCCCGCGCACCTTCGCCGGCGCGAGCTGCCCCGCCCAGCGCCGCCGCACCGCGCCGGTGTCCTCCAACGCCAGCTCGTGCAGGGCCGCGTGCCAGGAGAAGTGCGCGCGGTGGGCGCTGCCGCGCCCGCGCGAGGCCAGCCAGCCGTCCAGCCGCGCCCGGCCCGCCTCGTGGTCGCCGCACTCGTAGTGCACATGGGCTAGCGCGTGCATGGCGTGCCCGGACGCGGGCTCGGCGGCGAGCGCCCGCTCGGCCAGCACCCCGGCCTCGTCGTAACGGCCCTGCTCCTGGCGCAGGAAGGCCAGCAGCGAGGTGTGGAACCAGTGCCCGGCGTGCGCGGCGGCGGTCTGCTCGACCAGGCGCAGCGCGCTGACCTCCTCCAGGTCGTGCAGGCCGGAGAAGGCGATGGTCGGCACCGCGACGGCCAGCGCGAGCGCGTCACCGGGGTGCGCGCCCAGATACCGCACGAGCGCCGCGTCGCCGTCGGCGGCGGTGCCGCGCACCCGGCGGGAGACGACGTCCACGAACGCCCGCTCGCGGTCGTCGGCGCGTTCGCGCGCCGAGCGCTCGGCGGCGGCCAGCGCGCCCGCCACGTCCACGTCAGCGCCGGTCTCGTGGCCCACCAGCGCGAGTGCGGCGTGGCCCAGCGCGAAGCCCGGGTCGAGCGCGGTGGCGCGGGCGAACGCGTCCTCGGCGCCGGCGCTCACCTTCAGCAGCCGCGCCACCCCGGCGCGGTAGGCCGCCGCGGAGTCCGCGCCGGTGGACAGCGCGAACCCCATGCCGTCGGCCGGGCGCCGCGGCCGCCGCGCGGGCCGCGGGCCGGCCAGCGCGCCGAACACCGCCGCCGCCACGGCCGCGGCCTGCACCCGGATCTCCGGGACCGCGGTGGTCTCCCACAACTCGCCCCGGCGCGGCGCCCCGAGCGTCCACAGATGCCGGTCCGCGCGGCCGTGCGCGGAAAGCAGCCGCCCGTCGGCGGTGGCGACGCCCATCCCCGTCGGGTCGGGCACCGCGCGGCCGCCGGCGAGCAGGCCCCGCCACAGCGGGTCCGCGGTGCGGCCCGGCCCGGTGCAGTCCAGCACCCACCCCACCGCCAACTCCCGCCGGGCGCCGCCGCCGGCGACGGTGACAGCCAGGCCGCCCGGGCCCTCGCCGGCCGCGACCACCCGGCCCCGGTGGGTGCGCAGCCGCCCGGCCCGGGCGATCCGCGCCACGCACTCCGCGGTGGCCGGCGGCATACGGTGCCGGTGGACGTTCCACAGCGCGCTGTCGCACGCCAGGAACTCCGCCCGCTCCCGCGCCGTCAGCGCCGTCCACAGCCGGGCCGTGACCGGGCGCAGCCCGTCCACCGCCGGCCGCCAGTCGCCCTGGGCGCGGACCGTGCGGCCCACGTGGCGGTGCACGGCCGCCCGCAGCCGGCTCAGCGGCAGGTCCGGGGTGTGCTCGTCGCTCAGCGCCGGGGGCAGCGGCGCGGGCGGCAGCGGCGCCACCGCGTGCGCCTGCGGCAGCAGGCCGTTGCGGGACACCGCGTGCAGGGTGCGCCCCGGCCGGTCCAGCGTCATGGCCAGGTCCATGGCGGTCAGGCCGGTGCCGACCAGCAGCACGTCGCTGTTCTCGCCCTCGGCCAGCAGCGCGTCCAGCGCCCCGGGCGCCCAGGGGTCGGCGACGAAGCGCGGGTCGGCGGCCAGCGCGCCGGGTGCCCAGCCGGCGTCGGGCGCGGCCGGGCCGGTGGCCAGCACCACGCAGTCCGCGTCCAGCGTGCCGCCGTCGGCCAGGGTGAGCCGGGCGGCGGCGCCGGCTTCGGCGTATCCGGTCACGCGGGTGCGCAGCCGCCGTACGCGGACGGTGCCGCGGGCGGCGATGACGGCCTGGCCGAGGGTGTCGGCCAGGTAGGCGCCGTAGCGGTAGCGCGTCGCGAAGTCCGCGGGGCTGACGTCGGGTTCGCCGTGGCGGCACAGCCAGCGGACGAAGTGCCCGGGGTCGTCGGGGTGGCAGCTCATGTTGCCCGCCGGGACGTTGAGGCGGTGCCGCGGGTCGCGGGTGGCGTACGCGCCGCCGCGGCCGGCCTCCGGCGCCGGGTCGACGAGCACCAGCTCGAAGCGGAACCCGCGGCGCCGCCCCGCTTCGCACAACTGGATCGCGACCATGGTGCCCGCCGCGCCGGCTCCCACGACGGCGACCGTCCGGGCGGGATTTCCTGACGGCATGCCTGACGACATGGGAGCCTCCTGTGCGGACGAAGGGCGCTGGGGCGGGCCGGGGCCCGTAATTCACTATTTCAGTGAAATACCTGCACTCGGCAAGGGCGTTGCGCCAAATCCCCCGGGACTCCACCCGGACTCCAGCCGGACTCCGGTACGGGCGCCGGACCGCGCCCGTACGGGGCCGGTCCGGCGGGTCTGTGAGAGAGTTGGGCCGTGCGGATCACAGCCAAGACCGACTACGCGGTGCGGGCGATGGCCGAACTCGCGGCCTCCGAGGTCCCGCTCACCGCAGAGAAGCTGGCGGCCCGCCAGGACATCCCGGTCCGCTTTCTCTTCGGCATTCTGCGGGAGTTGCGGATGAGCCGCCTCGTGCAGAGCATCCGCGGCCCCGAAGGGGGTTACGCGCTGGCGCTGCCCGCCGACGAGATCTCGCTCGCCGACGTCATCCGGGTCGTCGACGGCCCGCTCGCCAACGTCCGCGACCTCAGCCTCACCGGGCTGAGCTACCCGGGCCCGGCCGCGCCCCTGCCCGACGTCTGGCGCGCGGTCCGCACCAGCCTGCGCGAGGTGCTGGAGACCACCAAGCTCGCCGACCTCGCCGCCGGCGACCTGCCCGACGTCGTCCGCACCCGCGCCCGCACCTACCTCGCCGACGCGCCGGACGCCCCCGACCCGCGCCCGTAGCTCCCCGTCGCTTCCGGGCGGCCGCTCCACGCCGTCCAAGGCCCGGGTGCGTCGGTGCCTCGCAAGGTCCGCGTCCTGCTCGACTTGTTCCGGCTGGTTCGCCGGCCGCGGGCCACGGCCCCAGCGAGCCGCACCTGCCCGTCGGGCCGCCGGCCCGACGGCCCGGCGGCGTACCCCAGCACGAGCCCCGGCCGACGCGGCCCCCGAGCCCGTCCCGGAGGACGTGGGGGAGGCCGCGCGACCACGCGCTACGCGGGGACGGGCTCGCGCTCGGCGTCCCACTCGGCGGCCTGGAGGGTGTTGACCAGGAGCATCGCGATCGTCATCGGGCCGACCCCGCCGGGCACGGGGGTGATGCGGCCCGCGATGCCGTCGAGCTCGGCGGTGCGGACGTCGCCCCGCAGGCCCTCGGGCGTGCGGTGGATGCCGACGTCGATGACGGTCGCGCCCGGCTTGATGTGCTCCGGCCCCACCAGTCCGCGCACCCCGGTGGCGACCACGACGACGTCGGCGGGCCGGGTGACGGCGCCGAGGTCGGCGGTGAACTCGTGGGCGACGGTGACCGTCGCCCCGCGCTGGAGCAGCAGCTGCGCCAGCGGGCGGCCGACCAGCTCGCCCCAGCCGACGACGGCGACGCACGCGCCCTTGAGCTCGATGCCCTCGGCGTCGAGGAGTTCGATGACGCCGCTGGGCGTGCAGGGCCGCAGTCCGCGCTCGCCGCGCGCCAGGCGCCCGGCGCTGGCGGTGGTCAGGCCGTCGACGTCCTTGGTGACGGGGATGCGGTCGATCAGCGGTGCGGCCTGGAGCCCCTGGGGCAGCGGGAGTTGCAGCAGGATGCCGTGCACGTCGGCGTCGGCGGCCAGCGCGTCGATGACGGCCGCCACCTGCTCCTGGGTGGCGTCGGCCGGCAGGTGGTGGTGGACGTCGCGCATGCCCGCCTCGCGGATGGCGCGGCGCTTGGCGGCGACGTACACGGCGCTGGCGGCGTCGTCGCCGACCAGGATGGTCGCGAGTCCGGGCACCCGGCCGCCGGGCGCGGCCTCGGCCACGCGCTCGGCGACCCGGGTGCGGATGGCGCGGGCGATCTCGGCGCCCTTGATCGTGCGTGTCATGGCGGCGAACCGCTTTCTGTCGGCGGACGATTCACCCGGTGGCAAGGACTGCGTACGGGGGTACCACGTCAAGAATATGGCCTCCGTGCAGGGGGCACGGAACCGGGGCGGGCCTGCCCGCGGGCGCCGGTGGCCACGGCGGGCGCGGTGCACGGGTGAAGGGTCGCGCACGCGGCGCGAGGGGCGGCCGGGCGGGCGGGGCGCCGGGGGCGGCGGGCCATGCCGATGTGGTGTTCGTCACAGCGAAGTCGCGGCGGCCGGTGGGCTGCGGCCGCCGGTGGCGGACGGACCGGCCGGGCGGGCGGTGTTCGCGCTGGTGGCCGGTGCGGGGGCGGCGGCCGGGTGGCAGGGGGCGGTCGTGCGCCGGTGCGGAACCGACCAGTCGGTACGTATTGGTGCGTTTATATGCCTGCCGTCGGGTGCACGTTTGGGCGGCGCCGAACGCTATGTAGGCAAGACCGCGAAGGTGCGGTCCCGGAGTGCACACGGGGGTGGCGCTTCTTCTCCCTCAGCGAGAGGAACGGCGAGGGCCGTGACGACAGATCAGAGCGGAGCCGCGCCCGCGGCTGCCGGCGGGGCCGTGGGATGCGCCCGCCGCGGACGGGGAGGCACCCGGTGAACCACGACGAGGCACACGGCGACCGCCTGCCCCGCGCGAAGGCCGACGACGACCCGGACCCGGACGCCGCCGTCCAGCCGCTGGACTTCCAGGCGTTCCACGCGCTCTACCGCGGCGCGTACGTCCGCTGGGCGCAGATGTACCTGGGCTCGCGCGCGGACGCCGAGGACGCGGTGCACGAGGCCATGCTCGAACTCCTCCGGCACTGGCGCAAGGCCCTGGCCCAGCCCGAACCGGCCGCCTACGCCTGGTGGTTGGTGAAGAACCGGGTACGGGACGCGGCCCGCTCCCGCAGCCGCCGGCAGAAGCTGGCCGACGCCATCTTCACCACCGAGCTGGCGCACGACACCGTCGACCCGATCGGCGCGCTGGAGGTCAGCATCGCGCTGTGGGAGGCCATCGACGCGCTGCCCGAGCGCCAGCACGACGTGTTCCTCATGCGGTACAGCCTCGGCTACACCGTCCGGCAGACCGCGGACCTGCTGGGGATCACCGAGGCCACCGTCCGCTCCACCGCCCGCGACGCGCGGCGCCGGCTCGCCGCGGCGCTCGACCCCGACCTGAAGGGACGCGAAGATGCCCGTGTCGATGCCTTTTGAGCAGATCCTGGCGAAGGCGCGGCTGCGCACGCCGGAGTACACCCGTGAGGAGCTGGTCGCCGCGCAGGCGCGGCTCGCCGAGGCCGCCGCGATGCGGCACATCATGTCCGGAGCGCTCACCTTCGACGACGCCACCAGCCCGGACCTGTGGTGCGAGCCGGTACGGCCCGGCCGCTGGGAGTCCGGCCACCGCGGCGAGACCGAGGACCGCGAGCGGCTGGACGCGGCGGACGACCTGCGCCACCTGTGCAAGATCGTCATCACCCAGGCCAACGCGCTCCAGACGATGTCCGCCTTCGTCAGCGGTTCGGTCGAGGCCGCCGACGACCCCAGCCGCATCCTCGAACCCGAGGGCGCCCGGGTGCTGGCCTGCGTCCTGCACCTCGCCGCCCGCGAGGACAGCGCGCGCTTCTGGTGGCAGTTCGCCTCCGGCGCGGACGACGGCGAGGCGAAGTTCTGCCTCTTCCTGCACCACCTCGCGCTCGGCGAGGTACAGGAGGCCAACTGGTGGCACGACCAGATCCCGCGCCGCGGGAAGGAGTTGTGGGCCCGCGCGGTGCGGGAGGGCCGCGACCGTGAGACCGCTGCCGCGGCCACCTGCCTGCACGCCGTCGCCCGCCGCAAGACCGTCCCCGACGAGGCGACCGCCGTCGTCGGCTACGTCCGCTCCGCCGTCCGCTTCGTCGACGACTCCCTCGACCTCCCGCTCCCCGCGGACGGCTTCGCGGCGAAGATCGAGGAGATGACCGGCGGCCGGGTGGCCGCCGGCGCCTGAGCCCGACGGCTCCGACACCCGCGCGACCGGCGGGCGGGCCGTCGCGGAAGGAGGAGGAGATGCCGACCGGCGGTGACGGGTTCGTCGTCCTCGACGAACTGCCCGCGGCGCTCGCCGTGGTCGACCGGCTGCTCGCGGTGGCCGGGCCGGAGGACCGTCCCGGCCTGGAGAAGGCGTCCCGCGCGCTCGCGCTCGCGCTCGCCGCCGGCCCGCGGTCTGGGCGTCCTGGAGGCGGGCGTCCTCGCCAGGAGGGCGGCGGAGCGCGGGGCGGCGGAGACGGCCGGGGAGGGTGAAGGGAGCGGACCTTCGCGGGCGCGTCTGTCAGGGGCGCGACCGCGAAGGTCCGAGGGGAACAACGTAACGATCATTATCCGCGGGCGGGAGCGGTACTCACTCGCAGGCGTGAGGCGGGTCCGGAACTTCACCCGATTGCCCGCCGTCGGCAAAGGGGCTCGCGCCGAGCGGACGACTCGTCCCGCCCACCGACCTGACGGCAAGTCAACTGACGTCGCTGGTAGGGGTGCTGGGCGGGATGAGGACCGCCGCGCCGTTGACGCGGTCGGCGGCGAGGTCGGCCAGCGCGCGGTCCGCCGCGGCGAGCGGGTAGCGGGTCACCGTGGGGTGGATGCCGATCCGCTCCGCGGTCGCGAGGAAGTCCCGGCCGTCCGCACGGGTGTTGGAGGTGACGCTGCGCAGGTTCCGCTCCTGGAACAGGTGGTGCTGGTAGTTCAGCGCGGGGATGTCGGACAGGTGGATGCCGGCGACCGCCAGGGTGCCGCCGCGGTCGAGGGCCGCCAGCGCGACCGGCACCAGGTCGCCGACCGGGGCGAAGAGGATCGCCGAGTCCAGCGGCTCGGGCGGGGCGTCGTAGGCGCCGCGCGCCGACGAGGCGCCCAGGTCCAGGGCGAGCCGCCGGGCCGCGGCGGACCGGGTCAGCACATGGACAATCGCGCCCTCGGCGAGCGCCACCTGCGCGGCCAGGTGCGCGGACGCCCCGAAGCCGTACAGCCCGAGCCGGCCGCCGGACGGGAGCGCGGCGCGCCGCAGCGCGCGGAAGCCGATGATGCCCGCGCACAGCAGCGGCGCCAGCTCGGCCGGGTCGGCGCCGCCCGGCAGCGGGTAGGCGAACTCCTCGGGCAGCAGCGTCAGTTCGGTGAAGCCGCCGTCGGCGTCCCAGCCGGTGTAGACCGACGACGGGCACAGGTTCTCGCGGCCGGCCCGGCAGTAGCGGCACACCCCGCAGGTGCCGCGCAGCCACGCGCCGCCCACCCGGTCGCCCGGCGCGAAGCGGTCCGCGCCCTCACCGGCGGCGACCACCCGGCCGACGATCTCGTGGCCCGGAACCGTGCCCGCCCGGTGCGGCCGCAGATCGCCCTCCGCGAGATGGAGGTCCGTACGGCACACCCCGCACGCCTCGACCCGTACCGCGACCTCGCCGGGTCCCGGCCGCGGCACCGGCCGCCGCACCGGACGCAGCGGTCCCGAGGCGATGGGCCCCGGCTCCGCGACCGCCCAGCCGCCCACGTCCCCCGCACCGGCGGACTCGTCCATACCCCCAGCATGCGCCGCCCCCACCGGCGCGGCAATCCGCGCCCGCCGTGCCCGTTACCGCCGGCCACGGTCTGGTTGCGGGGGAGGGGACCTCGTACGGTGTGAATGATCACCGACCGAGCGCACCCACAGGAGTCCGAGGACTATGCCCGCTGACATCACGCTTCCCTTCGAGAAGGGCAGCCATGTGCTGTTCATCGGCGACAGCATCACCGATGCCGGCCGTACCAAGGACAGGGCGCCCTACGGCGGCGGCTATGTGAGCCTGATCCAGGCCCTGGTGACCGCACAGGCCCCCGAGCTCGCCCTGCGCTGGACCAACCGCGGGGTCTCCGGCGACACCGTGCGCGACCTCGCCGGGCGCTGGCAGGCCGACGTGCTGGCCGAGCGGCCGGACTGGCTCTTCGTGAAGATCGGCATCAACGACTGCTGGCGGGGCATCGAGGGCAAGGCGGACGAGGCCGTGTCCGTCGAGGAGTACCGCACGACGCTCTCCGGGCTGCTGGACCGGGCCATTGCGGAGACCGGCTGCCGGCTGGTGCTCGCCACGCCGTACCTCATCGAGGGCGACACCTCCGACCCCTGGCGGACCGAGTCGGACCGCTACGTCGCCGCCGCCCGCGAGGTGGCCGCGGAGAAGGGGCTGCCGCTGATCGACGTGCAGGCGGCCTTCGACCGGGTCCTCGCGCACACCGCGCCCGCCGACTGGGCCGGGGACCGGGTCCACCCGGTGCTGGCCGGGCACGCGGTGATCGCCCGCGCCTTCCTCGCGGTGATCGGCGAGCTGGGGGCGGCCGGGGCCGCCTGACGGCCGGGCACGGGCAGGGGCGCCGCCGGGACGGGACCGGCGGCGCCCCCTTGCCTGTGCCGCTACCGCGGACCCGCCGCCCCCGTCGCGGCCCAGCCAGGTACTGGCTGTGCCTGTATGCGCCCGAGCCGTTCGACAAGGCTGGTCGCATGACGAACAACAGGGATGATCAGAACAACCCGCACAACCAGCACAACAGCGGCAACCGGGGCGATCGGGGCGCCGCCCCCATCGGCCTGCTCGCCGGCAAGGTCGTCCTCATCACCGGCGCCAGCCGCGGCATCGGCGCGGCCGCCGCGCACCTCTTCGCCGCCGAGGGCGCCTCGGTCGTCCTCGCCGCCCGCGGCACCGACGCGCTGGAGCGGATCGCCGCCGAGATCCGCGCCGCCGGCGGCACCGCGGACGCCGTCCCCCTCGACCTCGCCGACCGCGCGAGCGTCCGCGCCGCGGTCGACCGCGTCGAGCAGCTGCACGGACGGCTCGACGGCGCCTTCAACAACGGCGCGGCCGGCCAGCACCCCGGCCCGCTCGACACCACGAGCGACGAGGTCATCGACGAGCAGTTCGCGGTGAACTTCCGCGCGCACTGGACCGCCATGAACGCCGAGGCGGCCCTCATGCGGCGCGGTGGCGGCGGGGCGATCGTCAACACCTCCAGCATCGGCAGCCGCCGCGCCAACCCGGCGCTGCCCGCCTACGGCGCCATGAAGCGCGCGCTCAACAGCATCACCGAGAGCGCCGCAGTGAGCTGGGCGCCGCACGGGATCAGGGTGAACGGCATCACCCCGGGCGGTACGGCCACGGAGATGATCGACGCGTGGGAGGCGGCCACGCCGGGCGTCGTGAAGGCCATCGCCGCGTCCACCCCGCTCGGCCGCATGGCCGAGCCCCGTGAGGTGGCGGAGGCGGCGGCGTGGCTGCTGTCCGACCGCGCCTCGATGGTGACCGGCGCGATCCTGCCGGTCGACGGCGGCGCCGGCGCCTGAGCAACGGGCGCGGCCCGGTATCGGGCGGTCGCCGGGTGAGACGGGTACGGTCCCCGAGGCGTGGTGCCTCGGGGACCGGTATCCCGTGGGGGGAGTCGACCGGGCCGGCCGGCGCGCCGCCTTCGCGAACGCGCCTGGCCGTACCGCGATGTGACGGTACGTCAGCCCGGGATGATGGAGAACGAGCCGCCGTTGAGCGCGGTCTCGGTGTACTGGCCGCTGTCGATGGCCTCGGGGCCGTAGGTGTCGAAGGACTGGCCGTTGACGGTGATGCCGCTGAAGTCCTGCTCGTCGAAGGACGGGTAGCTGCCGGTGGGCGACTCGATCACGGCCTCGGCGCTCACGTCGTCGGCGGACAGCGACTTCTGGGTGGTCTTGGACCAGCCCTTGGTGGTGTCGGACAGCTTCAGGGTGTACGCGCCGCCGCCGTTGTCCACGACGCTGGCGGTGAAGGCGTCGCCCGCGTCGACGGACTCGTCGTAGTAGACCGGCGCGGCCGGGTACATCTCGTACCAGGCCGAGTACTCCGGGCTGCCGTTGGAGCAGTCGACCTGGACGCCGGTCTGCTCGACGGTCGAGGAGCCGTAGCCGTCGATGCCTATCCACGGCGCGTACAGGTCGTTCGTCGAGTTGCAGGTGACCTCGGGCATCGTCCAGGAGCCGGAGATGTCGGTGAAGCCCGAGCCGCGGGCGACGTAGCCGCCCCAGTTGCTGTCGCCGGAGAAGCCGTGCAGGGGCTGGGCGTAGTGCGCGGTGCCGAACTCGACGCTGGGTGCGACCGCGCTCGCGGGTCCGGCGAGGGAGGCGCAGGACAGTGCGAGCAGTGCGGCGGCGGCCGCCCTTGCGGGGGCGGCTGTGCGGAACTTGTGCATCCGGTGAACTCCAAAGGTGTGGGAGTTGCGAGGGTGGTGGGGGGAGTCGGCCGGCCGTCCGCATGCCCACGTGGTTGTGGGTGGAGGCTGGCCGATCAGGCCGCTGTAGCGATGCTGCGGGCTGTGCCGGGTGGGGCGGAAGGGGCGGGCTGCTACCGGATGCCGCAATGGCGTGAACATGACAACACTCGGAGTGGTGACAGCCGGCGCGCCGAAGTGGCCAGGTCCGGGCGGGAGTTCGCCGCTGATGTGGGGCGGGGCGGCAAGTGCCGTACGCCGTATGCGGGTTCGGGCCCTACGGCAGGGCGGCGAAGGACGGTACGCCCGACGTCCGCGGCGCGAGCGCCGCGGGCGTCGGGAGGGGCGGGTGGGGGCGTGGCCGGTGGTCGGGGGCGCGGGCTCAGCCGTAGGAGCGGGGCTCAGCGGTAGTAGTGGCCACCGTCGAGGTCCTCGGCGAGGCTCGGGCCCTGCGGCGTCCAGCCCAATACCGTACGGGTGGCCTCGCTGCTCGCCGCCATGTCCGTGCCGTAGAACTTCGCGAGCCAGCCGAAGTGCCCGGCCGCCTCGCCGACCGGGACGGAGACGACCGGCAGGCCGAGACCGCGACCGATCACCTCGGCGATCCGCCGGGTGGGTATGCCGTCCTCCGCCGCGGCGTGCAGCGTGGTGCCCGCCGCCACTTCGCGGTCCAGGGCCAGCCGCACCACACGGGCCGCGTCGCCGCGGTGGACCGCGGCCCAGCGGTCGGTGCCGTCGCCGATGTACGCCGAGACGCCCCGGTCCCGGGCGGTGGCCACGATCCCGGCGAGGAAGCCGTGGTCGCCCGCGCCGTGCACGGTGGGCGCGAAGCGCGTGACGACGGTGCCGACCCCGCGCTCCACCGCCTCCAGCGCGAGGTTCTCGCTGCCGCCGCGCAGGGAGTCGACGCCGTGGAACGGCGACCGGTCCTGCTCGGTCGCCACCCGTCCCGGGGTCAGGAACGCCAGGCCCGAGGCGACCACGAAGGGCCGGCCGGAGCCGGCGAGCGCGTCCGTGATCGCCTGTACGGCGCCGCGTTCGGCCTTGTTGGTGCCCGCCTGGTCGGCGAAGTCGTGCTTGTTGGCGAGGTGGACCACGGCGTCGGCGGCGGCTGCCGCGCCGCGGATGCCGCCGAGGTCGTCCAGGTCCCCGCGGACGGCCCGGGCGCCCTTCGCCGCGAGCGCCGTGGCCGAGGCGTCCGAGCGGGCGAGCCCGGCGACCTCGTGTCCGGCGCCGAGCAGTTCGTCGACGACGGCCGAGCCGATCCAGCCGGTCGCTCCGGTGACGAATACACGCATGTCGTTCTTCCTTCGGTTCGGTCCGCGGCACGTCGGGTGCCGCGGCTGGTGGGGTGGTCGGCGGCCCGTGCGGGGCGCGCCGTGGGGGTGGGGGTCTCGGGCGCGGGCCGGGCGTGAAGTCCGCGGCGCCGTCGCGCCGTCGGCCCTGTCCACCGCCTCCGGTCCGCTGCCTCCGCCCAGCCGCCTCCGGTCAGAGCCGGGCGTCCGCGCGGCCGGTCAGGCGGGAGAGGAGGAGGACGAGGGCGCCCGCGGCGAGGACGGCGACGCCGACGGCGCGCAGCCCGGCGTCCGCACCGGAGGTGAAGGCGCCGACGACGGCGGGCGCGCGGTCGGCCGGGGCGGCGGCGAGGGCCTGGGCCACGGTGCGCGGGTGACCGGCGGCCTCGACGTCGGCCGGGAGCGCGGCGGTGAAGCGCGCGGTGAGCACCGTGCCGATGACGGCCACGCCGAGCGCGCTGCCGAACTCCCGTGTGGTCGCCTGGAGTCCGGCGCCGACCCCGGCCTGGGCCGGCGGCAGCGAACCGGCGATGGCGCCGGAGAGCGCCGGCAGGGCCAGTGCCACTCCGGTGCCGGTGACCAGCAGCCATCCGGCGTAGGCGGCGTACGGCGTGCCCGCGCCGACCGTCGACAGGCCCAGCAGCCCGCCGCCCACGAAGGCGAAGGCGAGCGCGAGGGTGGCGTCCAGGCCGATCCGCCGCGCCAGGCGGCCGCTGCGGCGCGCGCCGGCCATGAGCGGCACGGTCAGCGGGATGATGCCAAGTCCCGTGCGCAGCACGCCGAACCCCTTGCCGTACTGGAGGAACGACGCGTTGACGTAGAACAGCGCGAACATCCCGAAGAAGACCGCCGTCATGCCCAGGCAGGCGCTGCGCAGAGCCGGCAGGCGCAGCAGCCGCGGGTCGAGCAGGGGGTGCGCGGCCCGTAGCCCGACCAGGGTCCATACCGCGAACAGCGCGGCGGAGCAGGCGAATCCGGTGACGACGAGCGGACTGCCCCAGCCCTGCTCCGGGCCCTGCACGATGCCGAGCAGCAGGGTGACCGACGCGGCGACCAGCAGCGCCGCGCCGAGCGGGTCGAGCCGGCGGTCGTGGCGGGCGGAGACCGGGGCGATCCGGGCGGTCAGCGCGGCGAGCAGCAGCGCGACCGGGACGGCGGCGGCGAACAGCCAGCGCCAGGCGCCCCCGGACAGCACCGCGCCGCCGCCGACGTTGCCGGCCACCCCGCCGATGCCGGTCATCGACGCCCAGGTGGCGACGGCCGCGCCCTTGCGTGCCTCCGGCACCGCGTGCAGCAGCACGGCCAGCGTGTTGGGCAGCACCGCGGCGGCGCCGACACCGGTGGCCGCGCGGCCGGCGAGCAGCAGCGGCAGGCCCGGCGCGAGGGCCGAGAGCAGCGCGCCCGCGGCGAAGAGCAGCAGCCCGGCGAGCAGGACGCCCTTGCGGCCGAACCGGTCGCCCGCGGCGCCGCCCGGGATCACCAGGCAGGCGAAGACGATCACATACGTGTCGACGATCCAGATCAGCGCCGACGCGGACGGGTGGAGCCCGCTCGACGCGAGCAGCGGGACGGCGAGGTTGACCGCGGCGACCATGCCGACGACGAGGACGACGCAGGCGCACATGACCGCTGTCAGGCCGCGCGGCGCGGCGCCGCCGTGGGAGAGCCGCGGGCCGTCCGGCGCCGGGGCACGGCCGCTGATCATTGCGTGGGTTGGCATGCCGACGACGCTACGAACCCCGGTGCCCTTCGTGCCACGCAACATCAGCAATCACACATTGCGTACCATGCAACTATGGCCGAGCAGCTCGATCTGAACCTCCTGCGCGTGTTCGACGCGCTCCTCCAGGAAGGGAGCGTCACCGGGGCGTCGGAGCGGCTGCACCTGTCCATCCCGGCGACCAGCCGGGCGCTGGGCCGGCTGCGGCGGGCGATGGACGACCCGATCCTGGTGCGGGCCGGCCGCGGGATGGCGCCGACGCCGTTCGCCCTGCGCACCGCGCCGCGGGTGCGGTCCCTGCTCGACGAGGCGTCCGCGCTGGTCAGCGGCGACCGGGAGGTGCCCGTCTCCGAGTTGGAGCGCACCTTCACCGTCCGGATCAACGACGGCGTGGCCGCGACCCTCGCCCCCGCCGTCGTCGACGCCGTCGCGGCGGCCGCCCCCGGAGTGGTGCTGCGCTTCGTGGCCGAGGGCAGCGAGAGCGTCGAGGCGCTGCGGGACGGCTCGGTCGACCTGGACATCGGCGTCGGCGATGTCGCGGCGCCCGACATCCGCAGCGCCGTGCTGTACCGCGAGCGGCTGGTCGGCGTGGTGCGCGCCGACAGCCCGCTGGGCGCGGCCCGCCGCCCGACCCTGGCCCAGCTGTGCCGCCACCCGCACGTGTCCGCCTCCCGGCGCGGCCGGGCCCGCGGCCCGCTCGACGACGTGCTCGAAGCGGCGGGCCTGCGCCGCCATGTCGCCGCCGTCGTCCCGACGTTCGCGGTGGCGTCGCTGCTGGTCGCCTCCAGCGGCTACGTCGGCCTGGTCCCGCAGCGCCTCGCCGAGCAGTACGGGGCGACGCTCGGCATCCGCTGGTTCGCGCTGCCCGCGGACCTCCCCGAACTCGACGTCCGCCTCCTCTGGCACGCCCGCCTGGACGCCGACCCACCCCAACGCTGGCTCCGCACCACCATCCGTACGGCTCTGGCCTGACGAGGGCCCCCACGCCCGCCTGCATGTGCGCGCCGGCCGTTTGGTCACGGTATGCCCGCTCGGAACATCCCAGGCAACTGCGACCGGTGACCTTCGGAACACGAGGTGCGACCTTCTGCTGGCGGGGCGTCAGCTAGAGTGCGACGAATAGCTAGTCGCACAATGCGCCTAGCAGAGTGAGAAGTTGGCCACGGGACGTGCTGATGTCACCGCCCGCGTGGCGAGTTGGCCGAAGGAGTGACATGACCCGAACGGTGGACCCGAGCGTGACCAGGCGCAAACTCCGCAGGGACCTGCGCCGGGCTCGGGAGCACGCCGGCCTGACGCAGCGCGAAGCCGCGAAGCTGCTGGAATGGTCACCGTCGAAGCTGATCCGGATCGAAACGGGTCAGGTCGGTGTGTCCGTCACCGATGTCCGTGCGCTGGCCGATCTCTACCAGGTGACCGAGCGGGCGCAGGTGGAGCAACTGGTGGCGGACGCCCGCAACAGCAAGGGGTCGAGCTGGTGGGCGAAGTACCACGACGTGCTGTCCCCGTCGTTCGGCCAGTATCTGGGCCTGGAAGGTGCGGCGGAGCAGGTGTCCGCCTACCATCCGGTCGTCGTGCCGGGGCACTTGCAGACCGGCGGCTACACCGAGGCGCTTCTCGAGCCGCGGGTCGAGCCGGCGCGGGTGGCGCGGGTGGCGGCACTGCGCCAGGACCGCCAGACGCACCTGCTCGACGGGACGGCGAACCTCTCCTTCGTGATCGACGAGGCCGCACTGCGCCGCCGGATCGGCAGCCCGGCGGTGATGCGCGGACAACTGGACCACCTGCTGGAGGTGGCCGGGCATCCGCGCGTGGACCTCAGTGTCCTGCCGCTGGACTTCGGGGCGCACTACAGCACGATGGGCAGCTTCGTCCTGCTGGGTTTCACCGACGACGCCGACGTGCTCTACCTGGAGCAGGCCACCGGCAGTGTCACCACCGGGGACGACCTCGCCCTGCTGGCCCGCTACCAGGAGTGCTTCGAAGTCCTCACCGCCGGAGCCAGGCACGGAGAGGCCGCCCGCGCGCTGATCGAGCAGGCCAAGGAGGAGACCGGCAAGGACTGAACACCTGTCGTCGGGTTCTTGCTGGAGACCGAGAGAGTTTCAGGCCAACAATGCGGAGTACTGCGCAGGACGGCAGCGCTGAGGACGGTGCGGACCCGGGCGGCGACGAGCCCGGCGCGGACCGGTCGGCTGCCGGGCACGTCTCGGACAACGACGTGCTGCTGAGCGCGCTGGGCGACCGGGGGCGCTTCGATCAGGTGCTGGAGTACCGGGCGCGTCGGCACGCACAGGAGATGGAGCGCATCGGCGCCGAGACCGAAGCGTACGAGCGTCGCACCTCGGCCGACGCCGATGCCCTTCGGCGGGTGGAGACCTCGCGTGCGCAGCAGCAGCGGCGCACCGTCATCGTGCTTGGGCTGATCCTTCCGTGCCTCGCGGTCTGCGGCCTGCCGGTGGCGGTGCTGGTGGAGCTGTCGCACCACCGCGCCCTGCTTCCGCTCGGTACGGTCGGGAGCTGCGTGGCCACCGTACTGGTCGGAGTCGTGGTGCCCGCGTGCGTGGCGGGCAGGAGGCGGCCGCCGCTCCAGCGGATCGTCGCGTCGCTGACGCGCTCGGCGGGCGGGGCCCGGGACGACGTCAGCGGGCCGACCAGCCGGTCGACGGCCGACGGTTCCGGGACGAGCCCGGCCGCGTCGGAGCACACGGCGACTCCGGCGGCGGGTCCATCGAGTCCCCGGTCGCATGACCGTCCGGGCCGGAACTCGGGCCCTGACCAGCCGTCAGAGCCTGGGTGAGGTCGGGGTGAACCGCGTCCGGAGCGGATGCCGGCGGGGACGGGTACGGGGACGGGGGCGCGCAGCGACGTCGCGCCCGTATCACCTGGGCACACGCCGCCCCGAGGCCGAGTGCGGCGGTGAGGACGACCGCGGTCGCCAGCCACACCGCGGTCCGGGCCGCGGGTCCGTCCACCGCCTGTGCCGTGAGGCCGGCGGCGACGAGCACGAACGCGGCGCTGCCCGCGCCGAGTGCGACCAGCGCCAGCCGGCGCCGCCACCGCGCGCCGGGCACAGGCGGTGAAGGGGCACGGGAGCGCTGCACGCGGTCCTCGCCGTCGGTGCTGCTCACGCGCCTGCCTCTCCCACACTCGCCACGACGATCACGGTGTCCCGAACTGCCCGGTCGCCACGGCCGCGACGAACTCGCGCCAGGATTGGGCCGGGAACACCAACTGAGGGCCGGTACGGTCCTTCGAGTCGCGAGCCCGCACCTGGTCGGTATGGAGAGCCACCTCCACGCACTCGTACTCGTTTCCGCTGAAGCTGCTCTTGCGCCATCCGCCGGACGTGTCGGGCATCAAGATCACCATCCCCCCAACCGGCCGGTCGTAGGCCGGTCCCGCAGTCGCGCGCCGCTCGGTCCGGATCGCTTCGGTGAGCGGAAAAGGTGCGGTGGAATTCCGCAGTATCTGTCTCCGCGCACAGAGCGGTCCATACCCGTGCCGCGCCTCCGAATAAGGGGGATACCCATTTTGCGGTGGCAAGACACAACCCAGCCCGCGTTGAACGCTAAAGCACCGGGTCGACCGGTGGCAAGAAGCATACCGAAGGGCATGTGCGGCGGCTGCAGGCGGTCATGGTCTCGATGAGAGGGCTACGAACGCCCGCTCGGGCGCGCCCGAACGCCAATAGCGAGCCGGCGTACGCGCGGTCGCCCGATCGTGCCGCGCACCGGCTTATGCGGGGCATGTTTGACACCCCATCAACGAAGCCTGGTGGCGGGGGCGTCGAAGCGGCCGATGGCCGGTCGTGGGCGAACTCGCCTCGTTCACCTGCGAGGTAGTGGGCTTTGGTACGTCTGCGGGCGGGGTCGGCGGCTGGGATTCCCGGATTCCGCGGGCGCCGCCCGAGCCCGGTGCGGCGGCGGCCAAGAAGGCGGAAGCGGTACGTTCCCGGGTGAATCTGCCCGTCGCTGCTCGATTTCGGCCCATCCCTGTGTGCGGGTCCACTAGGTTGTGAACCCCGATCCGCGCCATTCGGGTGGTCATTTGACTTATGACTATGCCAAGAGCGCGAGCCGAACTGCCACGTGTGCTCGCATGATCGCGGAATGTAGTTCCCGTGAGGGAAATATGGAAAATACGTGCCCCGGGGCAGCGGGTCGGACCTTCTCCTTGAGAGGCGAGTGCCGGAGCCGTTGCCAGGGGCAACGGGCAAGGGAGCAGGAGCGAAGGGGGCGGGGCAGCGGTAAGGGGTGGGTGGGTCAGTCGCGGGACATCCAGGTGGCCACGTCGGCTTCGTTGCCCTCGGGGTCCACGAGGGTCCACCACGCGGGGGCGTGGGCGTCGGAGAGCAGGCGGCCGCCGGCGGTGATGGCCGCGGCGATCCGCTCCTCGGCCTGGTCGTGGGGGACCGCGACGTCGATGTGGAGGCGGTTGCGCTCGGTGCGCGGGGTGCTCATCTCCTGGAACCAGAAGGGCGGTTCGCTGCCGTTGGGGTCCACCAGGTCGGCCTCGCCCGCGTCGCGGTAGCCGAGCAGGGCGCGCCAGAAGGGCATCACCTGCGGGCCGACGAGGGCGTCCACCGTGATCTGCACGGACTTCAGCGCGCCCGGGTCGGCGGGCGCGCCCAACTCCCGGGCCGCCCCGGAGATCGCCCGGGCCAGGGCGACATCGCGCTCGCTGAGCCCGCCGACCTCATGGGTGGTCAGCCGCACCGTCACGCCCGGGTAGCGCAGGTCCACGTCGGGGTGGTGGTTCGCGGAGTCCGCGAGGGCGCCGATCGCGTCCACCAGCCGCACGCCGGTCGCGAACGACCCGGTGCGGAAGTACGCGCTCGCGCCGTCGAAGAGCACCCGCCAGTCGTCGACCCCGGCCGCCTCGTGGAACTGCCTCGGTGTGATGCGTTCGACCATGCGCGGCAACGTAACACCGCCGGGCCCGGCGGTGCCCCAGGCGGGCGGCGCGGCCGTGGCGGGCCGCCGGATTCCACCCGGGCGGCGGCGCGGCCCCGACCGCCCGCACCCCGTCCCTCCCGGCGTCCCGCCGGCCCGTCCCGCCGGGTGCACCTTTGCCGGTGCGGGCCGGCGAACACCCCCGAAGGAGCGGAGTTCGGACGGATTCCGGTCATCTTGCGCACGCCTGGAGGCCGTACGGCGGCCATATGGCACCTTGCTAATGAACAGGCGGCCGCCCGAACTTCCGGGGCGGCCGCCCGACGTTGGAAGGAGCCTCACACGTGACATCCGACGCATTCCCACCGCAGGCGGCCCGGCACACCCGGCGGCGGTTCCTCACCGTGACGGGCGCGGCGACCGCCCTCGCCTTCGGCGTCAACGTGGCGCACGCGGCAGCGGCGGGCGCCGCCACGCCGTTACCGGGCGACCCGTTCACCCTCGGTGTCGCCTCCGGCGACCCGCTGCCGGACGCGGTGGTCATCTGGACCCGGCTCGCCCCCCAGCCGTACGAGCCGCTGGGCGGCATGCCCTACCACGCGGTGCCGGTGAGCTGGCAGGTCGCCAGCGACGAGCGGTTCCGGCACGTGGTGCGCTCCGGGACCGCCACCGCGCAGCCCGAGTACAGCTACAGCGTGCACGTCGACGTGCGCGGGCTGCGGCCCGGCCGCCACTACTGGTACCGCTTCAGATCCGACGGCCACCTCAGCCCGGTCGGGCGGACGAAGACCGCGCCCGCGCCCGGCGACCGCCCGGACCGCCTCACCTTCGCCGTGGCCTCCTGCCAGTCCTGGCCCGACGGCTACTACACCGCGCACGCCCACCTCGCCGCCGAGGAGGTCGACGCGGTGCTGTTCGTCGGCGACTACATCTACGAGTACGGCATCTCCGCAGCGGGCGGGCTGCGCAACACCGCCGACCCGGTGCCCGACCAGTTCCGCACCGAGGCCGACACCCTCGACCGCTACCGGCTCCAGTACGCGCTGTACAAGTCCGACCCCGACCTGCAAGCCGCCCACCAGAACACGCCCTGGATCGGCACCTGGGACGACCACGAGGTGCAGGACAACTACGCGGGCCTGTACTCCAAGACCCTCGCCCCCATCGACGACTTCACCGTCCGCCGGGCCAGCGCCTACCGCGCCTACTGGGAGCACATGCCGCTGCGCACCCCCGCGCCGCAGGGCCCGGACTACCTGCTCTACCGCCGCCTCACCTTCGGCCGGCTCGCCGAGGTCAACGTGCTCGACACCCGGCAGTACCGCTCCGACCAGGCCGACGGCGACCTGTGGAAGCCGGACAACCCCGGCCGCGACGACACCGCCCGCACCTTCGCCGGCGCGCAGCAGCGGCGCTGGCTGCTCGACGGGATGGGCGCCTCGCACGCCACCTGGAACCTGCTCGCCAACCAGGTCGTGCTGAGCCGGATGGACCTGGACGCGAGCGGCACCCCGACGTACAACATGGACGCCTGGGACGGCTACACCGCCGAGCAGACCGCCCTGCTCGACGGGCTGGCCGGGCTGCGCGCCCGCAACCCCGTGGTGGTCACCGGCGACGTGCACGCCGCGTACGCGATGGACATCAAGCGCGACTTCGACGACCCGGACTCGCCGGCGATCGGCGTGGAACTGGTCGGCACCTCGATCAGCAGCGGCGGCAACGGCGTGGACGTCTCCGTCAACGGCCAGAACTTCCTGGACCACAACCCGCACCTGAAGCTCGTCAACGAGCGGCGCGGCTACATCGTGGTGGAGCTGACCCCGCACGCGCTGCACGCGTCCTACCGCGCGGTGCCGTACATCGACCAGCTCGGCGCGCCGATCAGCACGATCAGGAAGTTCACCGTCGAGGCCGGGCACCCCGGCCTCAACCCGGCGTAGGGGGAGAGCATGCGAGTGACGACTTCGCCGGGGCTGCGCGGGCTGGCCGCGGCCGCCGTGGTGCTGCTGTGCGCGGTGTTCGCGCCGGGCCGGGCCGCGGCGGCCGGCCAGCAGCTCACGCTCGGCTCCGACGTCGGCCAGGTGCTGGTCGACCCGGTGCCCTGCGCCGTGCAGGGCTTCCAGTTGCAGTTCGGCAACGCGGGCTCCGCCGCGGTGTACGCCGACGCGTTCATCGACGCGCCCGCGCCGCTGACGGTGTCCCGCTCGCTGGTCTCCAGCTACCTGCCGCCCGGCTACACGCTCAAGGTGGAGATCGACGTGTCCGCGCCGCGTACGACGCCGCCGGGCGACTACACGATCAGCGTGCACGCCGGCGACCAGCAGCTGTCCCTGCCGGTGCACGTCAACGCGGCGCCGATCAACGACACGGGGAACCTGGTGCGCTACATGCAGGTCTCCGCGTCGTCGGAGAACCTGCCCAACTACCCGGCCTGCGGGGCGGTGGACGGCGACCGGACCTCCGCGAAGTGGGGCGCCGGGGGCGGCTGGAACGACGCCACCAAGGGCAGCTTCCCCGACTGGCTCCAGGTCACCTTCGACGAGCCCACCACCGTCGGCCGGGTGGACCTGTACACGCTGGACTCGGCGAAGTACCCCGCGGCCGGCTACGGCCTGTCCGCGTGGGACGTGGAACTGCTGACCGACGGCAGCTGGCAGACCGTCGCCCAGGTACGGGACAACACCGCGGCCGAGGCCGCCTCGGCCTTCACCCCGCAGACGGCGACCGCCCTGCGCGTGGTCACCCTCGCCAGCAACGAAGGGCCGACCTACTCCCGCGTCGCGGAGCTGGAGGCGTACGCGTCCTGACCCCGCACCGCCGCAAAGGGGGCGGGGCCTGGCGGCCCCGCCCCTGCCGACACGCCCCGGCGCCCTACCGACAGGCCCCGGCACGCGCCCCGGCCCTACGGCCTCAGCCCCGGTCCGCCCGCACCGGCAACCTCCAGTTCGGCCGCGGGAAGTGGCACGTGTACCCCTCCGGATACCGCTCCAGGTAGTCCTGGTGCTCCGGCTCCGCCTCCCAGAACGGCCCCGCCGGCGCCACCTCGGTGACGACCTTGCCCGGCCACAGCCCCGAGGCGTCCACATCGGCGATGGTGTCCTCGGCGACGGCCTTCTGCGCGTCGTCCACGTAGTAGATCGCCGAGCGGTAGCTCAGCCCGATGTCGTTGCCCTGGCGGTTGGGCGTGCTGGGGTCGTGGATCTGGAAGAAGAACTCCAGCAGCGCGCGGTAGTCGGTGCGCTCGGGGTCGAAGAGGATCTCGATCGCCTCCGCGTGCGTGCCGTGGTTGCGGTAGGTGGCGTTCGGGACGTCGCCACCGGTGTAGCCGACCCGGGTCGCGATCACGCCCGGCTGCCGGCGGATCAGGTCCTGCATCCCCCAGAAGCATCCGCCGGCCAGTACGGCCCTCTGCGTCTGCGCGGCCATCTCGGTCCTCCCACTCGTGAGCTCGCTCGCGTTCTCGGCGATCCTGCACGAAGGTGAACGCTTTCCGGCCCGCCGCGATTCCATGCCCGCGCTGCCGCCGCGCAGCGGGGGTGTGCGCCATGGCGGCGACGGCGCGAACCCCGGTGGCCGCACGGAAATGCGCCGTCAGGGTGGAGCGGGAGGCGCGTGCGTGCGCCGGACACGTGAGCCGGGGCGGCGCGGCGCGACGCTGTGATCCTGTCTCCCCGCTCACCTTTCGGAGCCCTCAGATGAAGCGCACTGCCCGGGTGGCCACCTGCGCCGCCGCAGCCCTGGTCGCCGCCGCACTGGCCGGCTGTTCCTCCAGCACCAAAGCCACCTCCGCCGCCGGCTCGTCCCCGAGCGCCAACAGCTCCGGCGGCTACGGCGGCGCCACCACCGCGACCACCCCGACCGGCCCCTCCGCCTCGGTCAGCTCCGCGATCGCCAAGGGCCAGGCCACCGTCGCCACCAAGAGCGCGGGCAAGCTCGGCACGATCCTCGTCGACGGCAAGGGCCGCACCCTCTACCTCTTCCTCGCCGACAAGACGAAGAACGTCTCCACCTGCACGGGCGCCTGCGCCGTGGCCTGGCCGCCGCTGCTGACCACCAAGGGCGCCGCCAAACCCGGCAAGGGCGCCGACCAGAAGATGCTCGGCGTGGCCAAGCGCTCCGGCGGCATCAACCAGGTCAGCTACAACGGCCACCCCCTCTACTACTACAGCGGCGACACCAGCCCCGGGCAGACCAACGGCCAGGGCCTGAAGCAGTTCGGCGCGCTGTGGTACGTCGTGAATGCCCAGGGCAAGCAGGTCACGAGCTGAGCGGGCAGGCCGGCGAGCCCGGCGGGCGGCGGCACGGGCCGGGTGCCCGCGCCGCCCTCGCCGTGCTCGCCGTCCTGGCGCCTTTCGCCGTCGGTGCCGGCCTCTACGTCTTCGGCCGGGAGCACACCCCCGACTACACCAGCGGGCTCTACGGGCAGCACGGCATCGACGCGATCGACCTCAAGGCCCGGCTCGGCAGCGCCCTGTTCTGCCTCGTCCTGCTCCAGTACGGGATCGCGCTGTGGATGACCGGCCGCATCCCCCGGGTGCCGGCCGCGCCCGCCCGCGTACGCACCGGGCACCGCGTGCTCGGCTACCTGCTCTTCCTTTTCTCGCTGCCGATCGCCTACCACTGCCTGGTCACGTACGGCATCGAGACCACCTCGGCGCGTGCGGCGCTGCACTCCTTCGCCGGGTGCGTCTTCTACGGCGCGTTCGTGGCGAAGGTGATCGTGGTGCGCAGCAGGCGGCTACCGGGGGTGCTGCTCCCCGCCGTGGGCTCGCTGCTGCTCGTCACGGCGGCCCTGCTCTGGTACACCGCGCCCCTCTGGGTACTGGGCGGCTACACCGTGCCCGGCTTCTCCAGCGTCTTCCCGCCGGGCTGAACAGCCGGGCCGCACGAGTCGGGGCCCGCGCTGTCACCGCCTCACGCGAGCCGGTTGACCACCGCGGCGAACAGCGCCGGGAAGCGCGCCGCGGCCGGCACGATCCGGGCCGCCGTCCCCGGACAGCCGCGGGCCCGCAGCAGCAGCGTGGTCAGGGCGCGGTGCCGCCGCGACATCGCGGACCACGCCCGTTCGTACGCCTCCGGCCGGCCGGCGCGCACACAGCGGACGAGCTCCGCGGCGCCGCGCACCGCCAGCGAGACGCCCTCGCCGGTCAGGGCGTCGACGTACCCGGCGGCGTCGCCCACGAGCAGGACCCGGCCGGCGACCCGGGCCCGGACCGGCTGCCGCAGCGGGCCGGCGCCGCGCACCGCCGTCGCCGCGGTGGGCGGCAGGCGGGCGGTGAGCGCCGGGAAGGCGGCCAGGTGCTCGTCGAAGGGCGCGCGGTCGCAGGTCAGCAGGGCGACCCCGACCAGGTCGGGCCCGACCGGCGTGACGTACGCCTCCGCGCGGGCGGACCAGTGCACCTCGACGCAGTCGCTCCACGGCGGCACCGCGAAGTGCCGCCGCAGGCCGTAGCGGGCGGGCGCGGGGCCGGGCGGCCCGGACAGGCCCAGGGCGCGCCGGATGGGGGAGTGCAGGCCGTCCGCGGCGGCGAGGTAGCGCGCGGTGAGGCCCGCGGCGGCCACCCCGTCCGCGCCCTGCCGTACCGCGTCGATCTTCAACGGCAGGACGGGCACGCCGAGTTCGGCCGCCCGGCGGGCCAGGGCCGCGTGCAGTTCGGTGCGCCGTACGCCCCGGCCGGGCCCGGCCCGGAAGTGCGCCTCGGCGGCGTGGCGGGCGTCGACATAACGGATGCCGCGCAGCGGGCGGCCGCCGACGGCCACCCCGATCCCGGACAGCGCCGCCACGGCCGCGGGCATCAGCCCCTCGCCGCACGCCTTGTCCACCGGGCCCGGCCGGGGCTCGGCCACCACCACCTCCAGGCCCGCCCGCGCCGCGTGGATGGCGGTGGCGAGCCCCGCCGGGCCGCCCCCGGCGACGAGCAGGTCGATCACGGCGCGGCCACCGCGACGGCCGGCGCCGCGCCCGGGGCGGCGGCCAGCGCCGCGTTCTCGCAGCGCAGCCGGACCGCGAGCAGCGGCGCGTCCAGCAGCGTGAAGCACAGCGCGGTGACCCACGCGCCGTGCACCAGCGGCAGCGCGGCGCCCTCGACGACGACCGCGACGTAGTTGGGGTGGCGCAGCCACCGGTACGGTCCGCCCGCCACCAGCGGCAGCCCCGGCACCACGACCACCCGGGTGTTCCAGCGCGGCCCCAGCGTGCGGATGCACCACCAGCGCAGCGCCTGCGCGGCCACTACCAGGACCAGCATCGGCCAGCCGAGCGCGGGCGTGAACGGCCGCCCGCCCCACCCGGTCTCCAGCAGGCACCCGGCCAGCAGCCCGGTGTGCAGCAGCACCATCGCCGGGTAGTGGCCGCGGCCGTGCTCGACGCCGCCGCGGGCGCGGCTCCACGCGGTGTGGCGCCGCGCGGTGAGGAGTTCGGCCAGTCGCTCGACGGCGACCAGCGCCACCAGCACGGTGTACGGGGCGGGCGGGGCGAAGGACGTCATCAGCGGCCTACCAGGTCAGAAGGACGAGTTCGGAACTGAAGCCCGGGCCCATCGACACCATCAGCCCGGGCGTCCCGGCCAGCGGCAGCGGCCCGTCGAGGATGTCGCGCAGGATGTGCAGCACCGACGCGGAGGAGAGGTTGCCGACCTTCGCCAGCGAGCGCCACGACGGCTCCAGGGCGCGGGCGGGCAGATCGAGGCCGGCCCGGACCGCCTCCAGCATCTTCGGGCCGCCCGGGTGGCAGATCCAGCCGCCGACGTCGACCGGTTTCAGGTCGTGGCCGGCGAGGAAGTCCCGTGTCTCCGGGCCGACATGGCGCAGCACCGTGTCCGGCAGGTCGGGGCCGAGCACGATCCGGAAGCCGCGGTCGGTGGTCTCCCAGCCGAGCAGCCCCTCGGTGTCGGGGTAGAGGCGGCTGCGGGTCGCCACCGTCCACGGGCCCTGGCCGGGCGGGGCCGCCCGCGCCGCCGGGTGGTCCCGGCCCACCGCCACCACCGCGGCCGCGCCGTCGCCGAACAGGGCGCTCGCCACCATGCCCGCCGCGGACGGCTCGCCGGGGCGGACCGTCAGCGAGCACAGCTCCACGCACAGCAGCACCGCCACGCCCGCCGGGTGCCCTTCGAGGTAGTCGTGCACCCGCGCCAGCCCGGCCGCGCCCGCGACACAGCCGAGCCCGAAGATCGGCACCCGTCTGACGTGCGGGGACAGCCCGCACCGGGCGGCCAGCCGCGCCTCGACCGACGGCACCGCGAGGCCCGTCACCGACGTCGACACCACCAGCTCCACGTCGTCGGCGGCGAGCTCCGCGCGTGCCAGGGCGCCCCGGAGCGCCTCCTCCGACAGGCGGGTGGCCGCGTCGACGTACGCGGCGTTCGCCGCGCCGAAGCCGTCCAGGGCGGCGTACTGCTCCAACGGCAGGGCCAGATAACGGCACTTGACGGTCGAGGCCGCGTGGAAGCGGTCCAGCACGCCCCGGCCCTGCCCGCCCACCGCCCCCATCGCCACGAGGGCGTCCGCGATGTCGCGCTGCTCGTACCGGTGCGGCGGCAGCACAGCGTGGACGCCCACGATTCGGCTCATCGCCTCAGCATAGGAAGAACCACCGCAAATCCGGCCAGGCGCGACCGAGAGCCGCCCGGACGACCCACCCGTCGCGGGCGCGGCGAGCCGGGGCCGCCGCCGGGGCCGGGCCGCCTAGCGTGGCGGACGTGGCAATGGAGGCGAGGGTGCGCGGCGGCGCGGTGCGGGGCCTGGTCAGGGCGTCGCACCCGGAGCCGACCGCGGCGGTGACCGTGCTGGTGACGGCGCTCGCGGCCGCGTCCGGGCAGAGCCCGGGCGGGTGCGTGCTGGTCGCGGTCGCGGTGCTCGGCGGCCAGCTGTCGGTCGGCTGGTGCAACGACGTGGTGGACGCCGACCGGGACCGCGCGGCCGGCCGTACGGACAAGCCGCTGGCCGCCGGGGTGCCGGCGCGTGCCACCGCCGCGGCCGCGGCCGCCGCGGCGCTCGCCGTGTGCGTCGTGGCGTCGCTGGCGTGCGGGGCCGCGGCGGGCGCCGCGCACCTGGCCGGGGTGGCGGCGGCCTGGGCGTACAACCTGGGCGTGAAGCGCACCGCGCTGTCCTGGCTGCCCTACGCCGTTGGGTTCGGGCTGCTGCCCGCGTTCGTGACGCTCGGCCTGCCCGGGCACCCCGGCCCGCCGGGCTGGGCGGTCGCGGCGGGCGCGCTGCTCGGGGTCGGCGCCCATGTGACGAACGTGCTGCCGGACATCGACGCGGACCTGGCCGCGGGGGTGCGCGGGCTGCCGCAGCGGCTCGGGCGGCGCCGCAGCCGGCTGCTCGCGCCGGTGCCGCTGCTGGCCGCGGCCGTCGTCCTCGTCCTCGGGCCGCCCGGGCCGGTCGGCCCGGCCGGGTGGGCCGCGCTCGCCGTGACCGGCGGGCTGGCGGTCGCCACGGTGCGCACCGCGGGCGCCGGCACCGGCAGCCGGGCGCCCTTCCTCACCACGCTGGCGATGGCCGTCACCGCGGTCGTCCTGCTCCTCGCGCACGGCGGCGCGCTGGCGTGAGGGCCGCGGCGCCGGGCCCGGAGACGGTCGCGGCGCCGGTCGCGGTCAGGGGCGGGCGGGCCGGACCCGGCCGCGCACCTCGGCCAGCGCGAGGCGGGCGCCGTCCGGGCCCGGCGCGGTCGCCGAGATCGCCACCTCGTCGCCGTCCTCGAGGAACGCCCGCTCGGTGCCGTCGGGCAGCCGCAGCGGCTCCGCGCCGTTCCAGGACAGCTCGATCAGCGCCCCCCGGGTCTCGCGCACCGGCCCGCTGACGGTGCCGGACCCGAAGAGGTCGCCGGTGCGCAGCGAGGCGCCGTTGACGGTGAGGTGGGCGAGCATCTGCGCGTACGTCCAGTACATCCCGGCGAACGGCGGCCGGGCGACGACGTGCCCGTTCAGCCGCACCTCCAGCGCGAGGTCCAGGCCGTAGGGGACGGGCGCGGCGCGGTCGTCGAGGTAGGGCAGCGGGGCCGGGTCGCGCGGCGGCGGGTCGGTGCGCGCGTACCGCAGCGCGTCCAGCGGCGTCACCCACGCCGACACCGACGTGGCGAAGGACTTGCCGAGCATCGGCCCCAGCGGGACGTACTCCCACGCCTGGATGTCCCGCGCGGACCAGTCGTTGAGCAGGCACAGCCCGAAGACGTGGTCGTCGGCGTCGGCGAGCGCGACCCGCTCGCCCCGCGCCGAGGGCGTGCCGACCACGAAGCCGACCTCCGCCTCGATGTCCAGCCGTACCGAGGGCCCGTACGACGGCTCCTGCTCGCCGGGCTCCCGGCGCTGCCCGCAGGGCCGTACGACGTCGGTGCCGGACACCACCACGGTGCCCGCCCGGCCGTGGTAGCCGATCGGCAGGTGCTTCCAGTTCGGCGGCAGCGCGTCGGCGCCCGGGCGGAAGATCCGCCCGACGTTCGAGGCGTGGTGCTCCGAGGCGTAGAAGTCGACGTAGTCCGCGACCTCGAACGGCAGGTGCGGCACCGTGTCCGTCAGCGGCAGCAGGCAGGGCGCGACGGCGGCGCGGTGCTCCGGTGCGGTCAGCCAGGAGGTGAGGGCGGCGCGCACCGTCGTCCAGGCGGGGCGGCCCGCGGCGAGCAGCGGGCCGAGTGACGGCGCGGCCAGCAGGTCCGCGAGGTCGGTCGGGGCGCCGGTGGCGCGGGCGGCGGCGCCGGCGTCCAAGACGTGGTCGCCGTAGCGCACGCCGAGACGGCGGCGGGTGGGGTCGGCGGGGGTGCTGAAGACGCCGTACGGGAGGTTGTGCACGCCGTAGGGCGCGTCGTGCGGGAGGTCGAACGGGTCGGCGGGGCTCAACGGACCTCCACGGGGGTGCGGGTGCGGCTGGTGCGGTGCGGGCGGTGCCGTGGTCGCGATGATCACGGAAACGTCCCGAGGGTATCGGGGGCGGCGCGGGGCGGGGCGGCAATCGGGTTTGGAGCTGCCCGGGCGGCAAACGTAAAGTTCGCCCCACGGGTGGGCGGGGCGCAGAACCCGGCACCCATGGGGATCACACGGAGAGCAGCGGTTTCATGACGGCGACCACGCAGGACCTGTACGGGCCCGGGCCGGACCCGGCCCACGGCGGCGAGGGCCTGCCCGACGACGGCGACCCTGCCGCTGCCGCTGCCGCTGCCGCTGTCGTGCCCCCGGCCGACCCCTCGGACGTCCCCGGGATCGACCCCGAGCGCCTCGCGCTGTGCCTGGCCGTCCTCGCCGAGCTGGACGACCTCCCGGTCGACCACCCCGACGCGATCGCCGTACGCCGCGCCACCGCCGGGATCTACCGCACGGTCAAGCAGCGCCGCCGCCAGGAGCGCCGGGCCGCCAAGACCGCCAACGACAAGGCCGTCACCGAGGCCACCGCCACCGGCGCCGCCGACCGCATCGACGACGAGACCCTCGGCATCCAGCTCGCCACCTCCGTGAGCACCGAGCTCGCCGGCATCCTGGAGCGGCCCCGCTCCTGCTACGTGTGCAAGACCCGCTACGTCGAGGTCGACGCCTTCTACCACCAGCTGTGCCCGCCGTGCGCGGCCGAGAACCGGGCCCGCCGCGACTCCCGCACCGACCTGACCGGGCGGCGCGCGCTGCTCACCGGCGGCCGGGCCAAGATCGGCATGTACATCGCGCTGCGGCTGCTGCGCGACGGCGCCCACACGACGATCACCACGCGCTTCCCGAACGACGCGATCCGCCGCTTCAAGGCGATGCCGGACAGCGCGGACTGGCTGCACCGGCTGAAGATCGTCGGGATCGACCTGCGCGACCCGGCTCAGGTGGTCGCGCTCGCCGACTCCGTCGCCGCCGACGGGCCGCTGGACATCCTCATCAACAACGCCGCCCAGACCGTACGCCGCTCGCCGCGCGCCTACAGCGAGCTGGTCGCCGCCGAGAGCGCGCCGCTGCCCGCCGGGGAGCTGCCCGCCTCCGAGGTGCTCGGCGCCTTCGGGTCGGGCGCGCAGACCGCCGCCGCGCTGCCCTCACCGCGCGGTGAACTGCTCACCCCCGACGACGTCACCGGCCTCGCCCTGGTCAGCGGCTCCGCCTCGCTCGCCCGGATCGCGGCGGGCACCGCGATCGACGCGGGCGGGCTCGTACCGGACCTCGACGCCAGCAACACCTGGGTGCAGACCGTCGGCGAGGTGGACCCCGTCGAACTGCTCGAGGTCCAGCTCTGCAACGTCACCGCGCCGTTCGTCCTCATCAGCCGGCTGCGGCCGGCCATGGCGGCGGCCACCGCCCGGCGCAAGTACGTCGTGAACGTCTCCGCCATGGAGGGGCAGTTCAGCCGCGGCTACAAGGGCCCAGGCCACCCCCACACCAACATGGCCAAGGCCGCGCTCAACATGCTCACCCGCACCAGCGCGCAGGAGATGCTGGAGACCGACGGCATCCTCATGACCGCGGTCGACACCGGCTGGATCACCGACGAGCGGCCGCACCCGGACAAGGTGCGGCTCGCCGCCGAGGGCTTCCACGCCCCGCTCGACCTCGTCGACGGCGCCGCCCGCGTGTACGACCCCGTGGTGCGCGGCGAGCGCGGCGAGGACCTCTACGGCTGCTTCCTGAAGGACTACCGCCCCTCGGCGTGGTGAGGGCCCGGGCGGTGTGAGCGCGCGCCCTACCCTTGCCGGGTGGCCCTCTTCACCGTCGAACGCACCACCGACCTCCCGCCGGACGAGGCGTGGCGGCGCCTGACCGCCTGGGAACGCCACACCGCCACGGTGCCGCTGACCCGGATCGAGGTGCTCACCCCGCCCCCGTCCGGCGCCGGCACCGTCTTCGTCGCCCGCACCGGCCTCGGCCCGCTCTCCTTCGCCGACCCCATGCGCGTCGAGGAGTGGCAGCCGCCCGGCGCCGACGGCCGCGGACACTGCCGCCTGGTCAAGACCGGCCGGGTCGTCCTCGGCTGGGCCGAACTCTCCGTCCGCCCCTCGCCCACCAGCCCCGGCACCCACGTCCGCTGGCGCGAGGACCTCCGCGTCCGGGGCCTCCCCGACCCCCTCTTCGCCCGCCCCACCACCCTCACCGCCCGCCCCCTCTTCACCCGCGCCCTCACCACCCTCCTCACCACCCCCGCCTGACACCGGCTCACGCTGCCGTCCGCCGCGGAAGCGGCCGTTGGGTATGCTCCGGGGGTATGAGGACCGGGACGGCGTCGCGCCATGCACGGATGGGTGACCCGGGGGTGTTCTGAGCGCCGGGCGGGGGCCGCCTTCGTCGCGTTGGTCAGGGGTGTGGAGGATCGACGACGACAGGAGAGCTGATGTCCATCAAGACGGTGCACGTTCCGACGGCGGACGGGGTGGCCGACGGGTTCGCGGCGCTGCCGGAGGGCGGCGGGCGGCACCCCGGGGTGCTGATGTACGCCGACGGGTTCGGTATCCGGCCGGTGGTGCGGGAGTTGGCCGAGGAGTTGGCCGGGCACGGGTACTACGTGCTGGTGCCGAACTACTTCTACCGCCACGGCCCGACGCCGGTGGTCGAACTGCCCGCGTATATCGGGGCGGAGACCCGGCCCGCGGTGTTCGCGCAGGTGATGCCGCTGATCAAGGCGCACACCACCGACCGCGTCCTGAGCGACGCGGAGGCGTACCTGCGGTACCTCGCCGCGCGGCCCGAGGTCGCCGCCGGGCCGGTCGCGGTGACCGGCTACTGCGTCGGCGGATTGCTGGCGCTGCGCACCGCCGTGGCCCACCCGGACCAGGTGGCCGCCGTCGCCGCGTTCCACGCACCCGTGGGCGCCGTCGGGCCCGACGATCTCGCCCGGCTGACCGCCGAGGTCCACTTCGGCCACGCCGAGGGCGACATGACGCCGGACGCCCTCGCCGAGTTCGACCGGAACCTGGCAGCCGCCGGCATCGCCTCCACCTCCGAGGTCTACCCCGGCACCGTCCACGGCTTCACCATGTCCGACACCGACTCCTTCGACCCTGCCGGGCTGCGACGCCACTGGACCCGCCTGCTCCCCCTCCTGGCCCGCACCCTCCGGACGCCCTGACCGCCCCCGGGCCGTTGCCCCGGCCGGCCGCGCGTGACGGCCGGCCGGGGCAACGGCGGCTGCCTGCCTAGCCGTTCGTCTGCTGCCAGAAGCCGCAGTTGTGCTGCTGGGCCAGGACGGAGGCGGGGGTGAGGACGCTGTCCCCGGCCGGGGCCAGGTCCATGACGAGCCCGCCGGTGGCGCCGGAGGTGTTGCGGAAGGGCGACCAGGCGGGGGCGCCGTCGACGGTCGGGTTGCCGGTGCGGGCGAAGCCGGACCACTGGGCGACGAGCTGGTCGCGGAACGCGGCCTGGTCGGGGTCGAACTGGACGGCCGGGGGTTCGAAGAAGTCGGGGGAGAGGTAGACGACCTGGCCGCTGTGGGGCGAGCCGAGCGGGTAGCCCCCGTTGGGGGACAGCGCGTCGGTGTCGTCGAAGACGTAGGAGAACACGGTGGTGTGCCGGGCCAGTTCGGCCGCCGCGCGGAGGGACGGGCAGACGCTGAAGGCGTCGGCCATGACCGTCCGGTAGGCGATCAGCGGGGAGGAGTCGGGGTAGCGCGCCAGCGGGTAGCGGGCCATGACCGCGGCGGTGCTGTCCCCGAACTGCTGGGTGAGCAGGGCCTTGTACTGCGCCGGGGTGGTGGCGAGCACCGACGGCTGGTAGATGCTGCCGTTGATCTCGTCGCGGGCCACCCCGATGACCAGGCTCGCCTGGTTGATCCGCCCGGTGGCGAACGCCTGGGCCGGCGACACCGGCAGCGTCGTGCCGTTGACGATGGGACCGATCGCACCGCCGACGGTCGGCGTGAAGAGCTGTCCCGCCGCGGTGACGAGCGTGTCCTCGGGCACGGCCCGCAGGCAGGCCGCCACGTCGCCGGACGACCCGCACCCCACCTTCGCCGCGAACGAGGCGCCGAGTTCCTGCGCCTGCGCCTCGGTGGGAAGGTCGGACTTGCAGTCCGCGGTCCACCAGATGGTGTCGTCGTTGTAGTTGTAGAACCCGCTCTCGCTGATTCCCTTTTGGAACAGCCCCTTCGCCTCGGGCGACGCCATGGCGGCGCACACACTGGCCCCGCCGGCCGACGAGCCCTCCAGCGTGACGTTTTCCGGGTCGCCCCCGAAAGCCGCGATGTTCTGCCGCACCCAGCGCAGCGCCATGTACTGGTCCTGGAGGCCGTAGTCGCCCGAATGCGCGCCGAGGGACTTGTCCGCGAGGAAGCCGAGGATGCCGAGGCGGTAGTTGATGGACACGACCACCGCGTGGCCGTTCGAGGCGATCTCGGAGTTGTCCAGCGGGTTGGCGAGGAGGAACCCGCCGAAGTGGATGTCGACGATCACCGGCAGCTTCGCGCCCGGCGCGGCGGTCGTCGGCTCCTGGATGTCGAGGTTCAGGCAGTCCTCGCTCATCACGGCCGGCGGCGCCTCCCCCTCCACGACCGGCTGCGGGCACGCGGCGCCCTCCCGCACGGCGCTGAACACGCTGGTCCAGGGGGTACGCGGCTGGGGTGCCTGCCAGCGCAGGTCGCCCACGGGCGCGGCGGCGTACGGCACGCCGAGATAGCTCCGGGTCGCGTCCTTGTCGATGCCGCAGAGCGGGCCGGCGGCGGGCCGCACCGTCGTACCGGCCGTACAGGAGACAGCGGACGTGGTGGCGGTGGCGGAGGCGTCGGCGGCCGAGACGGCGTCGGCGGCGGAGGCCGCCCCTCCCGCCGAGCCGGCGAAGAAACCGCTGCCGGCTATCAGGAGCAGGGTGAGCGCGACCGGACCGAACAGCCGGAACCGCCGCAAGACGGACTGAACAGATCTCATCATTCGTGGACTTCCATCGCGGAGTGGGTCGAATGCGGGAACGGATCGAATGCGGGAATACGGGAACGCGGGAACACGGGAATGTGACAATACGGCGTGACATGCCGGCGCCGCGGCGATGACGCGCCTACCAACGGCCTCGGCCGCGCGGCGCATTGACGTACCGGAGGCGTCGGAGTTTCACCGGGAACACGTGTGCGTGACGTTCCGGTTAATCGGCGGCGGGGGATCTCGGCGCGACTTTATCAAGAGTGCGTTCAGGTGGAAAGAAGATGCCGGGCGCGAATGCGCCGCCGTGTTCCCGCGGCGGATTACCCGGTCCAACGGGACGGAGTTCGCCGGGGGTTCGCCGTGTTTTCACCGGTTCGCCGCCGGGCGGCGGTGTGCGGGGGCCGGGCGCCTGGCCAGGCGCCCTATGCTGGGCGCGCGCGTCGCAGTGGGGGCGCGCGGGGGCGTTCACAGACACAAGGGGGGAGCGGGCCGTGCCCGTTGCGAGAGGCGTGAAGATCGGCGTCATAGGCGTCGTGTGTGCGGGGATGTTCGGCGTGGCCGGGTACGGGGCCTACAACGTGTACACGGCGCTGGACGGTTCGGGGGGCGGGCACAGCGGGTCCACGGCGGCCGCGACACCGGGGCCGTTGACGGCGAAGCAGGTCGCGGACACGGCGGGCAAGTTCCTGACCGCGTGGTCCGGGGGCGAGATCGCGAAGGCGGCGGCGCTGACGGACTCGCCGCAGACCGCCACGACGGCCCTCACCGGCTTCCGCAGCCAGGGCCACGTCACGTCGTTGGCGATCAGCGGCATCGTCCCGACGGTCACCGCGACCCCGGCGGGCGCGACGGCGGGCGCGACGGCGACGGCCGCCACGACGGCCCCGGCCGCCCCGGCCACCGCCACCCCCGCGGGCGGCGGCCAAGCCGACTTCACGGTCACCGCCCACCTGTCCGCCGACGGCGTCGCCACCACCTGGACGTACGCCTCGTCGCTGGCGGTGGACCACGACAGCACCGGCGCACCGGTCGTCACCTGGCAGCCGTCCGTCATCAACCCGGAGCTGGGGGAGGGCGACTCGATCGTCACGGGCACGGGCGGGGCACCCGCGATCGACGTGACCGACCGGAACGGGAAGGCGCTCACCGCCGCCGCCTACCCGTCGCTGGCCAGGATCATCGAGGACCTCAAGTCCCGCCACGGCGACCAGGTCAAGGGCGGCACCGCGGGCCTGGAGACGTATGTGCAGCACAGCGACGGGACACAGGGCAAGGTGCTGAAGGTCCTGCGCAAGGGCACGGACAAGAAGCTGCGGACGACGCTGGACGCGGGTGTGCAGGCGGCCGCGGAGAAGGCGGTGAAGGGCAAGAACGGCGCGGGCGTCACCGCGCTGGACATCGATGACGGCACCATCCTGGCCGTGGCCAACAGCGACCCGAGCGGCACCGACATCGCGTTGCAGGGCGCCGACGCCCCCGGCTCCACGATGAAGATCGTGACGTCCGCCGCGCTGATCGAACGCGGCATGGGCACGGGCTCCGCGGCGCCCTGCAACAGCACGGACAACGTGCAGAACGGCCGGATGTACCACAACGACTCGCCGAGCCTGCACAACGCGAACGCCGACCTGCTCTGGGACTTCGCCAACTCCTGCAACACCGGCTTCATCACGCAGGCGCCCAAGCTCGGCGCGAACGGACTGCGCGACACCGCCGCACAGTTCGGCCTCACCCAGCCGTGGAACATCGGCACCGCCACGCCCGACGACCAGCCGGGCTTCCCCGACGGCACCGGCGCCGACGAGCTGACCTCGGAGATGATCGGGCAGGGCCGGGTGGTGGCGAACCCGCTGATCATGGCGTCGGTCGCCGCGACCGCGGCCACCGGCAGCTTCCACGAGCCGCGGATCGTGGCCGCCGGGATGATCAACGGACGCATCACCGCGGCCGGCGTCGGCTCGCGCGTGTCGGGCGACCTGCGGGAGCTGATGCGCGGCGCGATCACCAACGGCACCGCCACCGGCGTGATGAGCGGCTTCGGGCCGGACTCCGGGGCGAAGACCGGCTCCGCGGAGGTCGACGGGCAGGCCGCCACCAACGGCTGGTTCACCGCGTTCGCCGGCCGGGTCGCGGTCGCCGCGGTCGTCCACGACGCGGGGTTCGGCAACACCTCGGCGGGCCCGATCGTGGCGCAGGTGCTGCGGGCGTCCTGACGGCCCCGCCGGCCGTGGACGCGGAGGTGCGGTCGTTCCGGTCCGCACACGGGCCCGCGGTCGACGGCGCCGTGGGAGCCCGACACCCGGAAGGCGCCGACCGGTTCGTCGGCGATGCGCCCGCGCCCCGGTCCGCAGCGCACCCCGACCGTCAGCTCCCCGGCGCCCGCGGCGGCGGCGCGGTGCTGTCGCGGACGACGAGTTCGCTCGCCACCTCCACCCGCGTGGTCTCGGGCGCCTGCCCGGCCAGCAGCGTGAGCACCATGCGGGTGGCGACCGCCGCCATCTCCGGCAGCGGGGTGCGGACGGTGGTCAGCCGCGGCGTGACCCAGTCCGCGAAGTCGAGGTCGTCGAACCCGACGACGCTCAGGTCCGTAGGGACCCGCAACCCCAGGCGGTCCGCGGCGCGGTACGTGCTCAGCGCCTGCTGGTCGCTCCCGGCGAAGATCGCGGTCGGCCGGTCCGGCAGCCGCAGCAGGTCGAGCGCGTGGTCGTACGCCGGGCCGCGGGAGAAGTCGCCGTAGCGGACCAGCGCCGGGTCGTAGGGCAGCCCGGCCTCCTCCAGCGCCGAGCGGTACCCGTCGACCCGGGCGCGCGAGGCCAACCGGTCCGGCGGGCCGCCGATCACCGCGATCCTGCGGTGGCCCAGCCGTACCAGGTGCCGGGTCGCCGCGAGGCCGCCCGGCCAGTTGGTGGCCCCCACCCAGGGCACGCCCGGCGGCGGTTCCTCGGCCGGTGCGATCAGCGCGAACGGCAGCCCCAGCCGGGCGAGTTCGGCCCGGTGCTCCTTCGTCAGCGACGGGACGACCAGGATCGCGCCGCGGGTCGGCCGCTCGGCCAGCGCGTCCAGCCAGTTGCGGGCCGGGCCGCCCTCGCGCTCGTGGGTCGCCGAGACGACCAGGCCCATCCCGACCGCGTGCAGGGCCGCTTCGGCGCCGCGCACCAACTGGGCCGCCCAGGGGCCGTCCAACTCCCCTATCACGAAGTCGATCAGGCCGCCCGGGGCGAGCGCGGTCGGCACCGCCCGCCCGCGCGGCGCGGCACCGTACCCGTGCTGCTCCAGCAGCCGCTGCACCCGCGCCCGGGTGCGCGAGGCGACGTCCGAGCGGCCGTGCAGCACCTTCGAGACGGTCGACACGGACACGCCCGCCTCCGCGGCCACCCGGGCCAGCCCGCCCGCGCCGCCCGCGTCGTCGGGTGCCGCCTCCCGCGCCTCCCGCGACGTGTCCCGCGCCATCGTTCCCCTGCCCTTCGCCTCACGCGCCTTCGCCTCACGCGCCTTCGCCTTACGCGCCCGCCCTGCCGGAGCAGTATCGCGAACCCGCGGCGGCGGCGCGCACAGGTGCCCTACGGTGGGAGGCGCGGGGCACCTGGGAGACGGGGGAGGCACAGGTGGAGGCGGAACTCACCGCGCTTGCGGCGTCCGGCGCGACCACGCTGGTGCAGCTCATGGTCCAGGACGGGTGGAGCCACGTCCGCGGCCGGCTCGCCGCCTTCTTCGCCCGCGGCGGCGACGGCACCGCGGTCGACGGCCAACTCGACGCAGCCCGTACCGAAGTGGTGACCGCCCGGCAGTCCGGCGACACCGGCACCGCGGCCGACGTCGAAGAGGAGTGGCGGGCCCGGCTGCGCCGCGTCCTGCGCGCCGACCCGGCGGCGGCCGCCGAACTGCGGGCGCTCCTGGCGGAGTTGGGCGCCCCGCCCGCGGCCGCCCCGATCAGCGTGGTCCACAACACGATCGACGGCGGCACCCAGAACGCCCCCTTCGTCCAGGCCCGCGACATCAACGGCGCCCTCACCCTGGGCACCCCGCCGCCCCCTCCCGCCTGACCGGCCCGGCCTCCGTACCGCCCGGGCCCCCGGTCCGCGCATGCCGTGCCCGCCGCCCCCGCCGTGCCGGCCGCCCCCGCCGCGCCCGACCCGCCGGCGGGGTGCGGGGCCTCCGGCTTGCCTTCGAGCGTTCTCCAGGTCCTAGCGTCAGCGGCGTCCACCAGCCCTCGACGTACCGCCCGGCCCGCCGGGCAGGAGGAGTATCCGCGCATGATCACCCGAACCACGCTCGGCTCACCCGGTCTCACCGTCAGCGCGATGGGCCTGGGGTGCATGGGCATGAGCGAGAGCTACGGCGCCGCCGACTGGGACGGCGGCCTCGCCACCATCGGCCGGGCCCTGGACCTGGGCGTCACGTTCCTCGACACCGCCGACGCCTACGGCACCGGGCACAACGAGGTACTGGTCGGCCGGGCCGTCCACGGCCGCCGGGACCAGGTGCAGCTCGCCACCAAGTTCGGCATCGACCGCAGCGGCGGCGACCGCGCTCGCCGCATCCGCGGCGCCCGGGACTACGTCCTGCGCTCCTGCGACGCCTCGCTGCTGCGGCTGGGCGTCGACGTGATCGACCTGTACTACGCCCACCGCCCGCCCCAGGACGTGGAGATCGAGGAGACCGTCGGCGCGATGGCCGAGCTGGTCCGGGCGGGCAAGGTCCGCCACCTGGGCCTGTCCGAGGTCGACGGCACGCTGCTGCGCCGGGCGCACGCGGTACACCCGATCGCCGCGGTGCAGAGCGAGTACTCGCTGTGGACCCGCGACGTCGAGGCGGTCACCCCGGTGATGGCCGAGCTGGGGGTCGGGCTGGTGCCGTACTCGCCGCTGGGACGGGGGTTCCTGACCGGCACCCTGGACCGCTCCGCGCTCGGCGAGAAGGACTTCCGGCGCGGCAACCCCCGCTTCGCCGGCGCGGCGGGCGAGGCCAACGAGCAGATCGCGCGGACCGTGCGCGAGGTGGCCGACCGGCTGGGTGCCACCCCGGCCCAGGTGGCGCTGGCCTGGGTGTACGCCCAGGCCGAGCGGCTCGGGGTGGCGGTGGCGGCCATTCCGGGCACCCGCAGCCCGGCCCGGCTGGAGCAGAACGCGGCCGCGCTGGAACTCACCCTGGACGCCGAGGCGCTGGCCGCGCTGGACCCGCTGAGCGACCAGGTGAGGGGCGAGCGCTACACCCCCGCGCACACCGCGGAGGTCGCCCGGGGCTGAGCGGTGGTACGGCCCCGGCCCCCGGGGGTTCCGGTCCGGCCGCCGTGCGGTGGTACATATCGCTGCAAGGTTGCTGAAACGGCGGATCGGTACGCTTCGCGGATGGCCGACGTGCTGGACATCGCTGCGCTGCGCAGCTTCACCTCGATCGCCGACTGCGGCGGGTTCCACCGGGCGGCTGCGGCGATCGGGCTGTCGCAGTCGGCGGTGAGCCAGCATGTGCGGCGGCTGGAGAAGGCGGTGGGGCGGCCGCTGGTGGAGCGGGTCGGGCGGGTGACGCGGCTGACGGCGCCCGGGGAGATCCTGCTCGCCGAGGCGCGGAAGATCCTCGCCGCCCATGACGAGGCGCTGGCCCGCCTCGGCCGGGGCGCGGGCGGCGCCGCGGGGGCGGGCACCCTCGTGGTCGGCGCCACCGAGCACGCCGCCGACCGCATCCTCCCGGCGATCACGGGCGCGCTCAAGGAGCACTACCCGGGCCGCGGGGTACGGTTCCGGCTGGACCGCGGCACCCGGCTGAGCGACGGCGTGGACCGCGGCGCCATCGACGTGGCCGTCTTCGTCGGCGACGCGGGCACGGGCACGGGCGGCAGCGTGCCGGCCGGGGAACTGCCGCTGGCGTGGTTCGCGGCGCCCGGCTGGCGGATGCCGGCGCCCGGGGTGCCCGTCCCGGTGGTCGTCATCGACCACCCCTGCACGATCCGCCGCCGCGCGCTGGACACCCTGGCCCGGCACGGCGTGGCGTCGGCGGTCGTCGTGGAGGCGGCCTACCTCGCCGGGGTGATGAACGCGATCCGCGGCGGGCTGGGCGTCGGCCTGCTCGCCGACGTCGGCCCGCCGCCGGAGGGGCTCCAGCGGTGCGCGGACCTCCCGCCGGTGCCGCCGGAACCGCTCCACCTGCGGACCAGGGCGGACGCGCCGCCGGGACTGGCCGGGGCCACCGCCGCCGCGGTGCGCGACCTGCTGGCCGCCGCCGTCTAGTCGGCGGCCCGCCCGGGCAGCGGCTCGCGCGTCGCGATGGGCGCGAGGTCCGCGCCCTGCCGCAGCCGTTCCAGGAAGAGCACGACGGTCGCGGCGGCACTGCGGTGCGAGATGTCGTTGAAGGCGTCGTGCCGCCCGTCGGCGAGGGTCACCAACTCCGCGCGGGGCGCGGCCGCGTAGGCGGTGCGGGCCGCGTCCACGGGGCTTACGGGGTCGGCCGCGCCGTGCAGGCCGAGCACCGGGACGGCCACCTTCGCGAACTCCGCGCGGTCGTACCACTGCGGGGGCAGCGGCCGGAACAGCGCGCCGCGCTCCAGCCGTTCGGCCGCGGCCAGCCGCCCCTGGTGCGTGGGGCACGCGGTGCGCGTCCCCAACTCCTCCTCCCACTCGGCGCTTTGGGCGCCATCGGCGTCCTTGTCCGTCGGGAGCCCGGCCAGCAGCAGCGCGTCCACGGCCACCTCGCCGGCGGCCACCAGCCCCACCGCGAACAGCGCGCCCGCGTCCGACCCGGCCAGCACCACCGGCCGCACCGTGTCCGCGTCCGCCAGCACCTCCCGCACCTGCGCCGCTGCCTCCCGCGGCCACCTGCTCGGGTCGGCCACCGCCCGCACCCGGTAGGCGTCCGCGGCCAGCCGCGTGCCGAACCGCTCATACAGCAGCGGGTCCTCGCCGCGGCCCGGCAGCAGCACGACGGTGCCGCGCGGACCCAGCGCCGGCGGGATCTCCCAGGCCGCGGGGGCGGGAGCAGCGTTCACGGAAGTCATGGCGGTGTCCTCGGGGGGCAGGGGCGCGCGGGCGCGTGCGTACGGTGACGGGTGCGGGGGTGTACGGGGACGTACGGATACGGGTGCGGCCGCGGACGAGCGGACCCGGGGATGCGCGCCGGCAGCGGGGCGCGGGTCATCCGCGCCAGCACCCGGGCGGCAGCACTGGCCCGCGACGGTCGGACGGTGCCGCTAGCCGCAGCAACAGAGCGCAGGCGCCCCGCCGCGTGCCGGGCCGCAGGGGCCGGGTCGGTCCGCGGGCGGGTGCGTCGTCATGTCCCGAAGCATGCAGCACACGCGGCGCGGCCGTCCAACGACGATTCCTGATCACAGCCGATCACGTATCCGCATCGGTCCGCCCGCCCGTCCGCGGGCGGTCCGCTCTCCTTGCGGAAGCGCCGCGTCGGCGGCGATCACCCTTCCGTGCGCGGCGGTTCGAGGCGGGAGAGCCAGGCGGTCAGGAGGGCTTCGAGTTGGGCGGCCTCCTGCGGGGGCAGCGCGTCGAGGAGGCGGCGCTCGTTGCGCATGTGCTCGGTGAACGCCCGGTCGATCAGGTCCTGCCCGGCGGGCGTGAGCCGGACCACGCGGCCGCGTCCGTCGGCGGCGGCGCGGCGACGGGTGACCAGGCCGCCGCGCTCCAGCCGGTCGATCCGCTTGGTCATCGCGCCGGTCGTGACCATGGTGTGCGCGGCCAGTTCGCCGGGCGCGCGCTCGTACGGGGCCCCGGCCCGGCGCAGGGCGGCGAGCACGTCGAACTCGCCCTCGCTCAGGCCGAACCGGCGGTAGACCACGCACAGTTGCTCGGTGAGCATGCCCGCGACGCGGTGCAGCCGGCCGATCACGCCCTGCGGGGAGACGTCCACCCCGGGCCGTTCGCGGGCCCACTCCGCCTGGATGCGGGCGATGTGGTCGAGCGGCGGGCCGGAGCCGGCGGGTTCTGCGGGCATGGCTTCACTATAGCTTCCGTGGAAGGCATAGTATCTTCCATGGAAGCTAATTTTCGGTGGGTGCTCCTCGCGGCCGTCGCCCCGGTGGCCTGGGGCGCCAACTACTACGTCACCAAGGCGGCGCTGCCCCCGGGCGACCCGCTCTACGGCGGGGCGATCCGGGCGCTGCCGGCCGGGCTGCTGCTGCTCGCGCTGCGCCGCCGGCTGCCGCGCGGGGCGTGGTGGTGGCGGTCCGCGGTGCTCGGGGTGCTCAACGCCGGGGGCTTCTTCGCGCTGGTGTACCTCGCCGCGCAGCGCCTGCCGACCAGCACCGCGGCGACCGTGATGGCCGCGGCGCCGCTGGTGATGGCGCTCATCGCGTGGCCGCTGGTCGGCGAACGCCCGCGCGCCGCCCACCTGTCGGGCGCGGGCGTCGGCATCGGCGGGGTGTGCCTGATGCTGTGGGGCGGGTCGGGCGGCGCGGACCTGCTGGGGGTGGCCGCGTCCGCGGGCGCGATGCTGCTGTCCTCGCTCGGCTACGTGCTGGCCAAGCGCTGGGGCACCGGGGTGGACGTCCTGGCCTCCACCTGCTGGCAGTTGCTCGCCGGCGGCCTCCTGCTGCTGCCGTTCGCCGCGGCCTTCGAGGGCGCGCCGCCCGCGCTCGACGGCCGCGCGCTGTTCGGGTTCGGCTATGTCGCGGTGATCGCCACGGCCGTCGCGTTCACCGCCTGGTTCGCCGCGCTGAGCCGGCTGCCCGCGGCGACGGTCGGCCTGGTGGGATTGCTCAACCCGGTGACCGGGGTGCTGCTCGGCACCGCCGTCGCCCACGAGCCGCTCACCGTACGGCAGTTCGCCGGGCTGCCGCTGGTACTGGCCGGTGTGCTGCTCGGCCGTCCGGCGCCGGCGTCCGGGTCCGCCGCAACTGGTGACGGCGCGGGGAGCGGGAGGATGCCAGGCGGCTTCCGGCGCCGGCGCTCGCTCAGCGGCGCCGGCCGATGTAGCCGTCGGGGCGGATGAGGAGGCTGGTGCCGTCCGAGGCGTCGTAGGCCCGGTAGGCGTGCCCGTGGGTGTCGATGACATGGGGGCCGGTCGCGGCTTGGCCGGGGCGGAGGACCGCGAAGGCGTGGGGGGCGTCCGGTGCGGGTGCGCCGAACGTCAGTCGGGTGGCGTGGGGGCCGCGGTAGAGGTCGAAGAGCCGTATGGCCCGGCCGTCGGCGTCGGTGACGGGTGCGTCCGGAGCGCGGTCGCCCGCCACGACCCGTCCCTCGGCCGTCCGGTAGGAGACGTCCAACTGACGGGTGTTCGCGCCGCGTTCATGGGCGTCCTCAGCTCCCTCCCGGTGCTTGCGCAGGAGTTCGGTGCTGACGGTGAGGACCTTCTGGGCGGTCGCGCGCCGCTCGCTCTCGTAGCTGTCGAGCAGTTCGGGTGAGCCGTCGGCCAGCTTCCAGCCGAGGTTGTAGGCGTCCTGCACACCGGTGTTGAGCCCCTGCCCGCCGGTGGGCGGATGCACATGGGCGGCGTCGCCCGCGAGGAAGGCCCGGCCCACCCGGAAGCGCGCGGCCAGGCGGATGTTCGGCCGCCAGACGGTGGACCAGTCCAGCCGGGTCAGCCGGACGCCCGCGCCGCGGGCGTCCAACGCGGCCTGGAGGGTCTCCAGCGTGGCGTCGTCGTCTTCCTCGACGAGCGGCGCGTTGAACTGGAACAGGCCGGGCGTGCCGGGCAGCGGGCTCAGGCCGACGCCGGCCTGCGGGGCGTCCGCGCGGGCGAACCAGTAGCCCCAGGCGTGATCCAGTCCGTCGGCGGTCACGTCGCCGAGCAGCATCCGGACGGTCTCGTCCGTCGTCCCCTCGAAGGGGACGCCGAGGGTCCTGCGGACGGTGCTGCGTCCGCCGTCCGCCCCCACCAGGTAGGAGGCGCGTACGGTCTCTCCGGTGGACAGGCGCGCCGCCACCCCGTCCTCGTCCTGGGTGAAGTCGACCAGCGCCGTGCCGAGTTCGACGCGCACGCCGAGTCCGGCGAGCCGGTCCCGCAGGATGCCCTCCGTCTGGGACTGGCCGAGCACCCAGGCGTTCGGGTAGGGCACGTCGGGAGTCGCTTCCATCAGTTCGGCCGTCCGCCGGTCCATGACGTGGGCGCCGTCGAGGTGGACGCGGACCGTTGCCACCGCGCGCCCTCGCGCGAGGACCGCGTCGAGGACCCCGAGGTCCTCGAAGACCTCCAGGGTGCGCGGTTGGAGGCCGTCGCCCCGCGAACCCGCGAAGTGCTCGCTCGCCTTGTCGATGACGCGTACGCCGAGCCCGCGCCGGGCGAGGTCGATGCCCAGGGTCAGGCCGGTCGGACCGGCACCCGCGATCAGTACGTCCATGATCTGACCTCTTTTCTGAATCACTATTCAGTGAATGTGGGTTCAGTATGCTCGTTGGTACTGTTCCGGGTCAAGGAGGTGCCGTGAAACGCAAGGAGAGGGCCGCGGAGACCGAGGTCGCACTGAAGGCGGCGGCCAAGCGGGTCTTCGCCGAACGCGGCTACCTGAACACCAAGATCACGGACATCACCGCCGAAGCCGGACGCGCGGCGGGCTCCTTCTACAACCACTTCGCCGGCAAGGAAGCGCTCCTGGAAGCGCTCATGGCCGACATGTCGGCCGAGGGCGACACCCTGGCCGCCGCCCCCGGGCACCGGTCGGACTTCACCGATCCGGAGGCCGTCCGCGCACACATCGCCATGTACGCGCACGTCTACCGGGAGCACGCCGTGACGATGCGCGCCGCGCAGGAGGCCGCGTTGGTGAGCGGCGACATCGCCGCGACACTGGCCAGGTTCGAGGCGAGCGAGATGGCCGACATCCTGGGCCACGTCACCTGTGTCGCCGAGGCCGGCCGCCCCCTGCCCGCCTCGCCGGAGACCTCCCTGCGCATGGCGTTCGACCTGATCCACGCCATCCTGCGGGCCCGCCCGCAGCGCGCCGGCCAGGTGGACGACGAGGCGATCGAGGCGCTGACCCGTTTCGTCTACCGCGGGCTGAACGGCTGCGACTACTGAAGCCCCACTGTCGCGTTCGACGGCGTACGGCCGGCCGACGGGTGCCGATGGCCGTTCGGCGACACAACATGGCAGGTGCTCAGTAGGCCTGGACGCTGGCGAGGACACCGTCCTCACCGTCCCGCTCCCGCACCCCTGCCGCGAGGTCTCCCTCGCCGGTCAGCGCCGCCCAGCGCCGGTCAGCGCCGGGCCGGACCGGCAACCGCGGGATCGCGAGCACGCACCTGGCCGCGCTTCCTCCTCCGCCGAATTCCCCTGCGTCGAAGGCTGATCGCGCGATCCGGCGGGCGAGGCGTCCTTGTCGCGAAGGCGGGTCGGGGCGCAGGGTGGAAAGCGCGGCGCGCAGGGCGGGGGCGGGCCGGCGCAGGCAACGCTGGAGGAGCGAGGCGTCCCGCACGGGACGTGAAGGGGGTGCCGGTGATGGCGGACGACAGGGCGCGGCAGGCGGGTTGGGAGTTCACCGACGACCGGGGCAGCACCGCGACCGGACCGGGCACGCCGCCCCGCGTGGTGGCGTACGTACGGGCCGGGGCGGCGCTGTGGGAGTACGGCATACGGCCGGTCGCGGTCTACGGGTCCGGCCACGACAGCGCGCGGGCCGACCCGGCCAAGCTGGGCGGGCTCGACCCGCGGGAGGCGGCGTACCTCGGCGGGGGAGCGGACATCACCGCGGAGGTGCTGCGCGAGCTGCGCCCGGACGTCGTGGTGGACGTGACCTACGACGGCAAGTCGGCGTACGCCCTCGCGGAGGACGCCGTTGAGCAGGCGGGCGTGCCGGTGGTGGCGCTCGGCGTCGGGGGCGGGGCGCCGCTGCGGACGATCCTCGGCCGGTTCGCGGAGCTGGCGGCGGCGTTCGGTGCGCCCGCGCCCCCGGCCGACGGTGAACTGGCCGCCGCCGAAGCGGAGTTGCGTGAGCTGGCGGCGGGCGCCGGCACCGCCGGGGTGGTCGCGCTGTCGCCGGGCGGGCCCGAGCAGGTGCACCTGGCCCGGCCGGAGACCTGGCCGGAGCTGAGGCACCTGGCCGACCTCGGGGTCCGCACGCCCGACCCCGGCCCCGGCCCGGGCGTCAACTGGCGGACCACCGACTGGGACCAGGCGCTGGAGGCGGTCGGCGGCGCCGGGGTGCTGCTCGCCGACGCCCGCGCCAACGCGGTGCCGCTCGCCGAACTGGCCGGGGTCCCGGCCTGGCAGCAGCTCGCCCGCACCGCCCAGGTGCTGCCCTGGAACCCCGAACTGCCGCCCGCGCCGGGCGCGTACGCGCAGTTCCTGCGCGCGGTGGCGGCCGCGCTGCGCGCACCGGGACCGGCGGCGGGCTGACCGGTGGGCCGCCCGGGACCGCGCGGAAGGGCGGACCCGGACGGCCGTACGGGGCACTTCAGCCCGGCGGGCTCACCCGTCCCAGCGCCACTCGGCGACCTCCGGCAGGTCGGTGCCGTGCGCGCGGATCCAGCCCCGGTGCCGCAGCCGGGTGTCCTCCATCAACTGCCGTACGGGGGCGGCGCGTACGGCCAGCCCCGGCACCCGGTCGATGACGTCCATCACCAGCCGGTAGCGGTCCAGGTCGTTGCTGACGACCATGTCGAACGGCGTGGTGGTGGTGCCGATCTCCTTGTAGCCGCGGACATGCAGCTCGCGGTGGCCGCTGCGGCGGTAGGCGAGCCGGTGGATCAGCCACGGGTAGCCGTGGTAGGCGAAGACGACCGGCCGGTCCGCGGTGAACAGCGCGTCGTACTGCGGGTCGGACATCCCGTGCGGGTGCTCCTTCTCCGGCAGCAGCCGCGCGAGGTCCACCACGTTGACCACCCGCACCGCCAGCTCCGGCAGGTGGTGGCGCACCAACTGCGCCGCGGCCAGCACCTCCTGGGTCGGTACGTCGCCCGCGCAGGCCAGCACCACGTCCGGTTCGCGGCTGCCGTCCTCGGTGCCCGCCCACTCCCAGATGCCCGCGCCGCGGGCGCAGTGCGCGCGGGCGGCGTCCATCGTCAGCCAGTCGAAGCAGGGCTGTTTGCCGGCCACGATGACGTTGACGTAGTCCTTTGACCGCAGGGCGTGGTCGGCGACCGACAGCAGCGTGTTGGCGTCCGGCGGGAGGTAGACCCGCACCACCTCGGGGGACTTGTTGAGGATGTGGTCGATGAACCCCGGGTCCTGGTGGGAGAAGCCGTTGTGGTCCTGGCGCCACACGTGCGACGTCAGCAGGTAGTTGAGCGAGGCGATCGGGCGCCGCCAGGGCAGCTCGCGGGTCACCCGCAGCCACTTGATGTGCTGGTTCACCATCGAGTCGACGATGTGGACGAACGCCTCGTAGCAGGAGAACAGCCCGTGCCGGCCGGTGAGCAGATAGCCCTCCAGCCAACCCTGGCAGGTGTGTTCGGACAGCACCTCCAGGACCCGGCCGTGCCGGTCCAGGTCCTCGTCGGTGGGCAGCAGCCGCTCCTGCCAGGACTTCCCCGACGCCGTGTACACCGCGTCGAGCCGGTTGGACGCCGTCTCGTCCGGGCCGACGATCCGGAAGTCGCGGCGCTGCGCGGTCGCCGCCATCACCTCCGCCAGCAACCCGCCCAGCACGCGGGTGGGTTCGTGCAGCTCGGTGCCCGGGCGCTCGACCGGCACCGCGAAGCGGTCCAGGTCGGGCACCGGCAGCTCGCGCAGCAGCAGACCGCCGTTGGTGTGCGGGTTCGCGCCCAGCCGCCGGTCGCCGGACGGCACGCACGCGAGGACCTGCTCGCGCGGTCGCCCGGCGTCGTCGAACAGCTCGGCCGGACGGTAGGACAGCAGCCACTCCTCCAACTGGAGCAGGTGCTCCGGATTGGTGCGGACCTCCGCCAGCGGCACCTGGTGGGCGCGCCAGGTGCCCTCCACCGGCAGGCCGTCGACCTCCGCCGGGCCCGTCCAGCCCTTCGGCGTCCGCAGCACGATCATCGGCCAGCGCGGGCGGTCCGTGCCGTCCGGGACCGGGCCCGCGCCATGGCGTGCCGCCCGCTGGATCTGCGTGATCCGCTCCAGCGCGGTGTCCATCGCCGCGGCCATCTCCCGGTGCACCGCGGCCGGTTCGTCGCCGGCCACCACGATCGGGTCGTGCCCGTAGCCGCGCAGCAGCGCGTCCAACTCGTCCTCGGGGAGGCGGGCCAGCACCGTCGGGTTCGCGATCTTGTACCCGTTCAGGTGCAGGATCGGCAGGACCGCGCCGTCGTGCGCCGGGTCCAGGAACTTGTTGGCGTGCCACGACGTCGCCAGCGGGCCCGTCTCCGCCTCGCCGTCGCCGATCACACACGCCACCAGCAGGTCCGGGTTGTCGAACGCCGCGCCGTACGCGTGCGACAGCGCGTAGCCCAGCTCGCCGCCCTCGTGGATCGAGCCCGGCGTCTCCGGGGCGACATGGCTCGGCACCCCGCCCGGGAACGAGAACTGGCGGAACAGCCGGCCCATCCCCGCCGCGTCCCGGGTGACGTCCGGGTACGTCTGCGTGTAGCTGCCCTCCAGCCACGCGTTCGCCAGCACCGCCGGGCCGCCGTGGCCCGGGCCCCAGACGCAGATCGCGTCCACGTCCCTGGCGCGGACGATCCGGTTCAGGTGCGTGTGGACCAGGTTCAGGCCGGGGGAGGTGCCCCAGTGGCCCAGCAGCCGCGGTTTCACGTGCTCCGGGCGCAGGGGTTCCTTCAGCAGCGGGTTCGCGTCCAGCAGGTAGATCTGGCCGACGGCCAGATAGTTCGCGGCACGCCAGTGGGCGTCCAGCGCGGACAGTTCCTCTTCGGTCAGGCCGCTCGGCATCCTCAGTGGTCCTTTGTCGGGCATGTGCGCTTGCTTCCGCATGCTCAGGCGTACCCAGCGGCGGCGTGCGGGCGTACGCCCATCCGAGCGAGCCCCTCCGGGCGGGCTTGACGGTTCCCCCCGCCGTCGGGGGTGCGGTGCGGTTCCGGCGCGTGCCTGCGGCGGCCCGCCGTTGGGGGTGCGGTGCGTTCCCGGCTGCCGGCCGGTGGGTGGCTGGTCGCGCAGTTCCCCGCGCCCCTGGTGGGGGTGCTCGGCGTGGTCGGGTGCGCCGGTGCGCTGCGGAGCAGCCGCACGTACCCCAGGGGCGCGGGGAACTGCGCGACGAGCCACGACGTACCGGCAGGTAGCAGCGCTCCGCAGGGGCACTCACGCAGGGGCGCGGGGAACTGCGCGACGAGCCACGACGTACTGGCAGGCGGTTGCGGGCCGGAGGGGGCACTTACGCAGGGGCGCGGGGAACTGCGCGGCCGGCCACCTCTACGGCAGCAGCTACTTCCTGCCCGCCGGCTACGAGGACGCGATCGCGGCACTCGGCGACTTCGAGAAGGCACTCGGTTCGCTGTGACGCGACGCGCTCACTTCGCGGTGAAGTACGCGCCCGGGGTGCGGCCGGTCTCCTGCCGGAAGGCGGCGACGAAGGAACTCGGCGTGGTGTAGCCGACGTGGTGGGCGACCGCCGCGAGCGGGCGGTTGGCCGCCATGTGCTCCAGGCCCGCGCGCAGCCGGGCCCGGGTGCGCCACCGGCCGAACGACATCCCCGTCTCGGCGCTGAACAGCCGGGCCAGGGTGCGGGCGCTGGCGCCCACCTCCCGGCCCCACTCCTCCAGCGCGCGGTGGTCGGACGGGCGGGCGAGCAGCGCCTCGGCGACCTTGCGGGCCCGCTCGTCCAGCGGCATCGGCAGCTCGATGGTGGTCACCGCCACCGGCCGCATCAGGTCGAACAGCACCGCCTCCGCCCGGGCCCGCGGCTGCGCGCCGAGGTCCGGGTCGCCCAGGTGGGTGATCAGCTCGCGCAGCAGCGGCGGCACCCCGACCACCGTCGGCTGGGTCCAGCGCACCGGGCAGCGGTCCGGCAGCAGGTAGACGCTGCGCATCTGGGCCTGGCGGGTCGCCCCCGTGGTGTGCGGCACCCCGGCCGGTATCCACAGCGCCAGCGTCGGCGGCAGCACCCACGAGTGGTCCGCGATGTCCACGGTCAGCACGCTCGCCGGGGACCACACCAGCTGGTGCGTGCTGTGCTCGTGCTCGCCGAACCGCTGGCCGCGGGCCAGGTCGAAGTTGATCACCCGCAGCGCCTCGGCGGGCGGGGCCGCGGGGCGCTGGGCGGGCCGGCTGGTCGGCGACATGGTCACCGAACATAGCGCATCCCGCCCGCCGCGGAACCGCCGGAGGTTGCCCGGTGTGGGGTGCGGGCGGCGGGGCAGGCGCAGGTCAAGGAGGCTGATAACCATGGGACCGTTGCTCGTCGTGCTACTGCTGGCGCTGCTGCTGTTCGGGATCGGGTTCGCCGTGAAGATCCTCTGGTGGGTCGCGGTGGTCGTACTTGTGCTGTGGCTGCTCGGATTCCTGATCCGGCCGGGGTCCGGCTCCGGGAGGGGCCGCTGGTACCGGTGGTGAGACGCGCGCGAGCCGGCTGCCTCGCACCTGGCCCGCGCGTCACGGTGGGCCGCTCCGATCGACCCGGGGCGGCCCACTGCCCTGTCCGGGCCCGGCGCGCGGGCTACGTCTGCGCGGGCGCGCCCGTCCACTGCGTGCGGTAGTCGGGGTGGGCCGCCCACTCCGCGGCCAGCGCCACCAGGATCTGCGCGACGACCAGTTCGCCGTCGCGGGCGCCGGGCCCGGGCGCCGTCCGCTCGAGGTGCCGTTCGCACCGGTCGAGGATCGCCTGCTTGGCCGCTACCGCCCGCACCACCCGGTCCGGGTCGTGGTGCGCGGCGTGCCCGGCCGCCGGCGCGCCCATCTCGAACGCGGCACCGGAGCCGACGACCAGGCGCGGCCCGTCGGCCGTCCACCGCCCGCCGTCCGCCGCGCCGCCCCACGCGCAGGCCAGATCCTCCGCCATGCGGGCACGCACGAAGGCCGTCAACTCCTCGATCACGGCGTCCCCTTCCACCCGGCCGCACGCCCCGGCCCTGCCGGCCGCCCCGGCGTCCTGGCATCGTACGGGCCCGCGCCCGGCGGCGGTGGGGGTGGTCCTTCAGGTGCGGCGGGCGGCGGCCGAGCCGTCGGGCGCGCGCTCCTCGTGCGGCTCGGCGACGTCGAAGGGCACGATCGTGGCGACCACGTCCGGCAGCCGGCCGACCGCGCGGGCGATGTGGTCGGCGGTACGGCGGTGCAGGAGGCGGCCGAGCACCGGGGAGTAGTTGCGCTCGGGGATGAGCAGGGTCACCTGCGCCCGCTGCTCGCGGACCCGGCGGTCGACCAGTTCCAGGACCGCGCGGCTGATCCGGCGGTCGGGGCACTCCACCATCTCCAGCGGCAGGTCGCCCACCTCGGTGCGGTTCCATTGCGCCGCGAGCCGCTTGGCCTCCTGGGCGTCCACCATGACGTGCACCGCGCGGATCTCGGCCGGGCGCAGCGCGCGGGCGTACCGGATGGCTTTGATCACCGCCAGGTCCACCCGGTCCACCAGGAGGTACATCACCTGGGTGCTGGCCCCCGGCAGCGTGGCGTCGGCGGGCGCGGCCGCCAGCGCGGCGGCCTCCTCGCGGTAGCGCTGGTTCACCTTGATCAGCGCCCACACGCCCAGCGGGAAGACCAGCACCACCACCCACGCGCCCTCGGTGAACTTGGTGACCGCGAAGATCAGGGCGACCAGCAGCGACACCCCGCAGGCCAGCCCGTTGAGCGCGAGCTTCGCCCGCCACCGGCCGTCGCGGGCCCGCCAGTGGTGCCGGACCAGGCCCGCGCCGGCCATGGTGAAGCCGGAGAACACGCCGATCGCGTACAGCCCGACGAGCGAGTTGAGGCTGCCCTTGGTGGCGAACAGCAGCGCCAGCGACACCACGGTCAGCACGATGATGCCGTTGGAGAACGCCAACCGGTGCCCGCGCCGGGTGAGTTGGCGCGGCAGGAAGGAGTCCTCGGCCACGAAGCTGGCCAGGAACGGGAAGCCGTTGAAGGAGGTGTTCGCGCCCATGTACAGGATCAGCGCGGTCGCCAGCTGCACGAAGACCAGGCCCGCGGTGCCGTACCAGCTGTCGCCGAAGGCCCAACTCGCCTCCTGCGACACGACGGTGGGGGTCTGCGCGACGTACGGCGTGGCGTGGGTGATGTGCGCGAGCAGCGACACCCCGAGCACGCCGGTGCCCAGGATGCAGGACATCGCGACCATGGTGCGGCGGGCGTTGGGGCCCTGCGGGGCGCGGAAGACGCTCACCCCGTTGGAGATCGCCTCCAGGCCGGTCAGCGAGGAGCCGCCGTTGGCGAAGGCGCGCAGCAGGATCAGCAGCGAGGCGCCGTAGAAGAAGCCGTGGGTGTCGCCGCCCAGGCCCACCATGCCCGGGGTGTGCACGTCGATCCGGGAGTGGTCGCCCAGCAGGAAGCGGGTGAAGCCGGTGACGATCAGCAGCGCCATCGCGCTCATGAACAGGTAGGCGGGCAGCGCGAAGGAGCGGCCCGCCTCGCGGATGCCGCGCAGGTTGCCCCAGCACAGCAGCAGCACCACCCCGACGGTGATGAACAGCTTGTTGTCGTCCAGCGCGGTCAGCCGGGCGTCGCCCCACAGCAGGTGGATCAGCGAGACCAGCGCGTCGGTGCCGGCCGCCGCCTGCACCGCGACGGTGACGATGTAGTCGATCAGCAGCGCGACCGCCGCGACCTGGGCGACCCGCGGCCCGAAGTTCTCCCGCGCCACCACGTAGGACCCGCCGGCCCGGGTGTAGGCCATGACCACGTCGCGGTAGGAGAGGGTGAGCAGCAGCAGGACGCACAGGATCGCGGCGGTCAGGGGTATCAGCGCGGTGAACGCGGCGACCCCGATCGCCGGGATCAGCACCACGAGCATCTGCTCCGAGCCGTAGGCCATCGAGGAGATGCAGTCCGAGGCGAGCACGCCCAGCGCGATCGGGTTGGACAGCCGCTCGGCCGTGAGCTGCTCCGTGACGAGCGGCGTGCCCAGCAGGTGCTTCTTCACCCGGTACCCGGGGCTCTCGGGGAGCGCGGCAGCCGGGGGCCGGGCGGGGGACGACAGCATGGGCGGTCCGTTCGGAAAGGAGTGCGGGCCCTTCTATGAGACGGCACGCAGTCCGGGCGAACCGGACATCCAGGGCGGCGGGCGCGGGATCTTAGCGCGTCCTTAACGCCTTTCCCTCTGGTGCCTTGGCGCGACCCCTTCCCCGTACCGCCCCGCGGGGGGCCGCGGCCGCGCCACCGCTGGTGGGAGGCGTTGCGGCGGCCTTCGGCGGCCTATGCTCAAGGGTGTCCGCGGAGCTTCGCGGCGGGCGCAGTGGTGGGTGCTGCTCGCGGGCGGAGTCCGTGGGCGCGGTTCGCGGGCGGAGCCCGTGGAGAGGGAGAGGCAGCGGTGGGCACGTCGCACGGCGGCAGTCTGCGGATCTACCTCGGCGCCGCGCCGGGGGTCGGCAAGACCTACGCCATGCTCGGCGAGGCACACCGCCGGATCGCCCGCGGCACCGACGTCGTGGCCGCCTACGTCGAGGACCACGCCCGGCCGCGCACCCGCGAGCTGCTGGCCGGCCTGGAGACCGTGCCGCGCCGCCATGTCACCCACCGCGGCGCGCAGTTCACCGAGATGGACCTCGACGCGGTGCTCGCCCGCCGCCCCAAGGTCGCGCTGGTCGACGAACTGGCCCACACCAATGTGCCCGGCAGCCGCCACGCCAAGCGCTGGCAGGACGTCGAGGAGCTGCTGCGGGCCGGCATCGACGTCGTCTCCACCGTCAACATCCAGCACCTGGAGTCCCTCGGCGACGTGGTGGAGGGCATCACCGGGGTGCGGCAGCAGGAGACCGTGCCCGACGAGGTGGTCCGGCGCGCCGCGCAGATCCACCTGGTCGACATGGACCCCGACGCCCTGCGCCGCCGCCTCGCGCACGGCAACGTCTACACCCCCGACCGGGTCGACGCCGCCCTCTCGCACTACTTCCGGCCCGGCAACCTCACCGCGCTGCGTGAACTGGCGCTGCTGTGGACCGCCGACCGCGTCGACGAGTACCTGCTGCGCTACCGCGCCGAGCACGGCATCGCCGCGACCTGGCAGACCCGCGAGCGCATCGTGGTCGGCCTGACCGGCGGGCCCGAGGGCGCCACCCTCATCCGGCGCGCCGCCCGGATCGCCGCCAAGGGCTCCGGCAGCGAACTGCTCGCGGTGCACGTCGTCCGCTCCGACGGCCTGGCCGGACCGGCCGCCGGCGACCTCGCCGGGCAGCGGCGGCTGGTGGAGGACCTGGGCGGCAGCTACCACTCCGTGGTCGGCGCCGACATCCCCGCCGCGCTGCTGGACTTCGCCCGAGGGGTGGACGCCACGCAGGTCGTGCTCGGCTCCAGCCGCCGCAAGGCGTGGCAGTACGTCCTCGGGCCCGGCGTCGGCGCGACCGTCGCCCGCGAGTCCGGCGACATCGACGTGCACATCGTCACCCACGAGCACGTGGCCGGCGGGCGGCCCCGGCTGCCCGGGCGGCTGCCGATCGGCCTGGGCCGGGCCCGCGCGGTCGGCGGCTGGCTGATCGGCGTCGGCGGCCCGCCGCTGCTCACCCTGCTGCTGCGGGCCGGCACCGGCACCCCCGGGCTCACCACGCCGCTGCTGCTCTTCCTCGCGCTCACCGTCGCCGCCGCCCTCGTCGGCGGGGTCTTCCCGGCGATCGCGGCGGCCCTGGTCGGCTCGCTCCTGCTCAACTACTACTTCGCGCCGCCCACCCACACCTTCACCATCTCCGACCCGCAGAACCTGCTCGCGCTGGCGATCTTCGTCGCCGTCGGCATCTCGGTCGCCTCCGTCGTCGACCTCGCGGCGCGCCGCGCCCAGCAGGCGGCCCGCAGCCGCGCGGAGACGGAGATCCTGGGGTACCTCGCGGGGGCTGTGCTGCGCGGGGAGGACGGCACCGACAGCATCACCGCGCTGCTGGACCGGGTCCGGGAGACCTTCGCGATGGAGTCGGCGGCGCTGCTGGAGTTCACCGCGGGCCCGGACGCGGGCGGGCCGCCCGCAGGAGAGCCCGGCGAGGGCGAGGGCGAGGGTGACGGCAAGGGCGAGAGTGACGGCAAGGGCGACGGTGGCGGTCGCGGTGCCGGTGACGGCGGCGGGGCGGGCGACGGCGGAACGACGGGTGACGGGGGCGAGGCGGCCGGGGGCTGGAGCACCGCGGCCTCGGTGGGGCCGCACCCGGCGCTGGAACCCGAAGCCGCCGACGTCGAAGTCCCGGCCGGGGAGCGGCTGGTGCTGGCGCTGAACGGCCGGGTGCTGCCCGCCGAGGACCGCCGGGTGCTGGTCGCGTTCGCCGCGCAGACCGCCGCGCTGCTGGAGCGGCGGCGGCTGGCCGAGCAGGCCGCCCGGGCCCGCCGCCTCGCCGAGGGCAACCGCATCCGCACCGCGCTGCTCGCCGCCGTCTCCCACGACCTGCGCACCCCGCTCGCCGGGATCAAGGCCGCGGTCACCTCGCTGCGCTCCGACGAGGTCGACTGGAGCGAGGAGGACGAGGCGGAGCTGCTCGCGGGCATCGAGACCGGCGCCGACCGCCTCAACCACCTCATCGGCAACCTCCTCGACATGAGCCGGCTGCGCACCGGCGCCGTCCACGCGCTGCTGCGCGAGGTCGCGCTGGAGGAGGTGGTGCCTGCCGCGCTCGCCGACGTACCCGCCGACGCCGTACGCCTGGAGCTGCCCGAGGCGCTGCCGCTGGTGCGGGTGGACACCGGGCTGCTGGAGCGGGCGGTCGCCAACGTGGTGGAGAACGCCGTCAAGTACAGCCCGCCCGGGCGGCCCGTGGTGATCCGGGCCGACCCGCTCGCCCTGCCGGACGGCACCCGGGTCGAGGTGCGGGTGATCGACCGCGGGCCCGGCGTACCGGAGGAGGCGAAGGACCTGGTCTTCGAGCCCTTCCAGCGCTACGGCGACGCGCCCACCGCCGGGACCGGCGTCGGCCTCGGCCTGGCCGTCGCCCGCGGCTTCACCGAGGCCACCGGCGGCACCCTCACCGCCGAGGACACCCCCGGGGGCGGCCTGAGCATGGTCTTCACGCTGCCCACCGCCCCCGGGCCGGCCCCGGCCCCCGAGCTGCGAGAGGCGGCGCCGGAACGATGACACGGGTCCTGGTGGTCGACGACGAACCCCAGCTGGTCCGGGCGCTGGTGATCAACCTCCGCGCCCGGCACTACGAGGTGGACGCCGCCCCCGACGGCACGGGCGCGCTGCGGCTGGCCGCCGCCCACAACCCCGACGTGGTGCTGCTCGACCTGAGCCTGCCCGACATGGACGGCGCCGACGTGATCCGCGGCCTGCGCGGCTGGACCCGGGTGCCGATCATCGTGCTGTCGGCCCGGCACGCCTCCAAGGAGAAGGTCCAAGCGCTCGACGCGGGCGCCGACGACTACGTCACCAAGCCCTTCGGCATGGACGAGCTGCTGGCCCGGCTGCGCGCCGCGGTCCGCCGCGCCGAACCCGGGACCAGCACGGGCGCCGACGACCAGGCGGTGGTGGCCACCGACGCCTTCACCGTGGACCTGGCGGCGAAGAAGGTGCACACCGCCGCGGGCGCCGACGTACGGCTGACGCCCACCGAGTGGCACCTGCTGGAGGTCCTGGTCCGCAACCCCGGGCGGCTGGTCACGCAGACCCAGCTCCTCCAGGAGGTCTGGGGCCCCTCCTACCGCTCCGAGACCAACTACCTGCGCGTCTACCTCGCCCAGCTGCGCCGCAAACTCGAACCCGACCCGTCCCGCCCCCGCCACCTCATCACCGAACCGGGCATGGGCTACCGCTTCGAACCGTGACGTCCCAACTGCCGTGCTCGCGCGCCCGTCAGTAGTACTGCTTGAGGCCGCGGACCCGCTGGGGCCAGGAGAGTTCGACGCCGTGGGCGGTCAGCAGGCGCTGGAAGTCGGCGAGACGGTCGGGGCGGGCGCGGACCTGGCGCGGCCGCAGCCCGGTGTCCAGGCAGTGGGCGGCGAGGGCGCCCGCGGCCTCGCCGATGTTCCACTCCACGGGGTGGAGCCGGTAGCAGCCGTTGGTGATGTGGGTGGTGCCGATGTTCTTGGCCGCGGGCAGGAGGTTGTCGACGCGGACCGGGAGGAGGGCGCCGAGCGGGATCTGGAACGGCCAGGTCTCTATGTCGACGAAGGTACGCGGCCCGCGGGTGCCGCCGGTGCTCGGGTGGAGGTCGATCCGGTAGGAGCCGATGCCGACGGTGTCGGCGAACTCCGCGGCGAACTCGCCCTCGCGCACGTGGGGTTCGCGGGCCTGGGTGCCGACGTGGAGCTCGGTGACGGTGAACTCCGCCCGGATGCGCCGTGCTTCGCGGATGTAGGGCGCCTTGGCGAAGCCGTCCTGGGTGCCGAGCACGTCCGGGCGCAGCCGCAGCCCCGGAAAGCCGGTGCCGCCCTGGGAGTTGGGCGCGTCGGTCTGCATCCAGTACAGGAACGACCGGCTGAGACCGCGCGCGGCGGCGAGGTGGCGGTCGCGCTCCTCGGGCAGCACCCCGACGATCGGGCCGAGCCAGTAGTCAATGTGGGCCCAGTTGACGAGCGTGACGTCGCCGATCCCGGCGGACTCCGCGAAGTGCGCCCGGGCCAGCACCCGACGGAAGTCCCACAGCCCGAAGCCGTCGGGGCGTCCGCTGGTGTCCACGAAGAGCGCCCGGCGGTACTCGCTGAGGTCCCACGGGTCGACCTCGGCCCAGCCCAGCTGCGGACCGGGCCAGAAGGCGGCGCGGTGGTCGCGCCAGAAGGCGTACTCGGCCGGCCGGTCGATGGTGTGGTCCTCGCCGGGCCGGTGCTCCAGCGCGAAGCACCAGCTCACCGCCTGCTGGTCGAGCGGTTCGGCGGCGCCGTCGAGGGCGTGCGGCTCGCCGGTCTCGGCCGCCGACTCCGCCCCGGTGACGTGCTCCACCTTGCCCAGCTCCAGCAGGTCCCCCAGCTCGGTGGCGTCGATGGTGTACGGGGCGGCGATCTCGACCTCCTGCCCGGCGGCGTCCCGCAGCGTCACCGAGGAGATCCGGTCCCCGTCGTGCCCGACGGCGACCGGTTCGTGGCGGGTGAGCAGCCGGATGCGGCCGGCCGCGCGGTAGGGGGCGAGCATCTCCTCCAGCACGGCCACCGCGACCCGCGGCTCGTGGCACAGCCGACTGACCCGGCCCGCACCGGGGTTGAGCCGCTCGTCGGCGCGGGCGGCCGCGGTGAGCGGGTAGTTGCGCCGGTAGTAGGCGCGCACTTTGTCGCGCAGCGTCCGGTAGCCGCGGGTGCAGCCGAACTCCTCGATCCACGGGTGCTCGTCGGGCGGCACCCCCTGCGTGGTCAGCTGGCCCCCGATCCAGTCGGTGGCCTCGGTCAGCACGACGGTACGGCCGTGCCGCGCGGCGGCGAGAGCGGCGGCGACCCCGCCGAGCCCGCTGCCGACCACCAGCACGTCACATCGGTCTTCGCGCATGGGACTCCTCGAATCAGCGGGGTGGGGCGGGGCGAGGCGGAGGGACGAGCGGAGCGGCGGTCGGGCCGTACTGGGCGGCCCGCGGCCCGCGGCCTGTGCGGACCGGTGGGCGGCAGGAGCGGCGGGTGGTCAGCGGGCGGGCGGTGCCTTGAGGGTCTGGCCGGGGCGCGTCCCGCAGGTCGCCACGGCCCGCCGCGGCGCGGTGTCCTGCGGCCTGGCCAGCAGGTCCGCCAGGAGGCGCACCGCCTGCCCGCCCATCTCCCGGCGGGGCGTGAGCAGCGAGGTGATCGTCGGGTCGTCCGGGCGGCTGCCGGCGAAGTCGCCGAGCGCGACGACCGACAGGTCCTCCGGCACCCGCAGCCCCAGCCCGATGGCCCCGGAGCGCACACTCGCGGCGTGGTTGGAGTCGTCGGTCACCACGCAGGTGACGCCCTGGTCGGCGAGGGTGGCCAGCAGGTCGGTGGCCACCGCGTCGGGTTCGACCAGGTGCACCGCGCCGGACTCCACCCCGGCGTGGCCGCGGCACGCCTCGAAGTACCCGGTCTCGCGCTCCAGCACGGCTTCGGAGGCGACCGTGCTGCGCAGCAGGGCCAGCCGGCGGTGGCCGAGCCCGGCGCACCGCTCCACCAGCCCGCGGGTGGCCGCGGCGTAGTCGGCGGTGACGTAGGACATCTCCCCGGAACTCAGCTCCCGGCGGCCGATGTAGACGAAGGGGAAGCCGGAAGCGACGAGTGCGGACAACTCCTCGCGGTCCTCGTCCTGGCCGAGCAGGACCGCGCCGTCGGTGACCTGGAGGGTGTTGACGCCGTCCTTGAAGATCGCCCGGCGGCGGCCGCCGTCCTGCCCGCGGCCGCGCGACCCGGTGAACAGCAGCAGGTGGCAGTCGAGTTCCTCGGCCGCCTCCTCGATCCCGGTCAGCGAGTCGTGGAAGAAGCTCAGCCGGTCGGTGGGGAAGACCGCCTCGTAGGTGAACACGCCCACGATGTTGTTGCGGCCCCCCGCGAGGCTGCGCGCGGCCAGGTTGGGGGAGTAGCCGAGTTTGCGGACCGCCTCCCACACCCGCCGCACGGTCGGCTCGCTGGCGCGCACCGCGCCGTCGTGCCGCCCGTTGACCACGGCGGACACCACCGACGGCGACACCTCGGCGAGCCGCGCGACGTCGGCCTGGGTGGGCCGGCGCGGCGATCGGGGGTTACCCATGGGCCATGTCCCTCTCTCGTCGTCCGGGCGCGGAACCCGACCGCGATGATAATGCGCATCATCAGAGGTCCCGCCATCCCGGCGTTGCTTCCACCTCCGTCGCGCCTGCACGAAAGTGTGACGTCATCGTACACGCTTGTTGACACCTGTGGAGCGCTGCTCATACCTTGAGCGCGCCGTTGATGTAGCGCATCATCACGCCGTTCTTCGACGGGCCGACCCATTCGGGAAGAGGTGACAGCAGTGAGCGGACCGGGCAACGACCCCCGCGATCTGGAAGGCGTCAGCAGACGCCGGGTACTGGGCATGGCCGGTGCGGCCGCAGGCGCGGCCCTGGGCACGGGCGCCCTCACGGCCTGCTCGGCCAGGACCGGCAGCCAGGTGCCGCACGGCGACGTGAAGGACCTGCGACTGCCCACGCAGGCGACCCCGAGCCCGGTGCCCGGGCAGGTGGTCAGCCGCACCGCGGGCGTACCGGCGGCCTTCACCCGCTACCCGCAGCCGTACCGGAGCGTCAGCGGGACCCCCGGCCGCGGCGGTACCGTCACGACGTTCCAGGTGACGTACACCCCGCCGCCGCCCGCGGACAACCGGTGGGCCGACGAGCTGGACAAGCGGCTCGGCGTGCACATCAAGCCGACCCTGGTCTCACCGGCCGACCTCGCGCAGAAGACCGCGACCGTCATCGCCGGCGGCGACATCCCCGACCTGTTCTACCTCAACACCGCCACCGGGCAGGCCCCCGCCGCCGCGCAGTCCGTGCTCCAGGGCGCCTTCACCGACCTGACCGACTACCTGTCGAGCGACGCCGTCCGCGACTACCCCAACCTCGCGCTCTTCCCGTCCTACGCCTGGCGGAACTCCTCGGTCGAGGGCCGCATCTACGGGGTGCCGCGCCCCGAACCACTGCTCCAGAGCGGCATCCCGACACTCCGGCTGGACTGGATGCGCAAGCTCGGCATGACCGCGCAGCCCGCGAACGCCGACGAGATGTTCGCCATGCTCACCGGCTTCAGCGGCAAGGACCCCAACGGGAACGGCAAGAAGGACACCTGGGCGCTGTCCTCGCTCCAGGTCTACTGGCAGTCCACGCCGATCCTCAACATGTTCGGCGTGCCCAACAACTGGCGGCTGGCCAAGGACGGCACCCTCACCAAGGACATCGAGACCGACGAGTTCGAGGCCGCCACGGAGTTCATCGTCAAGCTGTGGAAGGCCGGCGCCTTCCACCCGGGCGCCGCCGCCAACACCTACGACCAGCAGATGGCGCTGTGGAACGCCGGCAAGATCGGCATGTCCGGCGCGGCGCTGAACACCACCTACCTCCCCGACGTGCCGCCGATCCCCGGTGTCCGGAACTGGGCCACCGACCTCGGCCCGCTCATCGCCCCCGGCCACGACGGCGGCACCGCCGCGCTCTACCAGTCCAGCGGCATCTTCGGCATGTTCGCCATCCCCGCGAAGGTCGGCACCTCCGCCAAGGGCAGGGAGCGGGTCAAGGAGCTGCTGCGCATCCTCGACTACCTCGGCGCCCCCTTCGGCAGCGAGGAGAACACCTTCCTCACCTACGGCATCGAGGGCTGGAACTACGACCTGACGCACGGCATCCCGGTGAAGTCCACCAACACCGCCCGCCGCGCGGAACTGGCCGGGCAGTACTTCTGCGAGCCCACCGAGACCGTCCTCTACCTGCCCGGGCCGCCCAACATGTCGGTCACCGCGCAGCAGCAGGCCGAGAAGCTGATCCCGCACACCGTCGCCGACCCGACCGTCAACCTCATCTCGCAGTCCTCGGTGGCCAAGGGCCCCGCGCTCCAGCAGAACCTCAACGACGCATTCGTCGGCATCGTCACCGGGCGCAAACCGCTCAGCGCGCTGAAGCAGCTGCGCAGCCAGTGGGCCGCGCAGGGCGGCGACGCGATCCGCCGGGAATTCCAGCAGTCCCTGGCCAAGAGCCGGTAGGGCGGCCCACGGTGACCGTGCACAGCACCGACCGGCCGGCGGCCGGCGGCGCCCCCGGGCCGCGGCCCGCCCCCAGGCCCCGCACCCGCCGCACCGCCCACCCGGCCGCGGCCAAACGGCCGTTGCGGGTCCGGATCTGGCGCGAGCGGTGGATGTACGCCCTGTTCCTGCCGGGCGTGGTGTTCTTCGTCGTCTTCGCGTACGTGCCGCTGCTCGGCAACGCCGCCGCCTTCCAGGACTACTCGCCCTTCCTGGGCTTCCGCGGCTCGCCGTGGGTGGGCCTCGCCAACTTCCAGGACCTGTTCTCCGACCCGCAGGCGCTCACCGCGATCCGCAACACCCTGGTCATCAGCCTGCTCCAGGTGCTCTTCGCCTTCCCCGCGCCGATCGCGCTCGCCCTGCTGCTCAACAGCCTGGTCTCGCCGCGGATCAAGCGGATCGTCCAGTCGGTCGTCTACCTGCCGCACTTCATCGGCTGGGTGATCGTGATCTCCATCTGGCAGAACGTCCTGGGTGACACCGGCGGCGTCAACCAGCTCCTGTCGCACGTCGGGATGAGCACCTCCCACCTGATGACCGACGCGGGCACGTTCAAGGGCCTGCTCACCGCCCAGGTGATCTGGAAGGAGACCGGCTGGGGCACCATCATCTTCTTCGCCGCGATCTCCACCATCAGCACCGAGCTGTACGAGGCGGCCGTCGTCGACGGCGCCGGACCCTGGCGCCGCACCTGGCACATCACCCTGCCCGGCATCGCCAACGTGATCGCGCTGCTGCTCATCCTGCGGATGGGCGACGTGCTCACCGTCGGCTTCGAGCAGATCATCCTCCAGCAGAACGCGGTGGGCAACGACGCCGCGCAGGTCGTCGACACCTTCGTCTACTACAACGGCGTGCTCGGCGGGAACTGGGGCCTGGCCACCGCCGCCGGGATCTTCAAGGGCGTGGTCGGCACCGTCCTGGTCGTCGTCGCCAACAAGACCGCCAAGCGGTTCGGAACGTCGGGGGTGTTCTAGATGAGCAGCAGGACCGAACGGACCGGCTGGCGGGCCGAACTCCCGGCGTGGCGCGAACGGCCCGCCGCCGCCACCCAGTTGGCCAAGGCGGTGCTGATCGCGCTGATCGTCACGGTGATGCTCTACCCGTTCCTGTACGTGGTCGCGTCCAGCTTCGCCACGCCGGCGGCCGCCGACTCCGGCGGCCTGCTGCCCACCTCCTTCTCGCTGGACGCCTACCGCAGCATCTTCGCCGGCGACGTGGTCACCCGCGCGCTGCTGGTGTCGGTGGGGATCACCCTGGCCGGGACCGCCCTGTCGGTGCTGTTCACGGTGACCACCGCCTACGGGCTGTCCCGCACCAAGGACGTGCCCGGCGCGAAGGCCGCGCTCTACCTGATCCTGCTGACGATGCTCTTCGGCGCCGGGATCATCCCGCAGTATCTGCTGATCAGGAACCTCGGACTGGTCGACTCCTACTGGTCGTTGATCCTGCCGGGCATGGTCAGCGCGTTCAACCTGGTGGTGGTGCGCAACTTCTTCATGGAGATCCCCGCCGAACTCCTGGAGTCCGCGCGCATCGACGGCGCCGGCGAACTGCGCATCCTGCTGCGGATCGTACTGCCGCTGTCCCGGGCGGTGATCGCGGTGATCGCGCTGTTCTACGCCGTCGGCTACTGGAACAACTTCTTCAACGCGATGCTCTACCTCAACGACAGCACCAAGTGGCCCATGCCGCAGGTGCTCAACGAGTACGTCCTCCAGGGCGGGCAGCTGTCCACGGTCACCGACCTGCACCAGGCCGCGCCGCCCTCGCAGACCGTCCAGATGGCCGTGGTGGTCATCGCCACGGTGCCGATCCTCGCCGTGTACCCCTTCGCCCAGCGCTACTTCACGAAGGGAGTCCTCACCGGAGCCATCAAGGGCTGACGCCGCCGCGCGCCGCCCACCGCCCCACCGGAAGGAGCTGCACCATGAACGACCACACCCACGAAGACCGTACGCACGACCGTACGACCGGAACACCCGCCCGCCGACCGATGAGCCGGCGCGCCGCCCTCGGGCTGGCGGCGGGCGCGGGACTCGCCGCGACCGGCGCACTCGCCTCGCCCGCCGCGGCCGCGGCCCGTGCGACCGCCGCGGCCCGCCCCGCCGCGCAGGCCGTGGCGCCCGCCCGCACCGGGGTGCCGCACCTGGGCGCCTACCGGTGGGGGTCGCCGACCGGGCCGGCGAACGTCACCGCCTTCTCCCAGTGGGTGGGCGACCCGGCCGTGTGGGGGCTGGACTTCCTGGCCACCGACACCTGGGACAACATCGCCGACCCCAGCTGGCAGCTGCCCGCCTGGAGCAGCTGGATCGCCGCCGGCACCGGCCGCAACCTGGTGCTGTCGGTCCCGATGCTCGCCGGCGCCTGGGACCTGAGCGGGCCCGTCAAGGGCACCGCCGCGGGCGTGCCGGTGTCGCTCGCGGACGGCGCCGCGGGCGCCTACGACGGATACTTCCAGTCGCTCGCCAAGACCCTCGTCGCCAACGGCCTGGGCAGCGCGTGGCTGCGCGTCGGCTGGGAGTTCAACGGCGGCTGGTACGCCTGGCGGGCCTCCGCCGACCCCGCGCACTGGCCCATCGCCTTCCAGGCGATCGTCGGCTCCATGCGCGGGGTGGCCGGCGCCGACTTCCGCTTCATCTGGAACCCCGCGCTCGGCTACCAGCAGGAGCCCGCCGACCAGCTCTACCCCGGTGACTCCTACGTGGACTTCGTCGGCGTCGACGCCTACGACCAGTCGTGGGCGGCGGGCACCTACCCCTGGGCCGCGGGTTCCACCGCCGCGCAGATCGCCACCGCCCAGCAGACCGCCTGGGACACCGACATCCACGGCGGCGACCACGGCCTCGCCTACTGGAAGACCTTCGCGAGCGACCACGGCAAGTACCTGGTCGTCCCCGAGTGGGGCGTCTGCGACCGCACCGACGGCCACGGCGGGATGGACAACCCCGGCTTCATCCAGAACATGTACGACTTCATGGTCGGCGCGAACGTGCCCTACGCCTCCTACTTCGACGTCAACGCCTCCGACGGGGCACACCAGTTGTCGCCCGGCGTGGACGGCAGCGGCACCCCGATCACGACCGGGTTCCCGCAGTCGGCGGCGAAGTTCCTCGCCCTCTTCGGCGGTCCCGATGCCTGAGCGCGAGCCGGTGGCCGGGATCGGCCGGCGCGGACTCATCGGCGCGGCCGGCGCGGCCGCCGGGCTGGCCGCGCTGTCCGGGATCGCCGCGCCCGCCGCCGGAGCCGCCAGAGCCGTCGGGACCGCCGCCCGTGCCACCACGGCAGCGGCACCGCACGGCCTGCCCCCGGCCCGGCGGGGCCTGGGCGTCTACCACTGGGACCGGCAACCCGGCGCGATCAGCGACTTCGCCGAGTGGATCGACGGCGAGGTCGCCCACGCCGCGGACTTCCTGCTGCGCGACAGCTGGGCGTCGCTGGCCGGCGCCGGGCGGCTGGCGTTCTGGCAGCACACGCCGTGGGCGCGGCGGATGGTGTGGGCCGCCTACCCCTTCCCCGACGGCCAGGGCGACCTGGCGCAGGCCGCCGCCGGCGCGTACGACGGCCACTACGCCGACCTCGCCCGCAACCTCCGCGACGCGGGCATGGGCAACGCGGTGCTCCGCTTCGGCCACGAGTTCAACGGCAACTGGTACCCCTGGTCGCCCCTGCACGACCCGAACGGCACCGCGGCCGGGGAGACCGACTTCGCCGCGGCCTTCCGGCACTTCGCCACCGCCGTGCGCTCGGTGCCCGGCGGGCACTTCACCTTGGTGTGGAACCCGGTCCCGGGCCAGGACGGGGTGGACCTCGCCCGCTGCTACCCCGGCGACGCGTACGTCGACCACGTCGGCGTCGACCTCTACGACCAGGACTGGAACGCCTACACCCCCGGCGTCCCGCCCACCGACGCGCAGCGTGCGCAGGCGTGGCAGGACCTGCGCACCGCCGGTACCTGGAGCCTCGACGCGATCACCGGGCTGGCCGCCGCCCACGGCAAGCCGCTGGCCGTGCCGGAGTGGGGCGTGTGGCAGGACAAGGCCGGGCACGGCGGTGTCGACAACCCCTACTTCGTCCAGCGGATGTACGACTGGATGAACGCCCACGACGTCGCCTGGAACGTGTACTTCAACGTCTACGCCAGCGACGGCAACCACGACCTGTACGACACCTGCCTCTTCCCGGCCGCGTCCGCGCGCTTCCAGCACCTGTGGAACCCGCGCGGGCGGCTGCCCCGCCCCCGGCCGACCGCCACCGGCACCCTCCACCCCTCCGGCGCGCCCGGCCCGACGGCCTACCCGCGCGGCACCGCCGTCGTCGGCGCGCACACCGGCACCTTCACCCAGCCGCCCGGCACCAGGGCCCGGCCCTACGGCGACCCGTGGGCGCGGGAGCGGATGCTCGCCTCCCTCATCCGGGCCGGCGCGGGCGCCGCCCCCGAGGTGGCCTACCCGGGGTCGCCCGCGGCCGCCGCGCTGATGGTGCGCTACCTGTGCCCGGTCGACGGCGACCTGTACGTCTCGGTCTACGTCGACGGCGTGCCGGCCGCCGCGCACGTCCACCTCCCGGCGGTGGACCGGACCCTGCCCGCCCGGTACGCGATGGTCACCGTCCCCGTCGACATCCCCGCCGGCGCCACGGTCGCGCTGCGGATCGACCCGGACGACGACCGCAGCGCGGCCGGCGTCTGGGACTACGTCAACGTGGACACGATCGGCTTCGCCGCGGCGGCCCCCGCCGGCTGAGCCGCCTCCCGCACCGCCTCCCGCCCCGGCCGCCCCCTCACGATCGGACGCCGCCACCGTGCATCTGTTCTCCGTCCCCTGCGGGGACATGACCGCCCGCTACGACCACGACCCGACCTCCGGGGCCGTCGGGCTGACGCTGCTGCCGACCGCCGCCGCGGGCCGCGCGGCGCGGCCGGACGGCGCGGTGGAACCGCTGGTACAGCTGTCGGTCACCGGTGACCGGTCGGTGGACCTGTGGTCCCAGGGCGCGACGCTGCGCAACCGCTCCACGACCCGCGAACTCGCCCTCAGCGCCCACCGGGTGGAGCGGGCCGCGGACGGTGTGACGGTCACCGTGGAACTCGCCGCGCCCGGCGGCCTGCGCGCCGACCACGTGCTGAGGTGGCGCGGCGGCGAGCCCTGCGTCGAGGTCGAGACGGTCGCCGTCAACGGCACCGGCCGCCCGCTCACTCTCCAACTCCTCAGCAGCTTCTGCCTGGACGGCATCCCCGCGGCCGGCGCCCCCGCCGGCACCGTGGTGCACCGGATACGCGGCGGCTGGTCGAGCGAGGGCCGGCTCACCAGCCAGGACCTGGGCGAACTCGGCCTGGAGGGGTGGCCGCGCGAGGCGCTGCGGGTGCTGCGGTACGGCCAGCTCGGCACCATGCCGGTCCGCGACCACGCCCCCTGCGTCGCGGTCGAGGACCGGGCGGCCGGCGCGGTGTGGGGCGCGGCGCTGTGCTGGCCCGGGTCCTGGCAGATCGAGCTGTACCGGCGCGGCGGGCCCCTGTCGGTGGCCGGCGGGCTCGCCGACGGGGACTTCGGGCACTGGCGGAAGACGCTGGCGCCGGGGGAGCGCTTCGCCGCGCCGCGCGCCTGGCTGACGGTGAACCCCCTTGGCGGGGGCGCCGGTTCGGACGCGTCCGGCCGGGACGCGGTGGACGGCTGCTTCCGGCGGCTGGTCGCCATGCAGGACGCGCGCGGCCCGCGCGACCGCGCGGGGGAGTACGAACTGCCCGCCGTCGCCAACGAGTTCGCCACCACCTGGGGTCGCCCCAGCCATGACCGGCTGGTCGCGATGGCCGAACGGCTGGCCGGCACGTCCGTCGCGTACCTGGTGGCGGACGCCGGGTGGTACGCCGGCGGGCACGGCGACTGGGACCGGGTGAAGGAGGACGCCTTCCCAGGCGGGCTCGCGGCGACCGCGAAGGCGGTGGGGGAGCACGGGCTCGCGCTGGGGCTGTGGGTCGAGGCCGAGACGTGCGACGAGAACTCGACCGCCTTCTCCTGCACCGAGCACCTGCTGCACCGCGACGGTGTGCCGGTCACCGCGGGCCGGCGCCGCTTCTGGGACCTGCGGCGGCCGCGCACCGCCGCGCTGCTGCTCGACCGCATCGCCGAACTGGTCGACGCCAACGGCATCGGCTATCTCAAGATCGACTACAACGAACCGCTCGGCGCCGGCTGCGACGGCGCCGAGTCGCCGGGGGAAGGGCTGCGCCGGCAGGTCGCCGCCGCGCTGGACTTCTTCGCCGCGCTGCGGGCCAGGCTGCCGGGCGTGGTGATCGAGAACTGCGCGTCCGGCGGGCACCGGCTGGACCCGGCGAGCATGTCCGTCAGCGACCTCGCGTCCGGCTCCGACGCGATGGAGGGGGCGCACCTGCCGATCGTCGCCGCCGACGCCAACCGGCTGGTGCCCGGGGCCCGTTCGCTGGTGTGGGTGGTGCCGCGGGCCGCGGACACGCCGCGCGAACTGGTCTACAAGCTCGCCGCCGGGCTGCTGGGCCGCTTCTGCCTGTCCGGCGACTTCCTCGCCCTCGACGCCGCGCAGTGGGGGCTCACCGCCGAAGCGCTCGCCCTGTACCGCCTGGCCCGGCCCGCGCTCGCCTCCGGCCGGTGGCGCCGCCACGGTCCGCCGACCGGCGGCTACGGGGCACCGGCCGGCTGGCAGGCCCTGGTCCGTACGACCGCGGACGGCACCGGCGCCCTGGCCGTCCTCCACGCCTTCGCCGATCCCCCCACCACCCCGATCACCGTCCCCCTCCCCCCGGGTGCCCCCTTCGCCCCCGCCGCCGCCCTCCACCACGGCCCGCCGCCCACCGTCGAAGCCGCGACCCTGCGCTGGCACCCCCCGTCCCCCCACTCCGCGACCGCGATCTGGCTCCGCCGCCCCCGGCCCGGCCCTGACGCAAGGGGCCCGGACGGCCGATAGGGTGGGGCGGGTGACAGGCGCAGAGGGCAGTTTTGCGGGTGCGGTCGCCGACTTCGAGACCGCCGTGCGGGCGCGGGACGCGCACGCCTCGGGGGGCGCGTTCGGGCGGCTCCAGGAGATGTTCCAGACGGCGGACGACGGGGAACTGGCCGCTGTGGCACCGCGGTTGGCGGCGCTGGCGCCGGAAGTGCCGCTCGGGCCGCGGTCGGTGGTCGCGGTGGTGGTCGGCGCGGCCGTGGAGCGCGGCGCCGACCCGGCCGCCTGCGCGCCGAACGTCCTCGCCGGGCTCGGCGAAGCGCTCGCCGCCGCCGAGGAGTTCACCGCGCGGTGGGCGGCCACCGGCGGCGGCGACCTGCCCGACCCGCAGCGGACCAACCCCGAGGACGCCGTCTTCGACCGGGTCGGCCAGCCCGCCACCGAGGCGTGGTGGACGCTGCCGCAGTGGGAGATGGCCGCGGTCGCGGTGCTGAACCACAAGGCGGTGCGCCAGGCCGTGCCCGACCGCTCCGCGCTGATCGACGCCGCCGAGCGGCTCGGCGACGCGACCGGGGGCGGCCTGAAGTACCTGCGCTACATGCTCGCCGTCCTCGACGACGAGCCGCTGGTGGTGCTGCACCGCCCGACCGGCACCGGCTACCGGCTGCGGATCAGCGGCCTCGGCGACAACTTCCAGCTGCACACGCTGCTCGCCGCCGAACTCGTCGGCGGCGGCCACCTGCCCGGCGAGGCGCCCGCCGCGCCTGCCGCGGCCGTCTGCCGCGACGCGTCCCCGGGCACGCCCGCACCCGACACCACCGGCTCCTTCGACCTGGCGGCGGCCGACGGCACCGTGATCTGGAACGAGGGCATCCCCGCCGACATCCCGCCGGTGGACGGCGTCCGCGTGCTCGTCCTCGACCCGCCGTCGTACGTCCGCAGCTGGCCTGCCGGGCGGCTCTTCGCCGGAATGCCGGGTGAGGTGGCGCTCGAGGCGGTCCTCCCGCCCGCGGAGGCGGCCGCGTGGCTCGCGCGGACCTCCGAGCGGCCGGCCGCCGAAGTCGGCTGAGCGCACCTTCCGGGGCGCTTGGGGCCTGTCGGGCGATTCGGCACGATCGGCGGTCACCGAAGCGCCCCGGGGCGGCCATACTGGGGTCCAGGCAGGTCCGGTACGGTCTTCCGCCCGGCTGGTGGCGCGGGCGGACGGCCGCCGCCGCACGGGCGTCGCGGGGCGGAACGGAACAAAGGGGACTGGGACAGGAGTGAGGCCGGTGCAGCGCATCAACTTCGACGATCCGGACGTCGGCAAGGACGAGGAACTGCGCGTCGTGTATCGGAACGAACTGTTCACCGGCGAGGTGGAGGAGTTCGCGGGTGAGGCCCGGGTCGCGCTGAGCACCTACCGGGACGGCGTGCCCGACGGCCCGTCCATCGAGTGGTACCCGGATGGCACCCTCCGCTCGAAGGGCTCGCTGCGGATGGGCCAGGTGGTGGGCGAGTTCAAGGACTGGCACCCCAACGGCGTGCTCGCCGTCAGCCGCGTCTTCGACGAGCGCACCACGCTGCTGGAGCACTACGAGTGGGACCGCGAGGGGCTGCCCACCATGACGTGGCGCTTCGCCGACCAGGAGTCCGAGCACTCCGCCTGGTAACGGGGGCCCTGGCAGGGGGCGCCGACACGGTGTGGCGGGCCGCACGCGATCCTGGAGACCCGGAACCCCTCCTCCCGGAACGAGGACCGCAGATGCTGTACGAGATCGCCACCCTCCAGGTCACCCTGTTCGCGGTGCCCGACGTGCTCGGACCGCTGGAGTCCTACACGGCCGGCGCGCCCGGGCGGCTGCTGGGCTGCTGGGAGACCGAGCACGGCGAGATCTTCGGCCGGCTGCTGGTGCTGCGCGGCTTCGAGGACGCCGCCGAACTGGCCCGGGAGCGCGAGCGGTTGCTCACCAGCGCCGACCCGTTCGGCATCGGTGACCACCTGGACCACTTCACCGTGGAGACCTACCGCATGTTCCCCTTCCTCCCGGACGTCACCCCGGGCGCGTACGGGGGCGTGTACGAGTTCCGCACCTACCACCTGAAGCTGGGCGGCCTGAACCCCACGATGAGCGGCTGGCGCAAGGCGGTACCCGAACGGACCCGGATGTACCCGCTGACCGCGGCCATGTACGGCCTGGACGGCATCCCCAGGATCACCCACATCTGGCCGTTCCCGGATCTCAACGCCCGGCTGGAGATCCGCAAGGAGTCCTACGACCGGGGGATCTGGCCGCCGGAGAACGGCCCGCAGAACATCGCCCACGCCACTTCCAGCATCGGCATCCCGACCGCGATCTCGCCCCTGCACTGAGCCCGACCGGCGTGCTCGCCGAGGGCCGCCCGACCCCCGGGCGCGCGGACACCCGCGCGCCCCGGGCCGGTCTCAGGGCCGCCCCGGCGCCAGCCGCAGCGTCAGGATCTGGAACGGCCGCAGCGCCAGATGCACACCGGCCCCGTCGGCCGTACAGCTCCCGTCGTCCGCGAGCGGCCGCTCCAGCAGATCGGTGACCGTCACCGACGCAGGCGCGAACGACGCCGTCAGCGTGGCCCGCGCCCGCCGGCCGTGCGCCTCGTACAGCCGCACCATGACGTCCCCGGACCGGTCGTCGGCGAGCTTCACCGAGGTGACGACGACCCCGTCGTGGTCGACGGCGACCAGCGGCGCGACCGCCGCCGTACCCGGCACGCTCCGCTCGGGCAGGTTCATCCGGTAGCCCGCGCGGATCGCGTCCGGCACCTCGGCGCCGACGGCGAACGCGTACCGCAGCCGGTGCCGGCCCTGGTCCTGCTCCGGGTCCGGGAAGCGCGCCGCGCGCAGCAGCGACAGCCGGACCGTGGTGGTGGTGCCGCCGTCCGGCCGCACGTCCCGCGTGATGTCGTGGCCGTAGGTGGAGTCGTTGACCAGCGCGGCACCCCAGCCGGGCTCGCCGACGTGCAGGAAGCGGTGCGCGCACACCTCGAACTTGGCCGCGTCCCAACTGGTGTTGACGTGCGTCGGGCGCTCCACGTGGCCGAACGGGATCTCCGCGGTGGAGTGCGCGGCCCGCACGTCCAGCGGGAAGGCCGCCTTGAGCAGCTTCTCCCGCTCGTGCCAGTCGATCACTGTGTCGATGTCCACCTGCCGGGCGCCCTCGCGCAAGGTGAGCACCTGCTCGACCCGGGAGTCGCCGAAGCCGCGGACCACCCGCACCCCGCCCGCGCCCTCGTCCGCGGTGACCGACTCCGCCTCGGTCAGGTCGCGCACCGCGTTGCGGTAGAAGGCGTCGATGTCCCACGCGTCCCAGCGGTTCGGGAAGTCCTGGTGCAACTGGAGCAGGTTCGCCACCGCCCCCGGCGGCAGCGCCTCCCGCCCCGCACCCACGTCGTACGCCGACGTGATCAGGCCGCGGCCGTCGACGGTGACGCGCACCAGGCCGTTGTCGAGCACGAAACCGCCGCCGGACGGCACCGGCCGCACCGCGGCGGGGCCGGCGCCGCGCGGGGCGGCACCCATCGCGGGCACCCCGTCGCGGGCGTGCGGCGCCGCGTTGAACACCACCGTGCCGCCGCCGCCCCCGGCCAGCGCCCGCTGCGCGGTGTCCACCAGCTCCCGCAGCTCCCGCGTCACCTCGGCGTACGTCTGCTCCGCCTCCCGGTGCACCCAGGCGATCGAGGTCCCCGGCAGGATGTCGTGGAACTGGTGCAGCAGCACCGTCTTCCACAGCCGGTCCAGCGCGTCGTACGGGTAGGGCGCCCCGGTCCGCAGCGCCGCGGTCGCCGACCACAACTCGGCCTCCAGCAGCAGGTGTTCGCTGCGCCGGTTGCCCTGCTTCGTACGGTGCTGGCTGGTCAGGGTGCCGCGGTGGAACTCCAGGTACAACTCGCCCACCCACACCGGCGGTTCGGGGTACTCCGCGCGGGCCTTCGGGAAGAACTCGGCCGGCCCCTCCACACTCAGGCGCGGCGAGCCCTCCAGGTCGGCCACCCGCGCCGCCCGCGCCAGCATCTCCCGGGTGGGACCGCCCCCGCCGTCGCCGTACCCGAACGGCACCAGCGAGCGGTGGGTGTGCGCCTTGTCCCGGAAGTTCCGCTCGGCGTGCGCGAGTTCGGCCCCGGTCAGCCCGCTGTTGTAGGAGTCGACCGGCGGGAAGTGGCTGAAGACGCGGCTGCCGTCGATGCCCTCCCACAGGAACGTGTGGTGCGGGAAGGCGTTCGTGGTGTTCCAGGAGATCTTCTGGGTGAGGAACCAGCGCACCCCGGCCAGCTTCATCAGCTGCGGCAGCGCCGCGTTGTAGCCGAAGGTGTCCGGCAGCCACATGTCCTCGGTCTCCACCCCGAACTCCGCGAGGTAGAACCGCTTGCCGTGCACGAACTGCCGGACCAGCGACTCGCCGCCGGTGATGTTGGTGTCGGGCTCCACCCACAGGCTGCCGGTCGGCAGGAACTGCCCGGTCCGCGCCTTCTCCTGGGCCCGCGCGTACACCTCCGGGCGGTGCTCCTTCAGCCACGCCAGCTGCTGCGCCTGGCTCATCACGAACCGGAACTCCGGGTGGCCGTCCATCAGTTCGGTGACGTTGGAGACGGTCCGGGCCACCTTCCGCACTGTCTCGCGCAGCGGCCACAGCCACGCGGAGTCGATGTGCGCGTGGCCGACCGCGGAGACGCGGTGCGCTCCGGCGGACGCCGGGGCGGCGAGCGCGGGCGCCAGCACCTGGCGGGCGGCGGCCGCGGTGCCGCCGATGTCCTGGAGGTCGATGACGTCGAGCGCGTCCTCGACCGCCCGCAGGATCTGCCAGCGCCGGGTGGCCTGTTCGGGCAGCTCCCGCGCCAACTCGCCCAGCACGTCGAGGTCCTGGACCAGTTCGAAGACGCCGGCGTCGAAGACCGCGAGGTCCGCGCGCCGCAGCTGGTACAGGGGTTCGCCGCCGATGTCCGCGCCGCCCCCGCCGCCCTCGCCGCCCGCGAGCCAGCCGGCCCGGTCTCCCGCCGAGGTGACGCCGAACGTCAGCTGGTCCGGACCGGTGTGCATCACCACCGGGTTCGCCGCCGCCTCGACGTAGAACACCGCCTCCTCGCCGCCGGCCGCCGGGGAGGCGACCGGCAGATGCGTGTTGCGCGGGTTGAGCGCCTTCACCGCGGTGCCGTCCGGCCGGTAGGCGAGCCCCTCGGTGGAGAACCCGGGCGCGGTCGTGCCGAACCCCAGGTCCACCACCGCCTCCACCGGCAGCCCCGCCCACTCCCGCGGCACCCGGCCGGCGAGCCGGAACCAGCTCGTCGACCAGGCCGGCCCCCACCGGTCGCCGACCCGCGCCGGACCGTACCCGGCGGCCAACGCCTCGGCCACCGGCACCGGTTCCCCCGGCACGTGCCACACCTCCACGGCCAGCGGCACCGTCCGCGCGTGCACGGCCGGCCGCAGCCGCTGGTCCAGCACACGCCGCAACCGCTCCTCGATGGCGGCGGGATCGCTGTGCATAGCAGGGGCCCTCCCTCTGGGTGGACAGGTGCCCGGGCGGACGCCGGGCACCGGGGAAACGGAACGGCGGCCGGTCAGCCCTTGAGCGCGCCGCCCAGCGCGAACCCGCCGCCCAACCGCCGGGCGAGCACCAGGTAGAGCATCACCACGGGGATCGAGTACAGGATCGAGAACGCCGACAACTGCCCGTACTGCGTGTAGTCGTGGGCGCTGAGGAAGTTGAAGACGCTCACCGAGGCGGGCAGCTTCTCCGGCGTCAGCAGCAGGATGAACGGCACGAAGAAGTTCCCCCACATGCTGATGAAGGTGAAGATCGTCACCACGATCACCCCCGGCCACATCAGCGGCAGCACGATCCGCCACAGCACCTGCATGGAGTTGGCGCCGTCGATCCGGGCGGCCTCCTCCAGCACCACCGGCACCCCGTCCATGAAGTTCTTCATCAGCCAGATCCCGAACGGCAGCGCGGACGCGGCCAGGAACAGCGTGGTCGCCGGCATCGAGTCGATCAGGTTGACCTGCACGAACATGCTGTACACCGGGATCATCACCGCGGTGATCGGCAGTCCGGTGCTGAACAGGATCGTGTAGAGGAACGGCCGGCGCAGCCGCGACCGGAACCGCGACAGCGGATACGCGGCCAGGATCGAGCACACCACGCACACCAGGGTCCCGCCGCCGCACAGCAGCAGGCCGTTGAGCATCGGCCGGAACGTAGTGTCGTAGGTGAGCACATGGCGGAAGTTCGCGGTGGTCGGCGAGGGCACCGACAGCCTGAACGACGCGTGCGCGTTGACCGACGCCAGCACCATCCACACCAGCGGCACCAGGTACAGCACCGAGAACAGCAGCAGCAGCACGTTGATCACGCTGCGCCCGGCCCGCACCCGCCCCTTGCGGGTCCGCCCCACCCGCACCCGCACCGGTGCCCGCCGCCCGGCCGAGACCGCCGCGACAGGCGCACTGTCCGTAGCGGCCATCACCCCGCCCCTTTCATTGGTCGGTGTTCCTCCTCGTCTCCTCCGCGGACGGCCTCCTTCGTCGGCCGCCCACTGCGGTGACTCGCTCGTCACCCCTCCTCTTTGGTTGGTCGGTGTTCCTCCTCGTCTCCTCCGCGGACGGCCTCCTTCGTCGGCCGCCCACTGCGGTGACTCGCTCGTCACCCCTCCTCGATTCTGAGCATCCGGATGTACACCACCGAGAACAGCGCCCCCACCACCAGCAGCACCAGCGCGATCGCGGTGCCGTAGCCGATCAGACTGTTCTGGAACGCCTGCTGGTACATGAAGATCGGCAGCGTCTCGGTCTTGTTGCCCGGGCCGCCCCGGGTCATCGTGTAGATCAGGCCGAACACCGACAGCGTCTGCAACGTGATGAGCATCAGGTTGGTGAGGATCGAGCGCCGGATCACCGGCAGCGTCACCCGCCACAGCCGCTGCCACGGGTTCGCGCCGTCCACCTCCGCCGCCTCCACCAGCTCGCGCGGCACATCACCGAGCGCCGCGGAGAACACCAGCATCGAGAACGCGGTGCCGCGCCACACGTTGGCCAGGCACACCGCCAGGATCGGCAGCGTGTACAGCCAGTTCTGCTGCGGCAGGTGCAGGAAGCGCAGGATCGCGTTGAGCGAGCCCTGCTGGAAGAAGAACGCGTACATTAGGTAGCCCGCGACCACCTCCGGCAGCACCCACGCGGAGATCACCACCGCGCTGGTGAACGACCGCACCGGCTTGGACGCCTTCTCCATCAGCACCGCCAGCGCCAGCCCCAGCGTGTTCTGCCCGATCACCGCCGAGCCGATCACGAACAGCAGTGTCAGCTCGACCGCGTTGGTGAAGTCGGGGTCGCCGAAGGCGCGGGAGAAGTTGTGCAGCCCGGTGAAGTGGGTGCCCGACGCGCCGGTGAGCTGCATGTCGGTGAAGGCGTAGTAGACGCAGTACCCGATCGGCCCGGCGAGGAACACCGCCAGCAGCACCACCGACGGCAGCACCGGCAGCCCGCGCAGCAGTGCGGCCAGCGGCGCCGGCAGCGGCCCCCGCTCGGACCGGCCGCCGCCGGCCCCCTTGCGGCCGGCGGCGGGAGCGGTGGGGGCGGGCGCGGCGGAGGTCACTGCGCGCCCTGGACGGTGTGGTCCGCGCCCACCGCGGACTTGACATCGTTATCGAACGTACTCGCGGCCTTGTCGACGGAGGCCTGACCGGTCGTCACCGACTCCATGGCCTTCTGGATGGCGGTCGAGACCTGGGTGTAGGCCGGCACACCGGGCCGGTAGTAGGTGTCGGCGACCAGGGAGCTGAAGAACTCGTTGGTCGGCAGCGCCTTGAGGTACTTCGGGTCGGCGGCGACGTCCTGGCGGGTGGGGATGGTGGCGTTGACGTTGTTCCACTGCGCCGAGGCGGACTCCGTCTCCAGCGCCTGGAGGAACTTCCACGCCAGGGCGGTGTTCTTCGCCTTGGCCGGGATCGACCAGGCCCAGCCGCCGGACATGCTGACCTTGCCCTTGCCCTGTCCGTTCTGGGTCGGCATCGCGGCCTCGCCCATCGTGGTCTCCCACTGCGGCCAGGGCTTCGCGCCGGTGCGAATCCAGTTGTTGGGCATCCAGGAGCCGTCGATGTCGATGGCGAGCTTGCCCTGCGGGATCATCTCGGTGCCGACCTGGGCGCCGATGTTGACGCCGAGCGCGGTCTGCACCTTCGGGCCGAGGTTCTCGCTGTAGACGGTGTGCAGGAAGTCCAGCGCGTCCTTGAAGCCCGCGCTGCCCACCACCCACTTCTGCTGCGCCGCGTCGTAGAGGGAGTTGCCGCCGGCGGCCGTGCCGTACAGCAGCATCTCGAAGCCCTGCATCGAGGACTGCTCGCCGCCCGCGGTGCCGGTGTAGAGGTTCATCGGGGTGACGCCGGGCACCTTGGCCTTGATGGTGCGGGCCGCGGTGAGTACGTCGGCCCAGGTCTTCGGCTGCCAGGGCACTGCTATGCCGGCCTGCTTGAAGAGCGTCTTGTTGTACCAGATGCCGCGGGTGTCGGTGTTGTCCGGGACGCCGTAGGTCTTGCCGTCCTTGGCGTACTTCATCGCGGTCTTGGACGCCGCCGCGTACCGGCTCCAGTCCTGCCACGACGCCAGGTAGCTGTCCAGCGGCTTCAAGTACCCGCTGGCCACGTCGGAGTTGATGGTGGCGGTGTCCTCGTAGACCAGGTCGGGCGCGGTCACGGGGGAGCGCATCATCAGCTGGATCTTCGTGTAGTAGTCGTTCTCGCTGGCGGTGACGGGCACGAGCTTGACGGTGGTGCCGGGGTTCGCCTTCTCGAACGCCTTGACCTGCGCGGCCAGGAAGTCGGGCTGCACCGTGTTGCTGCTGTTGAGCTGCTTCTGGTAGACGACCTTGATCGTTTTTCCGGAACTGCCGGAACCGGAACCGCAGCCCGCTGCGGTCGCGCCCAGCAGTGCGGTGACGGCGGTGATGCCGGCGGCAACGGTGAGTCTCGTGCGCACGCTCAACCTCCGGTGGAGTGCCCGTACTCGGCCCGCGAGCGTGAGGTGACAGGGCGGGCCGGGCGCGGGACGCGGGTGTGCCACAGGGCGCCAACAGTCGGAAACCTGTGGCCGGCAGGGCGGGCGGCGCCCTGGTTGTCGGCGAAGCTAAATCCAATGGATGGAGTAAGTCAACGCTTCTGACATGTAAACTTCCCGCCGTCGGGGGGTGCGGAAGCGGGCGCGGGGCGCGCGGCGGGGCGGTTCGCCGCGGTCGCCGCGGGGCCGCGGGGGCGCGGGCGGTGCCGGGCGGGGGAGCGTTCCGGGCGGAGCGGGGGCGTAAGCGGAATGGGGCGCGGGCGGGTACGGGCGGGGCTCGCGAAGTCGGGTGCGGACGGCGGCCGTTGGGGGCGGCGGCTGCTTTGCGCGGCGACTTTGCGTGGCGGCTTCGTACGGCGGCGGCTTCGTACGGCGGCTGCTTCGTACGGCTGGCTCGTACGGCTGCTTCGTACGGGCGGCGCGCGGACGGGACGGGCGGGAGGCGTGACACGGCGAGGGGAGAGGAACGTGACACGGTGACGCAGGGTGGGACCAATCTGCCCCGGGTGGGGGGCTACAACCAGGCCGTGATCCTGGACGCGATCCGGACCGCGGGGCCGGTCAGCCGGGTGGAGCTGGCGCCGCTGACCGGGCTGACCAGCCAGACCGTCTCCAATGTGGTGCGGCGGCTGCTGGCGGCGGGCCTGATCACGGAGTCCGGGCACGCGCCCTCCAGCGGCGGCAAGCGCCGGACCCTGCTCTCGCCGCGCGCCGACGGGGCGTTCGCGGTCGGGGTGCAGCTCGATCCGGACGCCGCGGTGATCGTGGTGGTCGACCTCGCCGGCGAGGTGCTGGCCTCGCGCCGGGTCGCGCTCGCGGACTCCGCCGAGCCGGCCGACGTGGTGGCCCGGGTGGCCGCCGCGGCCCGGCGCCTGACCGCCCGGACCCGGGTGGACCCCGCCCGGCTGCTCGGCACCGGCATCGCCACGCCCGGACCGATCGACGGCACCGCGGGCGAGGTGGTGCACCCGCCGAACTTCCCCCGCTGGGGCCGGGTGCCGCTGCTGGAGATGTTCGGCGCCGCCACCGGGATGCCGGTCGCCATGGACAACGACGCGACCGCCGCGGCCATCGGTGAACGCTGGATCGGCGGCCGGGCCCGGGCCGGCAGTTTCCTCTTCCTCTACCTCGGGACCGGCATCGGCGCCGGGATCGTGCTCAACAACACGGTGCTCCACGGTGATTCGAGCAACGCGGGCGAGTTCGGGCACATGGCCGTCGAGCCGGGCGAACGGACCTGCCACTGCGGCGGCACCAACTGCCTGGGCCCGTACGTCAACCCGTCCGCCGTCCTGGCCGATCTGCTGGCCCGGTACGGCAGTTCGGCCGCCGAGCGGATCGGGCTCGCCTGCGCCGCGGACCCCGCGCGGGTCGAGGAGTCCGCGCACGCGGACTGGAAGCTGCTGTGCCGGGCCGCCCGCCGCGGCGACCGCGCGGCCTGCGACGTCGTCCGCACCGCCGCCGCCCGCATCGGCCAGGCCGCCCGCGGCGCCGTCGCCCTCCTCGACGTCGAGCGGGTGGTGCTGGGCGGGGAGGCGCTGCGCGGCATCGAGGACATCATGTGCGAGGCGGTCGAGGCGGCCGTCAACACGACATCGGTGACCCGGGTGATCCGGCGCGTCGCCGTCGAGCGCAGCGTGATCGGCGAGGCGGTGGGCGCGGTGGGCGCGGCATCGCTGGTCCTGCACGGCACCTACGCCCCGGGCTGGCGGATGCTGACGCAGCCGCGAGGCTAGGGACCGTTTGGGCAGGCGGCGCGGCGGTGGGTCGTCACAGGGCGAGCAGCAGGTCCCGGACCGCGGCCGGTTGGGACAGGAAGGGGTGGTGGCCGGCGTCGAGTTCGACGACGTCGGCGGCCCGCCGGGCGAACTCGCGCTGGAGCCGCGGCGGGGTGCCGCGGTCCCGGGCGCAGACGAGGTACGTCGAGGGCACCTGCTGCCACGCGGCCGCGCCGACCGGTTGCCCGGTCACCCGCACGCTCTGCGCGGCGAGGTGGTCCGCCGCCTGCGCCTGTACCTCGGGGCCGCAGTCATGGAGGAAGGTGTCCACCAGCAGTTCGGGGCGGACCGCGAAGGTGCCGGCATCGGGGTCGACGTCGAGGAACGGGGCGGGGCCGCCGTCCCCGAAGTCCGACAGGCTCTGCCCGGCTTCGGGCAGGTAGCTGGAGACCAGCAGCAGGTGGCGTACCGACCCGATTCCGGCAGCGGCCTCCGCGGTGACGATGCCGCCGTAGCTGTGGGCGACCACGACCGTCGGCTCGTCGCTGTCGCGCAGCACCCGGCGCACCGCGGCGACGTCCTCGACGAGCCCCGGACCCCCGGCGCCGCCGGGCGGGCCCGCCTCGCCGCAGCTCGGCAGCGCCGGGGCCACGCTCGGCACCCCCCGCTCCCGCAGCAGCTCGGCGGTGCGGTGCCACCACCACGACCCGTCCCGCACGCATGCCCCGTGCACGAACACGACCCTCATCCCAGCCTCCGTGTGTCTGTCTGTCGCGACCTGCTTCCCTTCCGACGATAGACGTAACGACAATTACGTGAAAAAGTCGGGGCGTGGGCAGACGACCGGAACCGCACATCAAGGACAGGCTGCTCGACGCCTGCGCCGACCACGCGCTCGCCCACGGCCTGCCCGACCGGCTGGAGCCGCTGGCCACCGCCACCGGCACCTCGGCCCGCATGCTGATCTACCACTTCGGCACCCGCGACGCCCTGCTGCGCGCCGTCTTGGAAAGGGCACGGCAACGCCAACTCGACGCGTTCGGCGACCTGCTGCGCGTGCGGCCCGGCGAGCCGTACCCGGCCACGCTCGATCGCGCCTGGAGCGCCATCACCGGCCCGGGCGGGCAGCCCTACCTGCGGATGTTCGGCCGGCTGCGCGAAAGCGCGGAACAGCGGCTGTGGCCCGACTTCCGCCGCACCGCGACGACCGACTGGCTCGGCCCGCTGGAGGAGGGCCTGCGCAGCATCGGCCGGCCGGACCTCGCCACGCTCGTGCTCGCGGTCATCCGCGGGCTGATCATGGACCTCGACGCGACCGGCGACACCGACCGCGCCGACCGCGCCTTCCGCCACTTCCTCGCCGCGCTCGAGCACCTGTCCGTCCCGGGGGAGCAGGGCGACGGCCGTCCCGCCCGCCCCGCCGGGCCCGACACGGCGGCGGAAGCCTGACCCCGCGCCGCCCGGCCGAGCGCTTACGCGGTGGCCTGTCCGGGGAGCGGGGCGGTGCGGGCGGTCGGAGCGTGGGCGGCGGCTTGTTCGACGCGGGCACGGTGCGCCTCCCACCACGCACGGTCCTGCTCGGGCACGCCGACGTTCTGCCGCGTCATCCCCACGGTGCCGTCGAGGAGTTCGCGCAGGATGTCCGCGTGGCCTGCGTGCCGTTGCGCGTCGGCGACGACCCGTACCACGGCGTGGTGCAGCGTCACGTCCCTGTGGCCGGCCGGCCACCACGGGACCTCGCCGACCGTGTCCAGCGGCAGTGCCTCGATCGTCGCGTCGGCGTGCGCCCACGCCCGGCGGTATCCGGCCACGATGAACTCGCGCGACTCCTCGGCGGTGGCCCACATGTCGGCGTTGGGCTCCGCGTTCTCGTCGCTCCACTGCGCGAGCTTGCCGGAGGGCCGACCGAACGTGTCGCCGAGGTAGCCCAGTTCGGCGCCGGTCACGTGCTTGACCAGCCCGAGCAGATTGGTGCCCGTCGGCGTCATCGGCCGCCGGATGTCGTACTCCGAGAGCCCGTCCAGCTTCCACAGCAACGCCTCCCGCGCGCCCTGGAGGTAGAGGTGCAGTTCGGCCTTCGCGTCGTGTGCGGTCATGCGGGTCATTCTGCCGTCCCGTAGGGTCGGCGCAGGCGAGTGGCGTACGGCTGCGGGGTCGGCCCCGTGCCGGGGAGAGGAGGGGCGGCGTGCTGATCGACACGGTCGCCTGGGTGCGGATCGAGGGCGGCCGGATTCTGTGCGCGCGGCCGCGCGGGAAGGGCGTGTTCTACGTTCCCGGCGGCAAGCGGGAGGGCGCCGAGACGGATCTGGAGACGCTGGTCCGCGAGATCCGGGAGGAGCTGACGGTCCGGCTCGATCCGCACAGCGCCGTCCACGCGGGCACGTACGAGGCCGGCGGGCCCAATCTGCCCGAGGGCGCCGTGGTGCGGATGGCGTGCTACACCGCCGCGTACGAAGGGCGGTTGGCGCCGAGCAGCGAGATCGAGGAGACGGCCTGGTTCTCGTACGCGGACCGTGAACGCGTCCCGCCCGTCGACCAGTTGCTCTTCGACGACCTCAACGCCGCGGGCGAGCTGGCCTGATCGCCTCACACCGGGGGCAGCCTGCGCGGCTCGATCCGCTCCTCCACGGCGGTGTCCCCCTCGCGGCGGACGACGTAGGCGCCCTTGCCCGGCACCTCCGCGACCGCCTCCACCAGTTCGGTGCCGCGGTAGACCAGCCCGACCCCGTCGTCCGTGCAGTGCGCCGCCGGCAGGGTGCCGTCCGCGACGAGCCGGTGGACCAGCGGCCGCCGGCCCGCGTCCGAGTCGTAGTGCACCCCGTTCCCGTACGGCAGCAGGCCCAGCGCGTCCGTCACCGGGCGCAGCCGCGGCCCGTAGGAGTCCGTGGTACCGCCCCGGAACCAGCAGATCGAGCCCGCGCTCACCCCGCTGAGCACCACCCCGGACTCCCACGCGCGCCGCATCACCGCGTCCACCCCGTGCGCCCGCCACACCGCGAGCAGGTTCACCACCGAACCGCCCATCACCCACACCACGTCCTGGGCCAGCACCTCGCCCTCGATGTCCGCGACGTTCGGCATCGGGAACAGGTGCAGCGGCGTCACGTCGAACCCCGCCACCCGTCCGGCCTCCACCGCCCGCGCCGTGAAGTGCTCCGCGTCCCCGATCGCGGTCCCCACGTACATCACCCGCGGCCGGCGCCCGTGCACCCCCGACAGCTCCACGGCGTGGTGGACGAGCGCGTCGAACTCCACCCGGGTCCGCCCGCCGGCCCGAAGCCCCCCGGACGTGGCGACAATGGTCGGCTCACCAGCGGTCATGCCCCCAACCGTACGCCGAACACGCCGACTCCGCCGCCGAGGAGCTGCCGCGCCGCACGGCCGAGTGCGCCTTCGGCAGGCGCGGTGCCGACGCGCTCAGCACAGTGCGGGCGTTGCCGCCGAGATCATGTCGAGCCCCAGCGCGGTGCAGCAGTGCGAGACGCTCCGGCCTTCGCGCCGGGTGGTGATCAGCCGGGCGTCCCGCAGGGTTCTGGCCTGCATGGAGGCCGCCGCGGGGCTGATGTCGAGCGCCTTGGCCAGGCCCGTGGTGGTGTGTTGCGCCGTCAGCAGCCGGAGCATCGCCGCGCGGGTGCTGCCGAGGAGGGCGTTGAGGGGGTCGGGGGTGGCGGCGGCCTCCTGGAGGGGCAGCGGGGTGACGGCCGGGTAGACGAGGAGCGTGGGGCCCTCGGGCTGCGGGGCGAGCAGCGGACCTGCGGTCCAGAGCAGCGAGGGGAGCAGCGTCAGGCCCTGCCCGGTCAGCCGGATCTCGCGGTCGTACGCGCGCGGGAACTCCAGGGCCATGCCGTCCCACCGGGCCGAGGGGGACAGCCCGGTCAGCGTGGCGAGCAGCCCGTGCCGGGCCAGGTACCGCGCACGCCATGCCGCTTCCGCGTGGAATCCGGCCCGGACCCGCGGCCAGGCATCGGCGAGCAGACTCGCGTAGGCCGCGGCCATCGACCGCTCGAGGAACTGCCAGGACTCGCGGTCGTCGTCGGCGAGCCCGCGGGCCCACCGGGCGCGCGGCCGCTCCGGAGCGCGCACCCTGAGCAGCTCGGAGCGAACGTAGGCGCGCGGCGCCGAGCGGACGGTGTCCATCCCCTCGGCGAAGCCCGCGGTGGGCGGGTCGAGGAACAGCGGGCCCGTACCGGTCGGCGACAGCAGGTCGAGCACCGGGCGGGCCTGCGGCGGGAGGGACCGCTGGGCGCGGTGCCGCCACTGGCGGAACACCGGGTCCGCCGGGCGTTTGAGCGTCATGAGCGCCAGGCCCAGTTCCATCAAAGGCGCGGGCTCGTCGGCCATCCGGACCCGTAACAGGTCCTCCGCGGTGACATGCACCCTCAGCACACGGTCCCCCCACCGTCCGGTCCCGCGCCTGACCCGTCCGACAGTTCAGCGGCAGCTGAATACATTGCCGCGGACGGCGCCCGACACGCACGCTGTGACGCGTTCCGGTCCAGTCTCTGCCGCCGGGGGATGGGTGCGGCAGGCAGAAACCGGACATCACGCTCGATCACGGGAGGGAACCCACGTGCTGAAAAGGACGCACATCGGACTCATGGCAGGAGCCGCACTGCTCGGCAGCGGCCTCGTCCTGGCGCCGTCGGCGTCGGCCTCGGCCTCGGCGCCGGCCGACGTATCGCCCAAGGTCGCCTGCGACTTCTACCACCACAACGCGGACGCGGGCAGCGGCACGGTCACCGCCGACAGCCTCGCCCGCCGCGAGGGCCCGTACACCTACTGCGACGCGTACGGCTATGCCGCCCACGGCGCGAAGATCTACTACTGGTGCTACGACACCGGCAGCTCGGTCACCTCGAACGGCCTCACGATGGACACCTGGACCTACGGCCGGATCTCCGGTACGAGCCAGGAGGGCTGGTTCAGCGACGTCTATCTCAGCAACCACGGAGCCACGCACCCCTGCTGACGACTCGGGCGCCGGCGGGCCGCGCCGGCTAGCCGGCGGCAGGGGCGGGCGTGCCCGCTGACCGTGCCTCGGTCAGCGGCGCGCGCGCCCGCTTGGGACGTCGCAGCCGGCGGCTGAGGCACCAGCTTCGGCGTCGAACCTGGTGCTGGTGCTGGTGCCCGGACCGCCCGTCCGGCGGGCGATCTCGTGCACCGGCACCGGCATCCCCTCGGCACGAAGGCCCCGCCGCGGTACGCGGGTCGGCCCGCGTGCGTACGCACCCTGTGCCCGCGGCGGCTTGGTAATCTGCCGCGATGAGCGAGGTGCTGGACGACGGGCCGTTCTTCCACGGGACCAGGGCCGATCTGCGGACCGGGGACCAGCTCACCCCCGGGTTCCGCTCCAACTACCGGCCCGAGGTCGTGATGAACCACATCTACTTCACCGCGTTGCGGGACGGCGCGGGGCTCGCCGCCGAACTCGCCGCCGGAGACGGGCCCCCGCGGGTGTACGCCGTCGAGCCCACCGGGGAGTTCGAACACGACCCCAACGTCACCGACAAGAAGTTCCCCGGCAACCCCACCCGCTCCTACCGCAGCAAGCACCCGCTCCGCATCCTCGGCGAGGTCACGGACTGGACCCGCCAGACACCCGAAGCACTCCGGATGTGGCGGGACCGGCTGTCCGCGACGCGCCAGGACAGCCGCGCCGAGATCATCAACTGAGGGCCGTCCCGCCGCCGATCGTTCGGGCGGCGCCGGACGGGGAAGCGACCCGCGCTCGTGCGACCCGTTCTCCCGCCCGCCGAGCGGATCAGTACTCCTGGGCGGTCGGCCGCAGCAGGATCTCGCTGACCGCGGAGCGCCGCGGCTGGGTGACCATGAAGACGACGGCACGCGCCACATCGTCCACGTGCAGCCAGTCCCGCTCGGTCATCGTGTGCCCGGCCTCGTCCCCGACGCCGGTGCCGACCGTCATGTCCGTGGCCACCATGCCCGGCTCGACGACACCGACCCGCACCTTGCGCAGCGCCACTTCCTGGCGGAACGCGTCGCCGAAGGCGATGACCGCGTGCTTGGCCGCCGAGTACACCGCGTTGCCCTTGATGGGCTTGCGCCCGACGACCGAGCTGATGTTGACCACGTCCGCGACGCCCGCCGGCCTGTCGGCCGCCCGCAGGAGGTGCGGCAGCGCGGTGTGCGAAAGGCGCAGCACAGCGCGGAAGTTGACCTCCACCAGGGTGTCCCACCGCGCCGGGTCGCTGTGCTCGACGAACCCGGGTGCGCTGGCGGCCGCGTTGTTCACCAGTACGTCCAGCCGCCCGAAGTGCCCGACGGTGTGCTCGACCACGGCGTCGACCTGCGCCGGGTCCGACAGGTCCGCCGGCAGCACCAGCACCGAGCCGCCGCGCGCCCGGATGCCCCCGGCGAGCTCCTCGAGCCGGTCGGCGCGGCGCGCGGTGACCGCGACCGCACCGCCCTGCTCTGCGACCGCCAGCGCCGTCGCCCGCCCGATCCCGCTGGAGGCCCCGGTGACCAGCGCGACCCGCCCGGCCAACGCCGGGCCCGACCCCTGCGGAGCACCGGCGGGGGCCCCGCCCACCTGGCTCGTACCGGACTGCGCCTGACTCATGATGGTGTCCCTTCCTCGGCCGTATCCGATCCGTCCCCACCTTCGATCCGGCCGGCGGCCGCAGCCAGAGCCCTGCTGATCACCAGAACGCCGGTACTACGCTGAGCGGGAGCGAGGAGCGAGCATGGATGAACCGACGCGGGCCGAGAACACGCTGGGCGAGGCGTTGCGTGCCTGGCGCGGGCGCCTGACCGCTGCCGACGTCGGGCTCCCCGCGACGCGCCGCCGCCGCACCGCGGGCCTGCGCCGTGAGGAACTCGCCGCGCTCGCCGGCGTCTCCGTCGACTACCTGCTGCGCCTGGAGCAGGGCCGTTCACGGCGCCCCTCGCGCGAGGTGCTCGCCGCGCTCGCCAGGGCGCTGCGGTTGAGCCCGGACGAGGCATGCCGCCTGCACCTGGTCGCCGGGCTGCTGCCGCCCGTACCCGGCCAGGTGCCCGACCAGGTGCCGGCGAGCGTCGCACGGCTGGTCCGGCACCTCGGCGACATCCCCGCCGGGGTCTTCGCCGCCGACTGGACCCTGCTGGCGTGGAACCCGTCCTGGGCCGCCCTGCTGGCCGACCCCGACCAGCACCCCCTGGCCCCGCGCAACCTGGTCCGGGCCCTGTTCGTCGATCCTCCCGCGCCCGGCGGAACAGCCGTCCTTCCGACCGGCGACGGCGACCCCGACTTCACCACCGCGCTCGTCGCCGAACTGCGCCTGACCCTCGCCGCCTATCCCGACGACCGCGATCTGGCCGGACTCGTCGCACAGGCCACCGCGGCCAGCGCGCACTTCCGCGCCCTGTGGAAGTCCCCGTCGCTCGGCGCGCGGATGGGCGGACGGCGAACCGCCGGACACCCGTCCGCGGGCCGCCCCGTCTTCCACTACGACGTCCTGAAACTGCCCGAGAACGACATCCGCATCATGACCTGCGCGCCGGCACGGGATTCCAGCGACGCCCACCACACCCTCGCGCCGCTCCACCACGCTTGAGCCCGCCCCCGACCGCGCCCGCCGACCGCGTCCCCGACCGCGCCTGCCGACCGCCCCCGGACCAGGCTCCGCAGACCTCCGACGACTGGTGGACGAACCGAGGCTGCCGGTACGGGAGTTCCGCCGGTGAACACTGAGGCAGCTCACCAGCGCCCGACGTCCTGCCCGGAGCGGGGCGGCCGGGCGCCGCTACGGGCACCCGCGCCCGCGATGCCCGAGTGATCCGACCATCCGCCCGGGTCCTTGACGCGCCCGCACCCGCTGGCTAGCTTCCGACCAGAGCCCCTTCCCCCCAACTCGCGTGTTCCCGCACGCCAGACCACGGCTCAGGAGCCCCCCATGCGAGCAATGAGAACACTGCGCGTCGCTGTCCTCACGGCCGTTCTGACAACGATGTCAGTCGCCGTGGCGCAAGGTGCCGCACCGCCGGAGCAGTCCTCGCCCGCGGTCAGCGCTGTCAGCGCGGCCACGACCGTCTGCAACAGCTACTGCGATGCCCGGGACCCCGCGCTCAGCACGCAGGACCGGCAGCCGGTGACCGCCTCCGTCGACTCCCGCTCGATCGTGCTGCACTTCGACGACAACGACGCCATGGCGTGGGGGTCGATCGGCAACGGCGGCGCCGGCGACCAGGTGTGGCTCGACCGGTCCTGGGACGGCGGCCGCACCTGGAGCGACGGCAGCAAGCTCGGCGCCACCTCCGTCCCGTCCGGCAACGGCGGCTGGCGCACGCTGATGTACAACGTCGACGACTGGAACAACGAAGGCGTCGGCGCGGTGCGCGCCTGCGGCGAGCCGGCCGGGACGAGCGACATCGCCTGCACCGCGTGGGCCCGCACCACCTGGAACGCCTGGTCCCGCGGCACCGCCGCGGCGACCGCGCTGATGATGTCCTACGACCGCGGCAGCAAGCTGTTCGGCGGCAACGGCTGGTGGACCAGCGCCAACGCGCTGACCGCGATCATCGACAACGCCCGGGTCAGCGGCATGCCGAGCTACAAGTACGCCATCAGCGAGACGTACAACGCGAACATCAACGCGCAGGACGGCAACTTCACCAACAGCTACCTGGACGACACCGGTTGGTGGGGCCTGGCGTGGGTGGACGCCTACGACGCGACCGGCGACAGCCGCTACCTGACCACCGCGCGGGCCGACGCCGACCACATGGCCGACAACTGGAACAGCACCTGCGGCGGCGGGGTGCGCTGGAACACCGGCGGCCAGTACAAGAACGCCATCACCAACGAGCTGTACCTCTACCTCAACGCGGCGCTGCACAACCGGATCTCGGGCGACACCACCTACCTGGGCCGGGCGAACACCGAGTGGTCGTGGTTCCAGAACAGCGGCATGATCAACAGCGACCACATGATCAACGACGGCCTCGACGACTCGTGCGCCAACAACGGGCAGACCACCTGGACGTACAACCAGGGCGTGGTGCTCGGCGGGTTGACGGAGCTGTACAAGGCGACCGGTGACTCGGGCCTGCTGACCACCGCCCGTACCCTCGCCGACGCGTCCACGGTCAAGCTCGTCTCCGGCGGGGTGCTGCGCGAGCCGGGCGAGGGCGACGGCTGCACCGGCGACGGCCCGAGCTTCAAGGGCGCCTACGTGCGGGGGCTGGGCAAGCTCAACACCCAGCTGTCCGACCACCCCTACGCCGCCGACCTCACCGCGTGGGCGAACTCCGCCTACGCCCACGACCGCAACGCGCTCGACCAGTACGGCCCGCACTGGGCCGGCGGCAGCGGCAGCAGCGACTACGGCTGCCAGCAGAGCGTGCTCGATCTGCTCAACGCGGCCGGCTGACCCGGCCGTTCGTCCCGCGCACCACCCCTTCCCTTCCCCCCACTTCCCGTCCACGCCTGACCGCGTGGACCCGTGAAGGAGCGTGGCACGACGATGAGAAGATCCCCCTTACTGCTCGCCCTGGCGCTGGCCGCCGCGGTCGGGGCCGGTGCGGGCACCGCGCTGCCGGCCGCGGCAGCCGCCCCGGCGGCTTCCCCCGCCTCCGCCTCCGCCTCCGCGTCCGCCGTGTCGTCCGCCGTCTCGCCCGCCGCCGCGTCGAGCCTGCGGGTGATGCCGCTGGGCGACTCGATCACCTGGGGCGTCGGCAGCAGCACCGGTGACAGCTACCGGTCCGCGCTGTGGGACGAACTGTCCGGCCAGGGACACGCGTTGGACTTCGTCGGCACCGGCCGCAACGGCACGATGGGCGACCCGGACAACGAAGGGCACTCCGGCTGGCGGATCGACCAGATCGCCGGCATCGCGGACGGTGTGCTCGACCGCTACCGGCCCGACGTCGTCACCCTGGAGATCGGCACCAACGACCTCAACCAGAACTACCAGGTCGCCACCGCCACCGACCGGTTGCACGCCCTGATCGACCAGATCACCGCGGACGTGCCCGGCGTCACCGTGCTGGTCGGCTCGCTGATCGTGTCGACCAACGCGGTGGAGGAGCCCAACCGGCCCGCGTTCAACGCGGCGGTGCCCGGCATCGTGCAGGCCGAGCAGAACGCGGGCAAGCACGTGGGATTCGTCGACATGAGCGCCCTGACCACCGCCGACCTGTCGGACGCGCTGCACCCCAACGACGGCGGCTACCAGAAGATGGCCGACGCCTTCGACGCCGGCATCCAGGCCGCGGACGCCGCCGGCTGGATCACGCCCCCGGTGCCGAACGGCGGCACCGTGCACTCCGGCATCGCGGGCAAGTGCCTCGACGACAACGGCGACAGCGCCACCAACGGCACCGCCGTCCAGCTGTGGTCGTGCAACAGCAGCGACGCCCAGTGGTGGCAGCTGCGCACCGACGGCACCCTGCGGGCGGTCGGCAAGTGCCTGGACGCGGCCGACCTCGGCACCGGCGACGGCACGAAGGTGCAGCTCTGGGAGTGCAACGGCGGCGCCAACCAGGTCTGGGAGCCCTACGGCGGGGGCTACCGCAACCCGGTGTCCGGTCGCTGCCTCGACGACCCCAACTCCTCGACGGCGGACGGCACCCAGCTCCAGCTGTGGGACTGCAACGGCACCGACGCGCAGAAGTGGACGACGCTGACCGCCATCTGACAGGCCGACACATTCGCTGCCCCGAGGGGCGGCATGACGGCGGCGCGGCCAGGCCACGGGGCACCCTCCCGTGGCCGGACCGCGCCGCTCGGCGTCCGCGCGGGCCCGCTACACCCGGTCGGCCACGATCAGCAGGTACTGGAAGCTGCCGTTCTTGTACGCCGTCAGAAACGGTTCTTCGATGCCCGTCACAAGGTGGTCGGCCTGCTGGCGCAGCTCCCAGTACGGGATCGCCGTCGCCGTCAGGTCCTCGACGTGCACCGGGACCAGCCGGTTGGCCGCCATCGCCCGGAAGTACCCCGAGCGCGGGTGGATGTCGCAGATGTAGTGCGCGTTGATCAGCGACACCTCGCGGGAGGCCCGGCCGTACGTGTCGTTGTAGCAGCCGGTGATCGTGACGTAGCGGCCACCGCGCCGCAGCAGCCGGGCGTGCTCGGCGAAGAGCAGCTCCAACTCCACGTACATCGTCGACTCGTTGTTCCAGGAGGCGGCGTAGGCGCCGGTCTGGAAGCCGGTGTCGAGCATGTTGCGGTGGTGGTAGCGGACCTTGCCGTCGATGCCGCGGGCGCGGGCCTGCGCGTTGGCGAAGTCCGCCTGCTTGGTGGAGAGCGTCACCCCGTCGGCGTGGCAGCCGTAGCGCAGGTGGGCCACCACGCTGCCGCCGCCGCGCCCGCAACCGGCGTCGAAGACCCGGTCGTCGGGGGTGAGCGGCCCGAGGTGGGAGGCGAGCAGCTCGGCCTGCGCGTGCTCCAGGCGGTGCAGTTCGGCGGTGATCCGGTCGCGCCGCAGGTTCGGGTCCGGCTCGTCGAGCACCGACCGGTCGGCGTCGCCGACGCCGTAGTGGTGGTGGTAGAGGTCGTCGATCTTGCCGAGTTCGAGGTTGACCGGGTTCTCCTCAGCGTTCCAGTAGTCCGCGATGCGGGTCTGGTACGTGGATTGGGCCGGCACCGGTGCGGTGGCGGTGCCGTGGTGGGACGTGGTCAACGCTGACTCCTTCTGTACGGGTGCATGGTGCTGGTGGTGCGGTGTTTCTGGTGGTGCGGTGTACCGGTGGCGCGTCTGGCGGTGGTGCGGTGGTGCGCCTACCAGTAGTTCGGCAGGTGGTATCGGTGGGTGTTGGTCGCGTGCCACTCGTGGTTGCCGGCCACCCAGTCCGACAGCCCCTTGGCGTAGCGGCCGACCAGCGGTGAGGTCACCGCCAGCGCGGCGGCCTCCTCCTCGAAGGACGCCATGATCTGGTTGTGGATCTCCACGCCCCGCAGGTAGGCGGACTTGAGCCCGCAACCCTCGTTGGCGGCCACCACCTGGGGCAGGTTGAGGTGCTCCGGGTCGGTCTCCAGCTCCTTGGTGAAGGAGTAGAGGTCGTTGACCAGGGTGGTCGCGTTGCACGCGAGCGCGGTGATCCGCTGGACCTCCGGCCGGGAGTAGAGCGGTTCGGGCAGTTCGTAGCCGTCCAGCGCGTCGACGATCGACAGGCAGGGGCGGAAGTTGTTGAACTGCCGCATGACCAGGTACTCCCAGACGGTGGGCACGTACTTCGTCTCGGCCCAGGCGGCTTCGGCGAGGTAGCCCATGTGCAGGCGGGCCATGTCGTGGACGAAGCGGGTGGTCTGGCTGGGCGTGGCGAAGGCGGCGTACCCCTTCATCGCCCAGAAGTACGAGCGCAGCGGTCCGTCCGCCTGCATGCCCTGCTGCCAGCCCGCTTCGGCCTCCGGTGTGCCGTGGTAGGGGTCGATCGCCGACTGGGCGAACAGCAGCGGTCCGCCCAGCCCCCGGTGCGAGCCGCCGCGGTCCTCCGCTTCCTCGCAGTAGCAGTCGTCCACGAGGTTCTCCGCGAGCAGGAGCTGGCCGGCGACGGTGAGCCGGTCCAGGTCCGCCGCGTGGGGGTGCTGGAGCACCACGGCCCGGCCGAACTGGAAGCCGGAGAAGTCCCCGGTCCACGCGGTGGGGAAGAGGTCGAGTTCGCGGGCCCACTCCTCCAGCCGGCGGTCGACCTCCTTGACCTTCTCCGGGTCGGCGGGCACGGCCGGCTGGTACCTCAGCCCCGGGATGACCCCGGTGCGGCGTGCGGCCGGGCGCGGGAAGCTCGGCGGTCCGGGCAGCGACAGGCGGGCCGGGCGGGCCGGTTGGGGGGACGCGGTCGCCGGGTTCTCCGCCCGGCCCTCGGACGCGGTCACTCGACCCGGCCGAGCTGGGCGTTCTCCAGGATGCCGACCGCGTCGGGCACCAGGATCGCCACCGAGTAGTAGGCCGTGACGAGGTAGCTGATGACCGCGGCCTCGTTGATGCCCATGAAGCGGACGTTCAGGCCGGGTTGGTACTCCTCGGGGATGCCGGTCGCGTGCAGGCCGACGACGCCCTGGTCCTCCTCGCCGGTGCGCAGCGCGATGATGCTGCTGGTGTGCCGTTCGCTGACCGGGATCTTGCCGCAGGGGAAGATCGGCACCCCGCGCCAGGCGGGCACCTGGTGGCCGCCGACATCGGCGCTGCCGGGCACCAGTCCGCGCTTGTTGCACTGCCGGAAGAAGGCGGCGATGGCCTTCGGGTGGGCGAGGAAGAGCTTGGTCTTGCGGCGCATCGAGAGCAGGTCGTCGAGGTCGTCCGGGGTCGGTGGGCCCGAGTGGGTGCTGATCCGCTGGCCGTAGTCGGTGTTGTGCAGCAGCCCGAACTCGCGGTTGTTGACCATCTCCCATTCCTGGCGCTCGCGGATCTCCTCGATGGTGAGCCGCAGTTGCTGCTGGGTCTGGTCCATCGGGTCGTTGTAGAGGTCGGCGACCCGGCTGTGCACCTTCAACACCGTCTGGGTGAGCGAGAGTTCGTACTCGCGCGGGCGCAGCTCGTAGTCGACGAAGCCGCTGTTGAGCACGGGTTCGCCGAAGTGGCCGGCCTGGAGCGGGATGTCCGCCTCGCCGCGGCGGTTGGTGGGCCGCCGCTGCTGCTCGGCGTACGCCGCCAGGTGCGCGGCCAACGACGGTTCGCGGGCGGAGAGTTCCTGGACGGTCTGCCAGGGCAGCACCAGCACGACGCCGGCGGTGTCGGCCCGCACGGTGGTCTTCCAGCGCGGTTCGGCCTGGCCGACCGCCTCGTCGCCGACCTGGTCGCCGTCGGTGAGGACGCCGACGACGCCCTCCTCGCCGTACATGCCCTCGGCGTAGCGGGTGAGCCGGCCGTGCACGACCAGGAACGTGTCGGTGATCGGCTGGCCGGCCTCGAAGAGCACCTCGCCCGGGCGGACGTCCCGGGGCTGGAAGCGGGCGGCCAGGTCGGTGAGGACGCCGGTGTCGGCGTAGCCGCGCAGCGGCGGGAGTTCGGTGAGGCTTTCGGGGATGACCCGGATGTCGTCGGCGCCGTTCTGCTCGAACGCCACCCGGCCGCGCCCGACGGTCAGTTGCAGCCGCCGGTTGACGCGGTAGGTGCCGCCCTTGATGTCCAGCCACGGCAGCATGCGGATCAGCCACCGGGAGCTGATCCCCTGCATCTGCGGTTCGGACTTGGTGGTGGTCGCCAGCTGGCGCGCCGCCTGGGTGGTGAGACTGGTGAGCTGTGCGCCGCTCGCCTGGTCGGCGGCGGGGTCGTCGGTGGTGGCGCCGGTGGGGTGTCCCGGTTCGGGCACGTTTTCTCCCGTAAGACGAGCTGGACAGGCAGCGTGAGAGGACCTGGTGACAGGTGAACGGGCTTGGTGGGCAACGGTGTTGGCGTACGCCGACGGTCGGGGCGGCGGAGTCCGCCGGTGGTTGCGTGCAGGGTCCAGCCAAGCAGCCGGGGATGTGCGGCGGTATAGCGGAAGGGGGGCGCCTTCGCGCCCCCGGTGGTGTAAACCTCGCAGGTGGAGCACCTGGGGGAGTGCGCGCAGGAGTGTGCCGCTGGCACGCAACGCGCGCCGGAGTGCGGGAGTGCACCCCCGGCGCGCGGGGGACCGTCGCACGCCGGGTAGGTACCAGGCAGGGTGCCCGGGTGGGCGCCTGGATGGGTACGCGGAACAGGCCCCGGGCGGCTGCCGCGCCCGGGGCCTGAATGATCCGCCCGTTCGGGCGATGTGTCTACAACGTGTTCGATCCGACCGTACGAGACGTTCCGCGGTTGCGGGCTACGCGCCGGCGAAGGCGCCGCCCGGGCCGAAGGCCAGCCGCGCGAAGTTGTCGCCGATCCGCAGGTGCGCTTCCTGGGAGGGGTGCACCTCGTCGGGCAGCGGCAGTTCGGCGTAGTCCGCGGCGCCGTAGAGCTCGCGGCCGTCCAGGTAGTGCAGGTGCGGGTCGTCCGCTGCGCGCTGCTTGACGATCCGGGCGAGTTCGGAACGGATGACGCTCAGCGTCAGGCGGCCCGCCGCGACGTCGGCGGGGTCGCCGGTCGCCTTGAAGCGGATCACCCCGTCGCCGAAGTCCGGCGCCAGCGGGCCGGGGGTGTCCTCCTGCACCGGGCACAGGATCGCCGACACCACCAGCAGCGGCGCGGTCGGGTGCCCCTCGCGGACGGTGTCGAGGAAGCCGTGGACCGCCGGGCCGAACGCGCGCAGCCGCATCAGGTCGGCGTTGACGATGTTGATGCCGAGCTTGACGCTGATCAGGTCCGCCGGGGTGTCGCGCATCGCGCGGGCGGTGAACGGGTCGAGCAGCGCGCTGCCGCTGAAGCCGAGGTTGACCAGGTCGACGCCGCCGCGGGCGGCGGCCAGCGCGGGCCAGGTGCCCGTCGGATGGGTGGCGTTGGAGCCGTGGCTGATCGAACTGCCGTGGTGCAGCCACACCTTGCGGCGGCCGGCGGCGAGCGGCTCCACCGGAGCGTCGGTGCGCAGCGCGATCAGCTCGCTGCCTTCGTTGTGCGGCAGCCAGATCTCCACGTCCTTGGCGTGTCCGGGCAGGCCGGTGAAGCGGGCGGTGCCCGCGGGCCCCTCCGTCACCTCCACGGCCCCGGTCGCCATGTCCGTGGTGCGCACCCGGCCGCCGGGCGCCGTGGCCTGGCCGGCGGGCTTCCCGTCCACCACCAGGTCGTACACGCCGTCCGCGGGCAGCGGCGCACCGACGTACGCCCGCTTCGTGGCCAGCGCGTCCAGCTCGATCACGGTCGCCCGGGTGCGGAACACCAGCCGTACGCCGGACGGTTGGGCCTCCGCGACGGCCAGCAGGTCGTTCTCGGGGATCTGCCGGCGGGCGGCGGCGGGCAGCCGGTGCGGCAGCAGTCCGTGCGCGGTGGGCTCGATGTCCACGGCGCCGCGCAGGAGTTCGGCGGTGACGGGGGTGGTGGTCAGGGGCTGCTCGGTGCTCATCGTTTCTGCCTGTCGGTCGAGGGGTCGGTGGTGGGGGTCGCGCGGTTGCGCAGGAGGAGGTCGAGCGAGTCGATCAGCCATGCCCATGACTCCTCGGCGGCGACCGGGGTGTGGCTGAACGCTCCGCTCAGCTCCAGGTCCACGTAGCCGTGGAAGGCGCCGCCGAGCATCCGTACGGCGTGGGTCTGGTCCGGCTCCGCCAGGTCATACCCGCGCAGGATCGCCCGGGTCATCTGCGCGTGCCGTACCCCGGCGCTGCGTGCCGCCGTCTGCGGGTCCAGCCGCAGGCGCGCCGCCTCGTAGCGGCCCGGGTGCTCCCGTGCGTAGTCGCGGTACGCCTCCGCGAACGCCGCGAGCGCGTCCTTCCCGGCCCGGCCCGCGACCGCCGCGGCCGCCCGGTCGGCCATCTCCTCCAGCGCCAGCAGCGCGATCCTGACCTTCAGGTCGTGGGAGCTGCGCACGTGCGAGTACAGGCTCGCCACCTTCACGTCGAACCGCCGCGCCAGCGCCGACACGGTCACCTGCCCGAACCCGACCTCGTCGGCCAGCTCGGCCCCCGCCCGCGCCAGCCGCTCCGCACTCAGCCCCGCTCGAACCATCGGCTTCCTCCCATCAACCTCCACCCATCATGCATCTGCCTACATCTTTTAGGCAAACGCCTACTGACCATGGGAGGAGCGGCACCGTGTACCGTGCGGACGGGCGCGGGCTGCTGGACGGCGAACCTCTCGCACCCCGCGGGCTCGTCCTTGGCGGAGAGGAACATCCGTTGCGTGTACTGGTCACCGGTGCCTACGGTTTCGTCGGCACCGCCGTGGTGCGGAGGCTCGCCGATGCCGGTCATGACGTCGTGGCGATGACCCACCGCGGCGCCGACGCCCCGCTACCGGAACTGCCGGTCACCGACGTCCTCCGGGCCGACGTTCTCGACGAGCACCGTGTGACGGCCGCCCTCGGAGGCGTGCACGGCGTGTGCCACCTGGCGGCCCTCACCAGGGTCCGCGAGTCCTTCGAGCGCCCGCACGACTACCAGCGGGTCAACGTCGGCGGCACGACCGCCCTGTTGAACGCGGTGGGAGCCGCACGTACCGGCCGGGACGTCCCCACCGTCGTCCTGGGCTCCACGGCCGCGGTCCTCGGCGCCCCGGAGCAGCAGCCCATCGGTGAGGACACCGCACCCGCCCCGGGCAATCCGTACGGCGCGTCGAAACTGGCCGCGGAGGATGTGCTGAGGGCTCGCGCGGAGACCGGCGCGGTGCGGGCGGTGAGCCTGCGGTGCTTCAACATCGCCGGGGCCGTGCAGGGGGTGGGGGACGCCGACGACACCCGGATCATCCCGAAGGCGCTGGCCGTCGCGGCCGGCCGGTTCCCGCACCTGGAGATGAACGGGGACGGCACCGCGGTCCGGGACTTCGTGCACGTGGACGACGTGGCGCGCGCGTACCTGCTGGCGCTGGAGTCCACCACCGACGTGCCCTACCGCGTCTACAACGTCGGCGCCACCCCGGCGAGCATGCGCGAGGTCGTGGCGACGGTCGAGCGCATCACGGCCCGCCCCGTCCCCGTGGTCCGCCGCCCTCCCCAACCCGAGCCCCCGCGCCTGGTGGCCGACATCGCCAGGATCACGAATGAACTCGGCTGGAAAGCCGAGCGGTCCGACCTCGCCACGATGATCCGCGACGCCTGGACAGCGGCGAATCCCACGAGCCACTGAGCCGGCACACGCCGGCCCTCGACGGCCGGTGGGCGGTGCCGGGCGCCCCCCGGGCGGGGTCAGAAGGAGTCGGCGGGCCAGTGGAAGGCGGTGGGGGACGTGGTGGTGGCGTGGACGGAGGAGGGGGAGGCGAGGAGGGGGCGGGACATGCCGTAGTGGGTGGGGGAGAAGCGGGGGGCGGCGAGGAGGTGGGGGAGGGCGGCGCGGATCGCGGGGTCCGCGGGGAGGTGGACGGTGGCGGTGGTGAGGTGGGCCTCGCGGGCGTGGATGGCCGCGGCTGAGAGGAGCGCCGGGGCCGCGACGGCCTCGTGGCCCGGGGCGAGCGCGATCTCGGCGACCTCGACGGAGTCGGCCGCGGGGCGGCGCAGGACGACGAAGCCCGTGCCCGCGTCCGTCAGCAGGATCTGCGTCGGGGGCGCGTACCAGACGGGGACGCGGTGGGCCCAGTCGGCCGGGGTGCGGACGGTGGTCAGGGGGCGGGTGGCGTCGAAGGCGGCGCGCAGGGCGCGCAGGGTGGGCAGGTCGGCGGGGGTGGCGGGGCGGACACCCGCGGCGGCGGGGTGCGGTGCGGCGGTGGTGAGGGGCCCGGACCAGCCGGGTGCGGCGAAGGACCGCCAGCCGGCGCCTTCGTAGACGCGCGGGGTGCCCGTGAACAGCAGGGACCAGGCGCAGCCGTCGGCGGTCATCGCGGCGACGGCGGCGGCGAGGAGGTGGCGGATGTGGCCCTGGCCGCGGGCGTCGGGGTGGGTGGCGACGCTGCCGACGCAGCCGACGCGCTGCGGTGTGCCGGCGGCCGAGCGGAGGGGCCGGGGCAGGTAGTGCAGGACGGAGACGAGCCGCCCGTCGCCGGTCTCGGCGACGAATGTGCGGCGGTGGCGCCCCGGGTCGCGGCCCCAGAGCGTGGTGACGGTGGGCGCGTCGGGGAAGACCGCCGCCCACAGGGCGTGCAGGGCGCCCTCGTCGGCCGGAGCCGCGGTGCGGTAGCACATGGCGGCGGCCTCCCTTCCGGAGGTGGTGCGGGTGGGCGGTCGGTCAGAGGATCAGGTTGCCGCTGGTGGCGCTGACCCGCTTCCCGTCCGCGGGCAGGTGCTCGCGGGCCACCTGGTCCTCGGTGCAGGCGGTGTGCAGCAGCGCGGAGGAACCGCCGAACGCGGCCGCGGCCAGGGCGAGTCGGCCGCCGGTGAACCGGGCGCCGACCGCGCTGTAGCGGTTGGTGCCGTCGGTGACCCGTACGTGCGCGGTGTCCGCGTCGGCCGCCTCGCTGCGCAGGTCCGCCAGCTCCCACACCACGGTGGCCCCGGTGCCGGTGTCACGGGACAGCAGCGCGCCGGCCGCGTTGGTCCCGGCCAGCCGTACGCCGCCGCCGACGCTGATCCGCTGGTCGCGTACGGCGCTGAGCGCGATGCCGGTATCGGTGAGGCTGCCGCCGTCGACGGTGACCTCGGACGCGCCGACCGACAGCGGCGCGCCCTTCGCGCTGCCGGTGAGGCGGCAGTCGGTGAAGTGCACCGGTCCGCTGCCGCGCAGGACGTTGCCGTCGAGCCCGGTGAACGTGGTCCGCACGAAGTGCACGGGCGCGGTGACCGGGGTCTGCACGAGCACGGACGCCTTCGGCAGGTCGAAGACGCAGTCGGTGACGGTGGTCGGCCGGCTGGAGCGGGCCGAGCGCTGGGCGACGGCGAAGAACGCACCGGTGCAGCCGCGCAGTTGGGCGCCGTCGGCGTTGATCACCAGGGTGCCGTCGGGGTCGAAGGTGGGCCGGGGGATCACCTTGACGTTCTCCAGCGTCAGGTCGGTGATCAGGGTGTTCGCGGTGAACCAGGAGCAGACGTGGTTGCGTACGGTGATCCGCTTCGCCGAGTTGCCCCACTGGGCACCGGAGTTGGCGATGTCCATCAGCCCGGAGTTGCCGTCGAAGAGCAGGTCGTGCTCGTACTGCCCGTGGGTGGTGAAGGGGTTGCCGCCCTCGTCGTCGCCGTCGCCGTGGCAGTTGACGACCTGGCAGTAGGCCGACGCCGTCAGGTCGTTGAGGTGGCGGACGTTGCTGCTGGTGCAGTCGGCGACGTGGCCGTACAGGCAGTAGATCTGCTGGGTGAGGTAGCCGGCGCCGCCGTACATCACGGTGGGCGGGTTCTTCAGGCCGCACTGGAGGGTGCGGTAGCGGGTGCACCAGCGGCGCATGATGACCGGCCAGAAGGTGCCGGTGGCCTGGATGCGGGAGACGTCGCAGTCGACGGCGTACTCGTAGGCGACGGGGTGCGAGCCGGTGTACTCGTCGTCGACCGCGCCGGTGTCCTGGCCGGCGCCGAGGAAGACGAGGTGCTCCACCCGGGCGCCGACGACCGGTTCCACCCGGCGCCAGGTAAGGGTGCGGCCGGCCGCCAGCGGCCAGCCGTTGAGGTAGTCGACGCGGATGTGGGTGCCGTCGATGATCTCGGTGACCTCGACCATCTTCTGGAGCTCGCGCTCGTCGCTGCCGCCGCCGGCCACCTCGTCGCTCTGCACCGCCCACCACTGGCCGACCTCGAAGGCGCCGGAGTCGGGCACCGGGAAGGCGTCGGTGAGTTCGATGACGCCGGCGGGCAGCGCGTGGGTGACGGTGTCGCCGGTGACGGTGCCCTGGAAGAACAGGACGGCACCGAACGGGTTGTCGTGCGTGTTGCGTTCGATGCCGCCGGTGTGCACCGTGTGCCCGCCGAAGTCCAGGGTGATCCGGGAGCGGTGGTAGGTGTGGCGGCGCCGGAAGAGCAGGTCGGTGTGGGCCTCGACGCGGTGTACGGACGGGTCGCCGACCATGGCGTCCAGCGCGTCATCGGCCGGGGTGCCCGCGTCGAACAGGCCGAAGCCGCGGAAGTCCAGCACCCCGTCGTGCACGCGGCGCCAACGGCCGTGCGCGGGGCGGTCGTCCGGCCGCAGGACGAGGCCGCCGTCGGGCGCGAGGGTGCTGGCGGCGTCCCAGCGCAGCGTCATGCCGCCGCCGTCGCCGGGCGCGTGGTAGCCGGCGACGACCGCCACCGCGCCGGCCCGCAGCGACGCCGACGGGGCGGCCAGCAGGTCGGCGACGGTGGCCGCCGATGTCGCGGCCGGGCGCCCCGCGGCCGGGGCCCCGCCCTGGTCGTCCTTCGTGCTGCCCGCGGGCTCGGCCGCCTGCGCGGGCACCGTGGCCAGCGCCCCGGCCGCGACGGCCGCCGCGCCGAGCCCGCCGGAGCGCAGCAGGTGCCTTCGGGTGGTGTTCATGATGCGGTGCCGTCCTTCCGTCCGGGACCGCCCTGCGGCCCGGGGTCGAGTGACGTGCGGTACGGGGGCATGAACTCGGTGCGCGGCATCTGGTCGGCCAGCACCCCGCCGTCCACCACGATGCGGGTGCCGGTCAGGTAGCCGCCGCCGTCCCCGGCGAGCAGCAGCAGCGCGCCGGTGCACTCCTCGGGCCGCGCGTAGCGGCCGAGCGGGATGCGGTGGCGGTAGGCGGCCTCGAACGCCGCCCGGTCGAACGGGAACTCGCCGTCGATCGGGGTCTCCACCATGCCCGGGGCCAGGCTGTTGACGGTGATGCCGTGCGGCGCCAGCTCGACCGCGAGGGTCTGCGTGAGCAGGTCCACCGCAGCTTTGGAGGCGTTGTAGTGCGCCAGCCCTGCCTCGGCGACCAGCGCGTTCTTGGAGGTGATGTTGACGATCCGGCCGGGCACGCCGTCGGCGACCATGTGCTCGGCGACCCGCTGGGTGAGGAAGAACACCGCGTCGAGGTTGACCCGCATCACGCGGTACCAGCTGTCCGGGGTGATCTCGTTGAACCGCTCCAGGGCCGCGGTGCCCGCGTTGTTGACGAGGATGCGGATCGGGCCGGCCTGGGCGCGTACCTCGTCGGCGAAGCCGTGCAGCGCCCCGATGTCGGACAGGTCCTGCTCGACGACGAGCGCGCCGCGCCCCAGGTCCCGGACGAGCGCGGAGGTCTCGGCGAGCCCTTCGGCGCCGGGCAGGTCGGTGAGGACCAGGTCGGCGCCCGCCTCGGCCAGCGCGGTCGCGAACGCCCGGCCCAGGCCGCGGGCCGCGCCGGTGACCAGCGCGGTGCGGCCGGTCAGGTCGAAGCGGCCCGCCGCCGTGCCGACCGCTGCCGCGTCAGCGCCGTCGGGCCGCGCCCGGTCCGTACGAGCCCGGTCCGCATCCGCCCGGTCCGTCCCGGAGCGCCCCCCGCCCGCGCCGCCGGAGGCACCCGCGCCGGTCACGGCCCCTCCAGGCCGAGCAGCTCCAGCGACGGGCGGTGGATCAGCGTCTCCACCGCGTCCTGGTCGAGCGGGTCCAGCCCGGGGATGCCCGGGATGCGGGCGATCCGGCGCAGCCCCTCCACCGAGTCGTCCACCGTGGTGAAGGGGTAGTCGCTGCCGAAGAGCAGCTTGTCCCACACCCCGTAGTCCTGCACCAGGCGCAGGCTGTGCCACAGCTGGAACGGCCGGTAGTGCAGCGCGCTGACGTCGGCGTAGACGTGCCGGTGCTTGCGGATCACCGCGATGCACTCGCCCTCGAAGGGGTGGCTGAGGTGGGCCAGCACCATCCGCAGCTCCGGGTGGCGCATGGCCACCCAGTCCAGGTGCCGCGGCATGGCGTACTCCAGCGGCGCCTGCGAGACGAACGTGGTGCCGGTGTGCACCAGCAGCGGCAGCCCGTGCCGCTCGGCGTAGGCGTACAGCGGCTCGTACGCCTCGTCGGCCGGGTCGAACCCGGCGTACATCGGCATCAGTTTGATCCCGCGCAGCCCCAACTCCTGGTGGCCGTGGCGCAGTTCGTCCTGCCAGCCGGGCTGGGTCGGGTCGATGGAGAGATAGCCGATCAGCCGGTCCGGGTGCTTCGCGACGTAGCCGGCCACGGCCGCGTCGTCGACCCACAGGCCGCTGCGGCGTGCCTTCCCGCCGACCACCACGGTCCGGGTGCCCTCGGGCGCGCTGGCCGCGTACTCCTCGTACCGCACGGTGAGGTCGACCTCGCCGGCGTGCGCCCGGGCGGACTCGGCGCGGAAGACGTCGTCGAAGTCGTGGCTGTGCCGGAAGAGATGGGAGTGCACGTCGACGATCATGTGCGGTTCCTCTTCTCCCAGCCGTCCGCGAACATGTTCCAGAACCGGTGGGTGGGCGGGTGCTCGGCGAAGACCTCGTCGACCAGCTCGATGCCGAGCCCGGGCGCGGTGGGCAGCTCGATGTGCCCGTCGGTGATCGGCAGCGCGCCGCGCACCGCGTCGAAGACGTACGGCTCCAGCAGCCCGTCGAAGGTCTCCAGGATCTTCAGATTGGTGATGCCGAGCGTGGCGTGCACCGAAGCGGTGGTGCACAGCGGCGAGTTGGAGTTGTGCGGGGCGACGAGCATGCCGTGCGCGTCGGCCTGGGCGGCGATCTTGCGCAGCTCGGTGAAGCCGCCGGCCATCGACAGGTCGGGCTGCACGATGTCGACGGCGTCGGTGGCGAAGAGCTGTTTGTACTCGTAGCGGTTGTGGAAGTGCTCGCCGCCGGAGATCGGGAAGGCCGCGATCTGCCGCAGCTCGGCGTAGCGCTCGATGTGCGTCCAGGGCAGCGGCTCCTCGAACCAGCCGATGTCGTACGGCGCCAGCTCGTGCACCAGCCGGCGGGCGGTGGCCATCGCGAACCGGGCGTGCCCCTCGACGAAGAGGTCCACCTCCGGGCCGACCGCCTCGCGCACCGCGGCGACCAGGGCCAGCGAGCGGCGCAGCTCGGTGCGTTCCAGCTCGTGCAGGCCCGCACCGAACGGATCGAACTTCAGCGCGCTGAAGCCCTTGGCGACGGTCTCCTGCGCCTTCGCGGCGAACTCGGCCGGCTCCCGCTCGCCGGTGTACCAGCCGTTGGCGTAGACCCGGACCCGGTCGCGGGTGGCGCCGCCGGTGAGCCGGTAGACCGGCACGCCCAGCGCCTTGCCCATCAGGTCGTACAGCGCCTGGTCGACGCCGGAGACGACGACGCCGCCGATGTCGCCGCCGCGCAGGAAGTCGCCCTGGTACATGCGCAGCCAGAGCTCCTCGACGTCGAACGGGTCGGCGCCCAGCAGGTGGCGGTGGCCCATGGCCTCGGCGAGCCGGCAGGTCTCGTCCACCCGGTAGGGGTGGGTGATCTCGCCGACGCCGGTCAGGCCCTCGTCGGTGTGGATGCGCACATAGCCGAAGTCGCGCCAGGCGGTGCCGAGTTGGAGGGTCTCGACCTTGCTGATCCGGCCGGCCGGGCCGGGCGGGCGGGTGGTGTTGACGGTGAGCATCAGCGGGCTCCGTTCGGTGCGGCGGCGCCGCCCATGGTCGAGGTGTGCGCCAGGTCGCTCGGGCCGCCCTCGGCGAGGGTGCGGGTGACGGCCGCCTCGGTCGCCTCCAGCAGCCGGTCCACGTCGGCGTCGGTGTGCGCGTAGGACAGGTGGCTGCGCTTGAGGTTGAGCGGCAGTTCGAAGACGCCGTGCTCGATCAGGTGGCGGCGGTAGCCGACGAACAGCGCGGTGTCGTTGGCGAGCAGGTCGTCGTAGCTGAGCGGAACCGGGCCGGGCATGAAGTAGCTGACGAAGACCGAGCCGTAGCCGGTGACGACCGCGGGCACGCCGATCCGCCGGTAGAGCGCGGCCAGTTCGGTGCGCACCCGCTCGCCCAGCCGGAAGACGTGCTCGTGCACCGGCTCCTCGCGCAGCTTGCGCAGGGTGGCCAGCGCGGCGGCGACCGGCAGCGGGTGGCCGTTGTAGGTGCCGGCGAAGAACACCGGGCCGCCGGGCCGGCTGCTGAAGTGCTGCATCAGGTCGGCGCGGCCGCCGAGCGCGCCGATCGGGGCGCCGTTGGCGATCGCCTTGCCGAGGGTGGTCAGGTCCGGGGTGACCCCGCTGATCTCCTGGTAGCCGCCGAGCGCGTGCCGGAAGCCGGTGATCACCTCGTCGAAGACCAGCACGCTGCCGGCGGCGGTGCACTCCTCGCGCAGCGCGCGCAGGAACTCCGCGGTCGGCAGCAGCGCGCCGACGTTGTGCGGGACGGGCTCCACGATCACCGCGGCGATGTCGCGGCCGTGCGCGGCGAAGACCTCGCGCAGCGCGGCGGCGTCGTTGAAGCGCAGCACCAAGGTGGCGTCGAGGACTTCGGGCAGGATGCCGGTGGAGGTGGGGTCGGGCCGGCCGACCCGGTCGGGCGCGGAGATGACGTTGAGGCTCACCGCGTCGTGCCAGCCGTGGTAGCAGCCCTGGAACTTCACCACCAGCCGGCGGCCGGTGACCGCGCGGGCCAGCCGCAGCGCGTGGAAGGTCGCCTCGCTGCCGGTGCTGGTGAGCAGCACCTGCTCGATCGAGGGGACCAGCTCGGCCAGTTGCTCCGCGAGCAGCACCTCGTCCTCGGTGACGGCGACGCCGGTCAGCCCCAGCCGGCCGGAGGCGTCGGCGACCGCGGCGGCCACGTCCGGGTCGTTGTGGCCGAGCAGCGGCGGCCCGAAGGCGGCGTGGTAGTCGGTGAACTCCCGTCCGTCGCTGTCCCAGAACCGGGAACCCGCGGTGCGGGTGATCACCAGGTCGGTGAGGCCGGGAATGCTGCGCTGGCCGCTGTTGACCCCGCCCGGTATCACCTGGCGGGCCCGCTCGGCGAGCGTCATGTGGTGCTCCTCGCGTCGATGCTGTGGGTGACGGTCCCGGCCCTGCCCGGTCGGGACCGCGGGAGGCCATCCGCCCGGCAGGTCGTCGCAGGAATCGTTCGCTGCACTGAAGGAACGATTTTCAAGAACACTGTTCTGAATATCCGAACAGTGAGGGGATCTTAGATCCGGTTTCGCGCCCCGGTCAAGGGGGAACCGGTGGTAAACTGTTTCGCTATGCAGAACAGTGGTGCGCAAGGGTCCGCGGACGAGCAGGGACAGGCACCGGGAGCGGAGCCGAAGTACCTGGTGAAGACCGTGGCCAGAGCCGCGGAACTGCTGGAGGTGCTCGCCGCCGGCGGACCGGGCGCGGGACTGAGCGTCACCGAGGTCGCCCAGCGCAGCGGCGTCTCCAAGAGCGCCGCGTTCGGGCTGCTCCAGACCCTGCGGCACTACGGGCTGGTGGCCGACGAGGGCGAGGGCATGAACCGCCGCTACCGGCTGGGCATGTCGCTGGCCCGGCTCGGCGACCGCGCCCAGGCGCAGGTCTCCCTGCGCGACGTGGCCCGCCCGCTGCTGCGCGAGCTGACCGCCGCCACCGGCATGGCCTCGCGCGTCGCGGTGCCCCAGGACGGCCAGGCGGTCATCGTCGACCAGGTCGACGCCGGCGGCGGACTGCGGCTGGACCTGCGGATGGGCGCCCGCGAACTGCCGCACTGCACCGGCATCGGCAAGGCGCTGCTGGCAGCCATGCCCGAGGCCGAGGCCCGCGAGCTGATCGCCCGCACCGGGCTGCCGCGCCGCACCTCGCGCACCATCACCGACGAGGCGACGCTCTTCTCCCACCTGGCCGACATCCGCGCCACCGGCTACGCGCTGGACGACGAGGAGGACGCCGACGGGATCTTCTGCATCGGCAGCGTGGTCCGCGACCACCGGGACCGGTGCGTCGGCGCGATCAGCATCACCGGGCTGAAGCTCGACCTGCCCGGCTGGCGGTTCCGCGAACTCGGCCTCCAGGTACGGGACTTCGCCGATCAGATCAGTCAGAGCCTCGGGCACGGCGGCGCCGGGGCGACGTCGGAGGGACGCACCGCGGCCACCGCGGGGTCTTGACCGATTCACCGGCCGGGGCATAACGTCTCGCCCCATCGGACGGTGCCGCGTCAGCACCCTGCTCCTGGTCTGCGCTTTTCCCGCACCGGTCCGTCACCGCCATCCGCCCCTCCGGCAAGCGTCACGGGACTCGTCCTCACCTAAGGCCCATCGAAGGCTGAGGCACACCGTGAACGTTTCTCCTGGCCCCGTGCCGGGTTCCACCACCGACCAGAGCCCCGAGTCGAGCTCCGAACCGAGCCACCCGGACACCTCCCGCCGCAGGCTGCTGCGGGCCGGCGGCATCGGCGGGCTGCTGCTCGCGGCCACCACCACCGCGGTCGCCGCCGGCACCGGCACCGCCTCGGCCGCCGACAAGTCCCCCGCCCCGATCGCGGTGGACACCGTCGCCCACCTGCTCGCGCTCAACCCGAAGTCGCTCGCCGACGGCGCGGTCGCGTTCGTCTCCGGCTACCACGCCCCCGGCGACGGCGGCGGCCTGGCCGCCCGCTGGGACGCCGGCGCCACCACCGCCCCCAACGGGGGCACCGTGCTGCGCCCGGCCGGCCTCACCGGCAAGGGCCGCTGGCTCATGGTCCACGACGGCCTGCTGGACTTCCGCCAGTTCGGCATCGCCGACGCCTCCACCCCGGCCGACGACGCGCTGGACGCCATGATGGACGACCCGGCCGTCCACCGGATCGAGGCACACACCGACCTCAACTTCACCAAGCGGCACACCTTCTCCCGCTCCCGGATCGAACTGGACTTCGGCGGCCACCTCGTCACCACCGACGGGATCGAGCCGAACAGCTACAACAACCCCTTCGGCGCGGTGCTCTACTTCCGCGGCACCGTCACCGACACCACGGTGAAGTCCGAGCTGTCCGCCGCCATGCCCGACCTCGCCGACATCTTCGAGGTGCCGGGGAGCGCGTCCTTCACCGTCGGCCAGTGGTGGACCGTCGAGATCGACGCGGCCGCGGGCACCGGGCTGTACGAGAAGGAGGTGCAGAAGCTCGTCCAGGTCACCGAGATCGTGGACGGCACGCACATCCGGGTCAACTACAAGATCGGCTGGGACCTGGCCGCCGGGCGCACCTTCACCTGGACCCGGGTCGAGCCGGTCGAACGCGCCCACGTCCGCAACATGGTCTTCCAGGGCGTCCCCGACGTCGCCGACAACGACACCGTCACCGGCTCGCACCCGCTGGCCTACGAGTACGCCGTCTCCTGCGACGTCTCCGGCATCGACGCCACCGGCACCTTCTGGCCGGTGATCATCCGCCGCTGGTGCACCTACTTCCGCACCTCCGAGTGCCAGCTGAAGAACCCCGCCTCGGTCACGTACGGCGGCGCCGGCTACCTCACCCAGCAGATCTACTGCCTGTACGGCCACGTCGAGGACTGCCACGTCGCCAACGCCCGGCACCTCAACGACTGGACCGCCTCCGCCTACGGCTACGTCACCAACTGCCACGGCGACGGCGACGACCAGGGCCCCTTCGTCACCCACGGCCAGTTCGAGCACGACCTGACCTTCACCGGCAACTCCGGCCTGATGACCTTCGCCAACTCCGGTGCCGCCTGGGGCGGCGCGGCCAAGCGGGTCACCGTCCGCCGGCACGCCTGCTCCTGGTTCGTGGCCCGCACCAACATCACCGACCTGACGCTGGAGGACATGCTCGTCATCGGCAACGCCCAGGCCGGCTCCGGCATGATCTGGGTCAACGCCGACGGCGCGCAGCTGCGCGGCTGCGTCGCCTCCGGGCCGCTGGTGGTCTCGCAGGCGTCCGCGCGCTCCAAGCGGCCCACGGTGATCGCCGACTCCGCCTTCACCCAGGGCAAGGCGTCCGAGGTCACCGCGGCCACCGTCAGCTCCGACGTGCACCTGATGCGGGTCACCCTGAAGAACCTGGACGGCGCGCAGTTCAACGGCACCGGCGACCTGGTACTGGACCACTGCACCTTCACTGGCGCGGGCGACGGCGCCGCCCCGAGCACCGTCGCACACGCCGACACCGCGGTGCACGGCGGCACCTTCGCCGACACCGGACTGGTGCTGGACTCCGCCAAGGACCAGCGGCTGTGGATCGACGGCGGCGCCCGCTTCACCGGCACCAACAGCTCCGCCGCCTTCCTCGCCCGCAGCGGCGCCGACCGCACCGTCAGCTGGCAGCTCGACGGCCTGGACTCCCGCGCCTCCGACGGCAAGACCGCGCACCTGCTGATCACCGACGGCGTCAACCACTACCGCGCGGGCGGCTCGTCCTTCACCGGCGGCCGCATCGAACTCGACCCGGCCGCGTTCACCGGCGCCGGCTACCTGCTGCACACCGGCTGCACCGAGGACGGCGTCACCCGCACCAAGGTGCCCGCCGAGGGCGACCGGGTCCGGCACACCAGCGGCAACCTGCTGGTCTGAGACCGCCGGCCGGGCCCGTTCCACCTCCCGGGCCCGGCCGGCCACCACCCCCTGGTACCCGTTCCCGCAGCACCGCCACGTCCACCGTGAGGAAGAGACCATGGCCACCGACCAGCGCAGCACCGGCGGCACCCCGATCCAGGGGCGCCCGGTGCGGATCGCCCTCGTGGGCGCGGGCAACCGCGGGATGACCTACGCCGGGTGGATTCGCGAACACCCCGAGCGGGCCCGGATCGTCGCCGTCGCCGACCCCCGGCCCCAGGCGCGCGCCGCCCTGCCGTCCGCGACCGGCTACGGCGACTGGCGGGAACTGCTCGCCGCGACCGAGGCGAACGGCGGCCCGCTGGCCGACGGCGTCATCGTGGCCACCCAGGACCGCGACCACGCCGCACCGGTGCTCGCGCTGGCCCGGGCCGGCTACGCGGTACTCACCGAGAAGCCGCTCGCCCCCACCGAGGAGGAGTGCCGCGCCATCGTCGAGGGCGTCGAGGCGACCGGCGTGCCCTTCGCCGTGTGCCACGTCATGCGCTACACCCCCTACACCGACCTGGTGAAGAGCGTCGTGGACAGCGGCGTGCTGGGCACCGTCACGGGCCTGGACCACCTGGAACCGGTCGGCTGGTGGCACTATGCGCACTCCTACGTCCGCGGCCCGTGGCGCCGCGAGGCGGACTCCTCGCCGATGATCCTCGCCAAGTCCAGCCACGACCTGGACTGGATCGCCTACGTCACCGGCCGCCGGATCGAGACCGTGGCCAGCTTCGGCGCCCTGACCCACTTCCGCCCGGAGAACGCCCCGGCCGGCGCGACCGCCACCTGCCTGGACTGCCCGGCCGAACCGGCCTGCCCGTACTCCGCGCCCAAGCTGTACTACCCGGCGCTGCGCACCACCGGCGGCGCCTGGCCGATCGACCACGTCACCGAGCACGCCACCGGCCCGCAGGACGAGCCGGTCCTCACCGAGGCGCTGCGCACCGGACCGTACGGGCGCTGCGTGTACCGCGCGGACAACGACGTGGTGGACAACCAGGTGGTCGCCATGCGGCTGTCCGGCGGCGCCACCGCGGTGTTCACCATGACCGCCTTCACCGAGCAGACCCACCGCCAGACCCGGATCTTCGGCAGCCACGGCTGGCTGCGCGGCGACGGCGAACGGGTCACCGTGCACGACTTCCGCGACGACACCGTCCAGGTGCTCGCCGTGGGCGCCAGCGGCTCCAACGCCGCCGACGGCCACGGCGGCGGCGACACCGTCCTGGTCGAGTCCTTCGTCACCGCGCTCGCCACCGGCGACCGCTCCCACATCCGCTCCGGCCCGCTGGAATCCCTCGGCAGCCACCTCGCCGCCTTCGCCGCGGAACGCTCCCGGCACCGCGGCACCGTCGAGACCGTGCCGCTCCGCTGACCCCGCCCAGCCGACCCCGCCCGCCCCGCCCGCGCCCGTACGACCGCCAACGCCCGCTCCACGCCCGGAAAGCGAGAACCACCGTGAGACGCCGTAACACCGCAGCCTTCGCCCTCTCCGTCGCCGCCGCCCTGACCGCCACCGCCGTCGCCGGCTGCGGCTCCGGCACCGGCTCCGGGTCCAGCTCGAAGAAGACGATCAACACCTGGGTCTACCCGGTGATCAATGACGCGAAGGCGAACTCCGCGTACTGGGACGGCCTGGTCAAGGGCTTCGAGAAGGAGAACCCGGGGGTGACCGTCAAGGTCTCCACCTACCCGTGGGCCAACCGCGACACCGCGCTGGCCACCGCGATCGCCGCCGGCAAGGGCCCCGACGTGGCCTACCTGATCCCCGACCAGCTCTCCGCCTACCAGCGCAACCTGATCCCGGCGGCCAAGTGGATGTCCGCCGCGGACAAGGCCGCCTACCGCCCGGCCGCGCTCAAGGCGGTCACCGTCGACGGGCAGGCGTACGCCGCGCCGGTGCTGATGTCCAGCTACCCGCTGCTGTGCGACAAGAAGGTCCTGGACGCCGTCGGCGAGACGACCGCGCCGACCACCTGGGACCAGCTCGCCGCGCTCGCCCCGAAGCTGAAGGCCAAGGGCTTCTACGCCACCAGCTACAGCGGCGACACCACCGCCACCCTCAACATGACCTTCTACCCGCTGCTGTGGCAGGCCGGCGGGGACGTCTTCTCCGCCGACGGCAAGAAGGCCGCCTTCAACAGCGCGGCCGGCGTCAAGGCCCTCACCTGGCTGAAGACCTTCGTGGACAACGGCTGGACACCCAAGGACCTGGTCACCACCACCCCGCAGATCGAGCAGACCGACCTCGCCAAGAACAAGGTCGCCTGCACCTGGCAGAACACCGCCGCCGAGGTCGAGCCGTTCTGGGGCAAGGAGAACATCGAGGTCGGCCCGGCGCTGACCGCCGCCAAGTCCGTGGCGTACGGCACCGTCGGCACCCTCGCGGTCTTCAAGGGCGCCAACCAGGAGCTGTCCGGCAAGTGGATCTCCTACGTGTCCCGGCCGAAGAACTCCGCCGGGCTCCAGACGCCGGGCGGCTACTTCTCGCCGCGCACCGACGCCACCGCGCTCTACCCCGGCGACGCCATCCAGCAGGCCACCGAGAAGGTGCTCGGCAGCACCGACGTCGGGCCGCTCAACAAGGCCGCGCGTGACGTGATGGGCCTGCTCGCCCCGCAGATCCAGGCCGCGCTGCTCGGCAAGACCACCCCGCAGAAGGCGCTGGACGACGCGGCGCAGGCCGCCGACCAGCTGATCGCCCGCAAGCGCTGACCGCCCCGCCGCCCACCGCCCGTACGGCTGCGGGCCGCCCGCCCCCGGTGGGCGGCCCGCCCGGCAGCACCCGCCGCTTTCCGAAGGAGGTCCCGTGGCCGCAGTCGCGGAACGTACCACCCGCCCGCAGAAGAACCGACGCGGACCGCACGCGCGCCGGGAGGCCCGGATCGGGCTGCTGTTCGTGCTGCCCTGCTTCCTGCTCTTCCTGGCCTTCCGGTTCGGCCCGGGCGTCGCCGGGCTGGTGCTCGGCTTCACCGACTACACCATCGGCGACACCACCCACTTCACCGGGCTCCAGAACTTCCAGCGGATGGTGCACGACCCGCTGTTCTGGTCCTCGCTGCGGGTGACCGTCGTCTACAGCGTGATCGCGGTGCCCTTCACCATCCTCGCCTCGCTCGGGCTCGCGCTGCTGACCCGGCGGGCCTTCCGCGGCTCGCGGCTGTTCCGGTCGATCTTCTTCCTGCCGGTGGTCACCAGCCTCATCCTGGCCTCCACCGTCTTCATCTGGATCTTCTCCACCAAGGGCCCCTGGTCGGACCTGATGGGCCTGCTCGGGCTGCCCGACCAGTCCTGGCTGACCGACTCCGCGCTGGTGCTGCCCGCGATCGCCCTGGTCGGCATCTGGTCCCGCTGCGGCTACGGCATGCTCATCCTGCTCGCCCGACTCCAGGACGTACCGAGGGAGTTGGAGGAAGCCGCGCTGATGGACGGCGCCGGGCCGTTCCAGCGCTTCCGGTACATCGTCGCCCCGCAGCTGAAGCCGGCGTTCTTCTTCCTCGCGGTGATCGAGACCACCAACAGCTTCCAGATCTTCGACGCCATCTACGTGATGACCGGCGGTGGCCCGGCCAACGCCAGCTACAGCCTCGTGTACCAGCTCTACGACGCCGGCTTCAAGTACAGCGACCTCGGCTACGCCAGCGCGCTCGGCTGCGTGCTGTTCGTGATGACCGTGGTCGTGGCGCTCGTGCAGCGGCTGGTGCTCGGAAAGGAGAAGTGACCATGGCGAACGCGACCGTGCGCGCCGCCCGGCTCCGCCGGGCCGACCGGCCCCGCCGGGCCACCCGCACCCGCGAGCGCGACACCGTGCCCCGCGCGCTGCAACCCACCGCCGCCGGGCGGATCGTCCGCGGGGTGCTGCTCGCGGTCGCCTCCGTGGCGACGGTCTTCCCCTTCTACGCGATGCTGGTGCTGTCGCTGAAGCCCGGCGCCGCGGTGTCGCTGCCCGGCAGCCTGCTGCCCTGGCACCTGTCCGGCTCCTCCTACAGCGCGGTGCTCGACGCCCAGGACGTGCCGCGCTGGCTGCTGAACACCGTCGTCTACTCGGTGGTGTCGGTGGTCGGGGTGCTGGTGCTGTCCTCGCTGGCCGGGTACGCCTTCGCGAAGAAGCGGTTCCGCGGCCGGGAGACCATGTTCTGGTCGTTCCTGTCGATGGTCATGGTGCCCTACCACGTCACGATGATCCCGACCTTCATCATGATGGCGAAGCTCGGGGGCGTGGACACCTACTGGGGCCTGATCGTCCCCACCCTCGCCAACGCCCAGGCGGTCTTCCTGATGCGGCAGTTCATCAGGGACCTGCCCGACGAGATGTTCGAGGCGGCCCGGCTGGACGGGTGCAGCGAACTGCGGATCTTCGTCAGCATCGTGCTGCCGCTGCTCAAGCCGATCCTCGCCACGCTCGGCACGTTCGTCTTCCTGTGGCACTGGAACGACTTCCTGTGGCCGCTGGTCATGGGCCAGAGCAGCGACATGCGCACCCTCACCGTCGGCATCGCGTCGCTGCAACAGCAGCAGGTGCCGCTCAGCCAGGTGCTCGCCGGTTCGGTGATCGCCTTCGTCCCCATCTTCGCCGCCTACCTGGCCGGCCAGCGGTACTTCACCGAGGGCGTCACCGGTTCGGCCGTCAAAGGATGACCACGCACATGCCTCACACCTCCCCGAGCACCTCTCCGACCACCTCCCCGAGCGCCTCCCCGTCCCCCGCCGGCTTCCCGGAGGACGAGCAGCAGCTCGAAGACCTGCTCGCCACGCCGTCACCCGCCCTGGTGGCCGACCTCGCCCGCCTCGACGGCGACCTGGTCGTCCTCGGCGCGGGCGGCAAGATGGGCCCCAGCCTGTGCCGGCTGGCCCGCCGCGCGCTGGACGCCGCGGGCCGCGGCGACCTCGCGGTGCACGCCGTGTCCCGCTGGTCGGACCGGAAGGCGGCCGACGCGCTCGCCGCCGAGGGCGTCCGCCCGGTCGCGTTCGACCTGCTCGACGGCGACCCGGCCGAACTGCCCGACGCGGGCAACGCGGTCTTCATGGTCGGCGCCAAGTTCGGCTCCGCGGGCAACCCCGCGCACGCCTGGGCGGTCAACGCCGCCCTGCCGGACCGGATCGCCCGCCGCTACCGCGACGCGCGCATCGCCGCCTTCTCCACCGGCAACGTCTACCCGCTGGTCGACACCGCCTCCGCCGGGTCCGCCGAGACCGACCCGGTCGGCCCGGTCGGCGAGTACGCCATGTCGTGCCTGGGCCGCGAACGCGTCTTCGGCCACCACGCCGCCGAACACGGCACCCGCGTCGCGCTGCTCCGGCTCAACTACGCGATCGACCTGCGGTACGGGGTGCTCGCCGACATCGCCGCCACCGTGCACGCGGGCGAGCCGGTCGACGTCACCACCGGCCACGCCAACGTGGTCTGGCAGGGGTACGCCAACGAGGTCGCGCTGCGCGCGCTGCTGCACGCCGACGCCGAAGCCTTCACCCTCAACCTCACCGGGCCGGAGACCGCGTCCGTACGGCGGCTGGCGCACCTGTTCGCCGAGGAGTTCGGCCGGGCGGCCACTACTGGCGGAGAACCAGCCCTGGAACAGGCATCCTTGACGACGGGTCAGGAATCCGGCACGGCCCTGCTGTCCGACGCGAGCCGCTGCCACGCCCTGTTCGGCTATCCGCCGGTGCCGCTGCGCACCCTCGTCGGCTGGCAGGCCGAGTGGATTCGGCGCGGGCTGCCGCTGTCGGGCCGGCCCACCAAGTTCCACGTCCGCGACGGAAGGTTCTGACCCACCGTGTCCACCCGCACCCCCGGCACCGCCGCCCCCACCGGCACCGACGGCGCCCCCGCAAGCGTTTCCGGCCGCACCCCGGACGCCGCTCCCGGCAGCGCACCGGGCGGGGCGAGCCCGCTCGACCTGCTCGCCGCCGGCACCGTCATACCCGCCCACCCGCTGGCCCTCACCGCCGAACGCCGTCTGGACGAACGGCGCCAGCGCGCCCTGACCCGCTACTACCTGGCCTCGGGCGCCGGCGGCATCGCCGTCGGCGTGCACACCACCCAGTTCGAGATCAGGGACGCCGCCGTCGGCCTGCTCCGCCCGGTGCTCGAACTCGCCGCGGAGACCGCCGACAAGGAGGCCGGCCGCCCCGTGGTGAAGATCGCGGGCGCCTGCGGCTACACCGCGCAGGCCGTCGCCGAGGCCGAACTCGCCGCCGAACTCGGCTACGACGCGGTGCTGTTGAGCCCCGCGGTGCCCGGCGCCGACGAGGCCGGGCTGCTGGAGCGGGCCCGCGCCGTCGGCCAGGTGCTGCCCGTGGTCGGCTTCTACCTCCAGGAGGCCGTCGGGGGCCGCTACCTGTCGGCCGGCTTCTGGCGGGCGTTCGCGGAGATCCCCTCCGTGGTGGCGATCAAGGCCGCGCCCTTCGACCGCTACCGCACCGCCGAGGTGATCGCCGCCGTCGCCGCGAGCGACCGCGCCGGGCAGGTCGCCCTGTACACCGGCAACGACGACGCGATCCTCCACGACCTGCTCACCCCCTACCGCACCTCCGGCGGCGAACTGCGCTGGTTCGCCGGCGGGCTGCTCGGGCAGTGGGCGGTGTGGACCCGCGGCGCCGTGCGGATGCTGGCCGAGGTCCGCGCGGCCCGCGCCGGCGACCAGGACCTCATGACCGACCTGCTGCGCCGGGCCCCGCAGCTCAGCGAGGCCAACGCGGCGGTCTTCGACGTCCGCAACGCCTTCCGCGGCTGCATCCCCGGCGTCCACGAAGTCCTGCGCCGCCAGGGCCTGCTGGCCGGCACCTGGTGCCTCGACCCCGCCGAACGGCTCTCCCCGCGCCAGGCCGAGGAGATCGCCCGCGTCGCCGCCGCCTACCCCTGGCTGACCGACGACGCCTTCGTGGCGGAGCACCGCGATGCCTGGCTCTCCTGACCCCGGCGGCCCCCGGCCTCCCCTCGCCGGCGGGGAGTCGGCGCGGGGCGGGCGGGCCGTGGTCGTCGTCGCCGTGGGGCAGGCGCTGCGTCGGCAGCTGTTCACCGGCGCGTCCTGGGAGCGGCTGACCGGACTGGCCGAGGTCGTGGCCGTCGAACACCCCGGCGACCGGGCGGAGCTGGCGGCCGCCCTGCGCGCGGCCGACGTGCTCGTCACCGGCTGGGGCACCGCCCGGCTCGACGCCGAACTGCTCGCGGGCGCACCTCGGTTGGGGCTGGTGGCGCACACCGGGGGAGCGGTGAGCCCGTATGTCACCCGGGAGGTGTTCGCCCGCGGGGTGCGCGTCACCCAGGCCGGCGCCGCCATGGCCCGGCCGGTCGCCGAGGTCGCCCTCGCCTTCACCCTCGCCCTGCTGCACCGCGTCCACCGCTTCGACCACGCGCTGCGTTCCGGCGCGCCCTGGGAGCAGGCCGAGGCGGCGCCCGAGCGCCACCAGATCCTCGGCTGCCCGGTGGGCGTGATCGGCGCCTCCCGCACTGGTCGCGCGTACATCGCCCTGGTCCGCGCGCTCGGCGCCGAGGTGACAGTGGCCGACCCGTATCTCGACCCGGCGGACGCGCACGCGCTCGGGGTGCGGGTGGCCGGGCTGGACCAGGTGCTGGCCGGCAGCCGGATCACCGCGGTGCACGCGCCCGCGCTCGCCGAGACCCGGCACCTGCTCGGCCGCAGGGAGCTGGCCCTACTCCCCGACGGCGCCGGGCTGGTCAACACCGCCAGGTCCTGGCTGGTGGACGAGGCCGCGCTGCTGGCCGAACTGCGTACGGGCCGGATCGACGCGGCCCTCGACGTCTACGACGACGAACCGCTGCCCACCGGCCACCCGCTGCGCGCCCTGCCCAACGTGCTGCTGACGCCCCATCAGGCCGCGGCGACCGTCGAGGGGCGGCACGCGCTGGGCGACAGCACCGTGGCCGAGGTCGAACGGCACCTGCGGGGCGAGGAGTTGCGGCACGCGGTGGACCGCGACGCGCTGGCACGCGTCGAGTAGCCGTACACCCGGCACCGGCCGGCACCCGCACCCGTACCCCTGCCCGCACCCCGATGCGCACCCGCATCACCCGCACGAGGAGAGAACACCAATGCGCCTGATGCGCCTGGGACCGGCCGGCGGCGAGCGCCCCGTGCTCGGCACCGCCGACGGCCGGACGTACGACCTGTCCGGCCTGACCCCCGACATCGACCCCGCCTTCTTCGCCGCCGACGGCCCCGCGCGGGCCCGGGACGCGCTGGCCGCGGGCGCGCTGCCCGAACTCCCGGCCGCCGACCTCGCCGGGCTGCGCGTCGGCGCGCCCGTCGCCCGGCCCGGCGCGGTGCTGTGCATCGGCCAGAACTACGCCGCCCACGCCCGCGAGTCGGGCGCCGAACCGCCCACCGAGCCGATCCTCTTCCACAAGAGCCCCAACACCGTGGTCGGTCCGCAGGACACCGTGCTCATCCCGCGCGGCTCGCGGCAGACCGACTGGGAGGTGGAGCTGACCGTGGTGATCGGCCGCCGCGCCCGCTACCTCGCCGCGGACGACGACCCGCTGGCGTACGTCGCCGGCTACGCGCTGGGCGACGACGTCTCCGAGCGGGCCTTCCAGCTCGGCACCCCCGGCGGCCAGTGGGCCAAGGGCAAGAGCTGCGAGACCTTCCACCCGCTCGGCCCCTGGCTGCTGACCGCCGACGAGGTGCCCGACCCGCAGGCGCTGCGGCTGCGCTCCTGGGTCAACGGCGAGCCCCGGCAGGACTCCTCGACCGCCGACATGATCTTCGGCGTCGCCGAGATCGTCCGGCACCTGTCCCAGTACCTGGTCCTGGAGCCGGGCGACCTGATCGACACCGGCACCCCCGAGGGCGTCGCGCTCTCCGGCCGCTTCCCCTACCTGTCCGCCGGCGACGTGGTCGAGATGGAGATCGACGGCCTCGGCCGGCACCGCTCGGTGTGCGCCGATGCCTGAGCGCGCCCGACGCGGCCCGGACCGGCGCGGCGGCCGCCCGGTGACCGCGCGGTGCTGACCTTCGACGCCCGGCCGGTGCGCACCGGCGGCTTCCGGCTCGCCGAGGGCCCGGTCTGGGACGGCCCGCGCGAACGGCTGCTGTGGGTGGACATCGACGCCGGACTGGTCCACGAGGGGCGGCTGCGGCCCGGCCGGGTGGAGGTGGTGCGCAGGCACCGCCTCCCGGGCCCGGCCGCCGCGGTCGCCTGCGCCGCCGACGGCCGCCTGCTGGTCGCGGGCCGGTACGGCCTGACGGTGCTGCTGCCCGACGGCACCCGCCGGGCCGGCGCCCGGGTGCTGCCGCAGGGCGCCCCGGCCCGGCTGAACGACGGCGGCTGCGACCCGACCGGGCGCTTCCTGGTCGGCTCGGCCGCGCTCGACGGCCGCCGCGGCGCGGACATCCTGGTCCGGCTCGCGGGCGACGGCCGCCCCCGCCCCCTGGACACCGACCTGACCTGCTCCAACGGCCTGGCCTGGTCGCCCGACGGCACGCTGATGTACAGCGTGGACACCGGCGCCGGACTGGTCCGGGTCCGCGGCTACGACCCGGTGACCGGCCGGGCCGGGCCGCGCCGGGGCTTCCTCGCGGTGCGCGGCGGGCTGCCGGACGGGCTGTGCACCGACCGCGACGGCAACCTGTGGCTCGCGGTGTGGGGCGCGGGCGAGGTGCGCTGCCACGCGCCCGACGCCCGGCACCTGGCGACCGTACGGGTCCCCGTGGCGCACCCGTCGAGCGCGGCCTTCGCCGGGCCCGGCCTCGACACGCTGCTGATCAGCGCGGGCGGGCCCGACGGCGGCCTGTTCGCGGTGCGCCCGGGTGCGCGGGGCGCGCCCCTGCCCGCCTGGGACGGCGTGAGCCGCTGAGCGGGCCCCGGGTCAGAAGGTCGTGGCCGGGTTCAGCTCGGACTTGGTGATGCCGGTGCCGGGCACCCCCCACTTGGCGAAGATCTTCGCGTAGGTGCCGTCGGCGATCAGCTTGTTCACCGCGTCGCGCAGCGCCGGGGCGATCGGCGAGTTGCGGGCGGTGACGAAGCCTACGGCGGTGGTGCTGATCTGGCCGAGGAACCTGGTGCCCGCGATCCGGGTCGCGTCGTACTTCAGGCCGAGGGTCGGGCCGAACATCACATCGACCTTGCCGTTGGCCAGGCCGAGGAAGATCGGCGCGCTGTCGGCGAAGTACTGCACCTTGTAAGGCTTCTTGCCGGCCTTCGCGCAGTCGCCGGCGCCGTCGGTGAGGATCTGCTGGAAGGTCGAGCCGGGCGAGGTGGCGACGGTCAGGCCGCACAGGTCGGTGAGCTTCTTCACCGACGTGAGGGAGACGGTGCGCGAACCGAGGAACGCCTGCCCGTCGTTGAGGTAGGTCGCGAAGTCGACCACCTTCTCGCGTTCCTTGGTGGCGCCGAAGTTGTCCTGGCCGACGTCGTAACGGCCGTTCTGCACACCGGGGATGATCGTGGGGAAGGTGCCGTTCTGCACCTTCCAGGTGACGCCGAGCACCTTGGCGACGGCGTTGCGCAGGTCCACGTCCAGGCCGACGTCCTTGCCGTTGTCCTGGCCGGCGTGCGGCAGGCCCTGCACGCCCGGCTGGAGGGTGGTGCCGAGCGTCAGGGTGCCGCTGGCGCGGACCTTGGCGGGCAGTTCGGCGGTGAGCTTCGGGTCGGCGGTGACGGCGGAGACCACGTCCTGGGTGGGGATCGCGGTCGAACTCCCGCCGCTGGCAGCGGGTTTGGCGCCCGCGTCGGAGGAGGTGCCGGCGGAGTCGCCGGAGGAGCCGCCGCAGGCGGCGAGCAGCGCGAGGGCGGCCGCGGTGGCGGCGGCGGTGGCCGCGAGTCTCACGGAGCGGCGGTGGGAACGGCGTTCGGTGGTCACGGGAGTGCCTTTCGGGGAGACCGGCGAAGGGCGCCGGCGGGTGCGCGGCAGCAGGGGGCCGCGGGGGAGCAGGCGGGGTGCGGGCGGGGTGCGGGCGGAAGAGTCAGAGGACCGCGGCGAGGAAGGAGCGGGCGCGTTCGTGCTGTGGCGCGCTCAACACGTCGGCGGGGGCGCCGGATTCGATGATCCGTCCGCCGTCGAGGAAGACCACGGTGTCGGCGGCCTTGCGGGCGAAGCCGATCTCGTGGGTGACGACGATCATCGTCATACCGCTGACCGCCAGGTCCTGGATCACCGCCAGCACCTCGCCCACGAGTTCGGGGTCGAGCGCGCTGGTCGGCTCGTCGAAGAGCAGCAGCCGCGGGTCCATCGCCAGCGCGCGGGCGATCGCCACCCGCTGCTGCTGGCCGCCGGACAACTGCCGGGGATAGGAGTCCTCCCGGCCCGCCAGGCCCACCCGTTCGAGCAGTTCGCGCGCCCGGGCGGCGGCCTGCTTGCGGGGGACGCCGCGCACCGCCACCGGTGCCTCGACGATGTTGCCGAGCACCGTCAGGTGCGGGAAGAGGTTGAACTGCTGGAAGACCATGCCGACGTCCGCCCGCTGCCGGGTGACCGCGCGCGCCCGCAGCTCGTGCAGCCGCCCGCCGTCGTGCCGGTAGCCGACCAGCTCGCCGCCGATCTCCACGAACCCGGCGTCCGGCCGCTCCAGGTGGTTCACGCAGCGCAGCAGCGTCGACTTCCCGGACCCGGACGGCCCGAGCAGCACCGTGACCTCGCCCTCGCGCACGTCGAGGTCCACACCGTCCAGCACGGTGTGCGCGCCGTAGCTCTTGCGCAGGCCGCGCACCCGCACCAGCGGCCGCCCGTCGGCGCTCATGACAGCCCCGCCGCGGTGGAGGTGCCGGCCGGCCCGAACAGCGGTACGTTCGCGCGGGCCACCTGCCAGAAGCCGCGCGCGGTACGGTCGCCGGGCCGCTCGCTGCCGCGCGCGTAGTGCCGCTCGACGTAGTACTGGCCGACCGACAGCAGCGTGGTCAGGATGACGTACCAGAGGGTGGCGACCAGCAGCAGCGGCATGATCAGGAAGTTCTGGTTGTAGATCAACTGGCTGGAGTACAGCAGGTCCTGGACCGCGATGACGCTGACGATCGAGGTCGCCTTCAGCATGCCGATCAGCAGGTTGCCGGAGGCGGGGATGATCGCGGGCATGGCCTGCGGCAGCACGATCCGGCGGAAGATCCGCCCCTCGCCCAGCCCCAGCGCCCGCGCCGCCTCGCGCTGCCCGCGGTCGACCGACAGGATGCCGCCGCGGACGATCTCCGAGGAGAACGCGGCCACGTCCAGCGTCAGCCCGACGTAGGCGGCCAGCACCCCGCTGAACAGGTGCGCGGTCGAGACGCCCGTGAACTGCGGCCCGAACGGCACCCCCACCGACAACCGCGGGTACAGCGAGGCCAGTTCGTACCAGAAGAGCAGTTGGACGAGCGGCGGGACCGAGCGCACCAGCCAGACGTAGCCGAAGCTCAGCGCGCGCAGCACGGGGTTGCGCGACAGCCGCATCGCGGCGACGCCGACCCCCAGCAGGTAGCCGCTGGCCATCACCGCGCCGGTCAGCCACAGGGTCAGCTCGAGGCCGTGCAGGATCGAGGAGCTGAGGAAGTAGTGGCCGACCACGTGCCATTGGAAGCGCGGGTTGGTGGCCAGGGTGTGGACGAGCATCGCGAAGAGCACCAGCAGCACCGCCGCCGAGAGCCACTGCCCCGGCCGCCGCAGCGGCACGATCCGGGCGGCGAGCAGCGAGGCGTCGGCCGGGCGGACGTCCAGCGCGCGGAACTCCGGGGACGGCGGCCGGTCGGATTTCGGCTCAGCGGGCTGATCGGCTGCGGACGTGGTGGGCCGGTCGGACGCGGGCCGGCCCGCGTCCGCGGGTTTGCCGGGCGCGGTCGGGTCGGGCGGGGGCGGCGGGTGGCCGGGGGCGGCGGTGACCGGCCCGGAGGTGTCGTGCTGGGGCATCGTCGGGGTTCCCGTCTCGTCGGGGAGCGCGGCGGCATCCGGGCATGGCGGCCCCGCGCGGGGCCGGCCGGCCGGGCGGGGCCACCGGGAAGGAGGGCAGGGGCGGGCGGGAGTTCAGCCGGCCGCGCACGCCGGGGAGTGGGCCGCGGCACCGATGGCGCGGCGGTGGGAAAGCGGGAGGTGCGGGAGGTGCGGAAGGAACGGCGGCGGGCCGTCAGCGGGCCGCGGGCGTCCCCGGACACAGGGCGCTGCACACGCGGAGCAGGTCGACATGGCGCCGGACCACCCGGGTCCGGGCGAAGCCGCGGGGACACTGCGCCAGGCCGCGTCGGTCTGCGTCCATGCCCGTCCCCTCGCTGTCTTCGGCGCTGTGGGCGCCGGGCCTGACGGCCGGTGGTACGACCGCGGACACCGGTCGTGGCGGGCCGCGTGACACCGGGCCCGTGCCCTCAGCACGTTAACCGCAGGGCGGCGGCCGGGCAATCCCCCTCGGCGCCCGCCGGATGTGGCGCGGATCGCGTCCGGCGAGGGGGGATTGTGTTCGAACACGGCACCGAGTTACCGTGCTTGCAGGTCATGAGCGTCAGCAACCAAGGCCCTGGCCGGCTGACCGGCAACCCTCCGTCGCGGTGGGGTGCTCCAGGTGACGACCCGGCGGAGCCGACGGCGGCTCGGCAAGCGCGAGCTCGGCAGGCGTGAGCCGATCGAGGCGGGAGGTGCGAAGTGCGCGGCGACAGCGAGCAGTCGACGCCCCCCGGCGTACCCGGCCTCGTCACGTACTCGCGCCGCCACATCGACCTCCAGCGCGTCGCCGGCGCCCTGTGTCCGGGCACACCGACGGCCCGGCTGCCGCGTACCGCCGGCTGAGCCCGCTCCACCCCCCCGCTTCACCCTGGCGCTCTGCGCGCATCCTCCGTCCTTCCGCCGGCCCACCCGGGGACGACGCCGTTCCCGGTGCGGGCCCGTCCGGTTCCCTCCGGCCTGCCCGCCGCCGGCCCCGCGGCCGCCGGTCCGCCGCGTGCGGAGGGGACCTGCGGCCCGGCGCCCTCGTAGGCACCCGATGCCGTACGCACTCCGATCCGTCCACACCCCGACCTCCATGCCCCGGCCGTTCGCCCGCGGCCCGTCCGAGCAGGAAGCGGTACGTCCATGTCCCGATCCACCACCCCCCTCCACCTCGCGGTCGCCCTCGACGGCGCCGGCTGGCACCCCGCCGCCTGGCGGGAGGCCGACGCGCGGCCGGCCGAGCTGTTCACCGCGCGCTACTGGGCCGACCTGGCCGCCGAGGCCGAACGCGGCCTGCTGGACCTGCTCACCATCGAGGACTCCCTCGGCCTCCAGTCGTCCCTGCCCACCGGCCCCGACGAGCGGACCGACCAGGTGCGCGGCCGGCTGGACGCGGTGCTGACCGCCGCCCGGATCGCACCGCTGACCCGGCACATCGGCCTGCTGCCGGTCGCGGTGGTCACCCACACCGAGCCGTTCCACCTGTCGAAGGCGATCGCCACCCTCGACTACGTCAGCACCGGCCGCGCCGGGGTCCAGGTGCGGGTGTCCGCCCGGCCCGACGAGGCCGCGCACTTCGGCCGCCGCACCCTGCCCGGGCTGTCGCTCGACGCGCTGGACACCCCGGACGGCAGGGCGCTGCTGGCCGAGCTGTTCGGCGAGGCCGCCGACTACGTCGAGGTGGTGCGGCGGCTGTGGGACAGCTGGGAGGACGACGCGGAGATCCGCGACGTGGCCACCGGCCGCTTCATCGACCGCGACAAGCTGCACTACATCGACTTCGAGGGACCGCACTTCAGCGTCAAGGGGCCCTCCATCACCCCGCGCCCGCCGCAGGGTCAGCCGCTGGTGGCCGCGCTCGCGCACCGCACCGAGCCCTTCCGCCTGGTCGCCTCCTCCGCCGACCTCGGCTTCACCACCCCGCACGGCATCGGGCAGGCGGCCGCGGTCGTCGGCGAGATCCGCCAGGCGCAGGAGGAGGCCGGGCGGGGCGGCCAGACCGTGCACGTCTTTGCGGACCTGGTGGTCTTCCTCGACGAGGAGCCCGGCCGGGCCGCCGAGCGCCGCGCCCGGCTGGACGCCGAACTGGACGCGCCCTACGCCAGTGACGCCCTGGTCTTCACCGGCACCGCCGCCGAACTCGCCGACCTGCTGCTGGAGTTCGCCGCCACCGGGCTGACCGGCTTCCGGCTGCGCCCCGCGACGCTGCCCTACGACCTGGCCCGGGTCAGCCGCGACCTGGTGCCCGAACTCCAGCGCCGCGGCGCCTTCCGCGAGTCGTACCAGGCCGACACGCTGCGCGGGCTGCTCGGCCTGCCCCGCCCGGCCAACCGCTACGCCCCCGCCTGAGCGACCCGCGCGAAGCCCCAGGAGGCAGACCCCGCATGAGCAGCACCGACCGGACCGGCACACCCGGCAGCAATGGCAAGCCGCGCAAGCAGATCCACCTCGCCGCGCACTTCCCCGGCGTCAACAACACCACCGTGTGGAGCGACCCGGCCGCCGGCAGCCAGATCGACTTCAGCTCCTTCGTCCACCTGGCGCGCACCGCGGAACGGGCGAAGTTCGACTTCCTGTTCCTGGCCGAGGGGCTGCGGCTGCGCGAACAGGGCGGCCTCATCCACGACCTGGACGTCGTCGGCCGCCCCGACACCTTCACGGTGCTGGCCGCGCTCGCCGCCGTCACCGACCGGCTGGGCCTGGCCGGCACCATCAACTCCACCTTCAACGAACCCTACGAGGTGGCCCGGCAGTTCGCGTCGCTCGACCACCTCTCGGGCGGTCGCGCCGCCTGGAACGTGGTCACTTCCTGGGACGCCTTCACCGGCGAGAACTTCCGCCGCGGCGGCTACCTCGCCCAGCCCGACCGCTACGAGCGGGCCCGCCAGTTCCTCACCGCCGTACGGGAGTTGCTGGACTCCTGGCCGGGCGGCGAGGTCATCGCGGACCGGGCGGGCGGCGCCTTCCTGCGGGCGCCGGGACCCGGCCGGTTCGACCACCGCACCACCCAGTTCGACATCCGCGGCCACTTCAACGTGCCGCGCGGCCCGCAGGGCCACCCGGTGGTCTTCCAGGCCGGCGACTCCGAGCAGGGCCGGGAGTTCGCCGCCTCCGCCGCCGACGCGATCTTCACCCGGCACGGCACCCTGGAGGCGGGCAAGGCGTTCTACGCCGACGTCAAGGGCCGCCTCCCGAAGTACGGCCGCACCGCCGAGGAGCTGCTGATCCTGCCCGGCGTGAGCTTCGTCCTCGGCGACAGCGCGGCCGACGCCGAGGAGAAGTCCCGGGTGATCCGCCGCCAGCAGGTCAGCGGGGCCACCGCGATCGCCTTCCTGGAGCGGCTGTGGAACCGCGACCTGAGCGCCTACGACCCGGAGGGCCCGCTGCCGGACGTCGAGCCGCTGACCGACGCCGAGCCGATCGGCCGCGGCCGCGCCGACGCCCACCGCGAGGACCGCGCGCAGACCGCCGCCCGCTGGCGGGCCGTCGCCGAGGAACGCAAGCTCTCCATCCGGGACCTGGTGATCGAACTGACCGGGCGGCAGTCCTTCGTCGGCACCGCCGAGCACGTCGCCGCTCAGCTCGACGCGTTCGTCCAGGCCGACGCCAGCGACGGCTTCATCCTCGCGCCCCACCTCACCCCGGGCGGCCTCGACGAGTTCGCGGACACCGTGGTGCCGCTGCTCCAGGAGCGCGGCGTCTTCCGCACCGAGTACGAGGGCGAGACCCTGCGCGACCACCTGGGCCTGGCCCACCCCGACCGCCCGGGCCCGGTCCGCGCCGGAGCACCGGCCGCGGCCGGTGAGGTGAGGGCCGCGTCGTGAAGTTCCTCGCCATCACCCTGATCGTTCACGCGCCCCACCCCGTCACCGGTGAGCGCAAGTCCACCCGCGCCCGGTTCCAGGAAGTCGTCGACAACGCCCTGCTCGCCGAGGAGCTGGGTTTCGACGGCTTCGGCGTCGGGGAGCGCCACGAACGGCCGTTCATCTCCTCGGCGCCGCCGGTGGTGCTCAGCCACCTCGCCGCCCTCACCTCCCGCATCCGGCTGTTCACCGCGGTCACCACGCTCAGCCTGCTCGACCCGGTACGGGCCTACGAGGACTACGCCACCCTCGACCACCTCTCCGACGGCCGGCTGGAGCTGATCGTCGGCAAGGGCAACGGCTCCGCCCAGCGCGAGCTGTTCCACGTCACCACCGACGACCAGTGGGACCGCAACGCCGAGAGCTACGAGCTGTTCCGCACCCTGTGGCGGCAGGACCGCACCACCGCCCGCCCGCGGTTCCGGCCCGCCCTGGAGGAGGCCGAGGTGTGGCCGCGGCCGTTCCAGCAGCCGATCCGGGTCTGGCACGGCAGCGCCACCAGCCGCGAGTCGGTCGACCTCGCCGCCCGCTACGGCGACCCGCTGTTCTCCGCCAACGTCACCAACCCCATCGAGCCCTACGCCGAGTTGGTGCGCTACTACCGGGAGCGGTGGGCGCACTACGGCCACGACCCGGCGCTCGCCACCGTGGGCGCGGGCAGCGCCGGCTACTACGCCGCGCGCACCTCGCAGGAGGCCCTGGCCGCCTACCGCCCCGTCTTCGAGGGCCGGCTCGCGTTCTCCAAGCGGCTCGGCCTGGAACCGGTCTTCCCGACCCTGGAGGACTTCGTCGCGCGCAGCTCGGCGCTGATCGGCAGCCCGCAGCAGATCATCGACAAGGTCCACCGCTACCACGAGCAGTTCGGCCACAGCGTGCTCCACCTGCACGCCGACGCGGACGGCCTCACCGACACCCAGCACCGCGACGCGCTCGCGCTGTTCCAGTCGGACATCGCGCCGACCCTGCGCCGGGACATCCCCGACCCACCGTGGCCCTGGGGCCCGGTCGGCGCCCCGGCCGCGCCCGACCCCTCCGCGCCGACGTCCGACCCCGCCGCGGCCCCGTCCGCGGCCGCCTGACAAGGAGCATCCGTGGCCCCCACCCCGCTCGCCGTCCTGGACCTGGTGCCGATCTCCACCGGCTCCAGCGCCGGCCAGGCCCTGCGCAACAGCATCGACCTCGCCCGGCAGGCCGAACAACTCGGCTACACCCGCCACTGGTTCGCCGAGCACCACCTCAACCCCGGGGTCGCCGGCACCTCCCCGGCGGTGGTGCTCGCCCTGACCGCGGCCGCCACCTCCACCATCCGGCTCGGGTCGGGCGCGGTGCAGCTCGGACACCGCACCGCGCTGTCCACCGTCGAGGAGTTCGGGCTGCTCGACGCGCTGCACCCCGGCCGCTTCGACCTGGGCCTGGGCCGCTCCGGCGGGCCGGTCCCGCCCGCGGCCGGCCGGCAGCCCGCGCTCACCGCCACCACGCCCGTCGTCGACGGCCGCACCCCGAACGGCCTGCGCATCCCCGCCCGGTTCGCCCCCGAGAAGCTGCTCACCTCGCCCCGCTTCGCCCTGCACCAGCGCCTGATGACCCTGCCCGGAGCCCAGCCGCAGCCCTACGCCGAGCAAATCGCGGACATCCTCGCGCTGCTCGGCGGCGACTACGCCACCGAGGACGGCACCGCCGCCCACGTCGTCCCCGGCGAGGGCGCCGACCTCCAGGTGTGGATACTCGGCAGCAGCGCCGGGATCAGCGCCCAGACCGCCGGCGCCCACGGGCTGCGGTTCGCGGCGAACTACCACGTCAGCCCGGCCACCGTACTGGAGGCCGCCGAGGGCTACCGGGCGGCGTTCGTGCCGTCGGCGGAGCTGGACCGGCCGTATGTGAGCGTGTCCGCCGACGTCGTGGTGGCCGCGGACGAGGGCACCGCGCGGGAGCTGGCCGCCGGCTACGGCCCGTGGGTGCGCAGCATCCGCACCGGCGCGGGCGCCATCCGCTTCCCCACCCCCGAGCAGGCCCGCGCCCTCGCCTGGAGCGACGAGGACCGGGACCTGGTCGCCGACCGGGTCGAGACGCAGTTCGTCGGGACGGCGCGGCAGGTCGCCGACCAGCTGGAGACGCTGCGCGACGCCACCGGCGCCGACGAACTGCTGATCACCACCATCACCCACGATCACGCGGACCGGGTCCGCTCGTACCAGCTGCTGGCCGAGGAGTGGACGCGACGATGACGACGACCAGGGCGCAGCGCAGGGACGAGCGGCACGACGGGCGCGGTGCCCGCCAGCCGGCCCGTCCGCCCGCCGCCGTCCACCGCGACGACCCCGTCCACCTTGACGACCCCGCGCACCGCGCCGACCCCGCCGCCCGGCCGCCGCACCCCGACCGGCCGCAGCGCCGGCTGCCCACCGGGGAGGAGGCGCTCTCCGCCACCGAACTGCGCCGGGTGTTCGGCGCGTTCCCCACCGGCGTGACCGCGGTAGCCGCGCTGGTCGACGGGGTGCCCACCGGCATGGCGGCCAACTCCTTCACCTCCGTCTCCCTCGACCCGCCGCTGCTGTCGGTGTGCGTGGCGCACACCTCCACCACGTGGCCGGCGCTGGCCGGCCGCGCCCGGCTCGGCGTCACCGTGCTCGGCGCCGACCAGGAACGCGACTGCGCGCAGCTCGCCGCCCGCGGCGCCGACCGGTTCGCCGGGCTGGACTGGCATGCCACCGCCGACGGCGCGGTGCTGCTGGACCGCGGCAGCGCCTGGTTCGACTGCTCCGTCGAGCAGCTGGTCCGGGCCGGCGACCACGACATCGTGCTGCTGCGGGTGCACGCGCTGGACGCCGACCACGCGGTCACGCCGCTCGTCTTCCACGCCAGCCGGTTCCGCCGCCTCGAACAGGCCGCCGACCGCGAGAACACCGACCACCGCTGAACCGACCCCGGCCCGGCCCGCCCGGGCCCGTCCGACCCCCGAACGGAGCGCCATGACCGTACAAGCCGAAGCGACCGCGCAGGAGACCTTCACCCGCCAGTGGGAGGAGTGGCACACCGCGCACGAACGGGTCCTCGCCGACCCGCACGGCTTCCTCGCCGTCACCAGCCTGCGCTGGCTCGACGCCACGCCCACCCGCTTCCCCGACGCGCCCGGCGCCTGGTCGGCCACCGAGGACGGCGTGGTGGTCGACCTCGCCGACGGCGAGGAGCTGACCCTCGACGGCCAGGTCCTGCGCGGCCGCCACGCGTTCGGCGTGATCGCCGAACGCGACGGGCTCTTCCCCACCGCCGGGGACGCCGTCATCGAGATCGCCAAGCGCGGCGGCCACGACATCCTCCGCCCCCGCCACCCCGACAACGCCCTGCTGCGCGACTTCACCGGCACCCCCGCCTACGCCCCCGACCCGCGCTGGGCCCGCACCGGCCGCTACCTGCCGTTCGACGCCCCGCGCCCGACGACCGTCGGCGCCGCCGTCGAGGGCCTCCAGCACGTCTACGACGCCCCCGGCGAGGTCGAGTTCGAGCTCGACGGCACCACCCACCGGCTCACCGCGTTCAACGGCCGCACCCCCGGCAGCCTGCTGGTGCTGTTCACCGACGCCACCTCCGGGGTCACCACCTACGCCGCCAACCGCTCCCTGTCGCTGGCCGCGCCTGACGCCGACGGCACCGTCCTGATCGACTTCAACCGGGCCGCCAACCTCCCCTGCGCCTACACCGACCTGGCCACCTGCCCGCTGCCGCCGGCCGAGAACCACCTGCCGGTGCCGATCGAGGCCGGCGAGAAGACCCCTGCCGGGCGGTGACGGGCGGCCGGACCGTGCCTGACCCGTAGCGTCGTCCCGCCCAAAGGTCGGGGGCCGACGGGGTCTGGTGCTCCCCCGTGGCCTACGGCATGGGCGGTGCCCCCCGATCGCACGGCGGAGGATGGGGGTAGCCCAGGCGAAGCGCTGGGGAACAGAGCGCGGCGGGCCGCGCCGACGACCGGCAACGCTGGGGGCGCCTCCCGCCGGAGGCAGGGGGGAGCGTGCGTGCCGGGCCCCGCCGGGCAGGCGGGATGTGTCCGGCACGGCCTGGGACGCCACGGCCCGCTGACGGGCGTGGCGCGGCGCAGCGTACGCTTCGTGCAGCGCGCCCCCGGCGGGCGCGCGGTTGCCGCGGACCAGCGGTTTCTCCACCGACCACCTGGAAAGCCCGCAGATGAGCACGGAGCAGCGCCACCTCCTCGTCATCGGCATCGGAGCCGGCGACCCCGACCACCTGACGCTCGGCGCGGTGCGCGCCATCCGCCGCGCCGACGTCTTCTTCCTGATCGGGAAGGGGCCGGTCAAGGCGTCCCTGACGGACTTCCGGCGGGCCGTGATCGAGGAGCACTCCGACCGGCCGCACCGGATCGTGGAGACGGAAGACCCGCCGCGCGACCGGGCGGCCGCCGGGCGCGGCGCGTACACCGCCGCCGTGCACGACTGGCGGAGCAAGCGCGCGGACGCCTGCGAGCAGCTGATCCGCGACGAGTTGGCGCCCGGCCAGGCGGGCGCCTTCCTCGTCTGGGGCGACCCGGCGCTCTACGACGGCACGCTCAGCATGCTCGACGAGATCGCCGCCCGCGGCACCGTCGCCTTCGACGTCGAGGTGGTGCCCGGCATCAGCAGCGTCTCCGCGCTGGCCGCCCGGCACCGGATCGGCCTGAACCAGGTCGGCCGGCCCGTCCACATCACCCCCGCGCGCCGCCTCCCGGAGATCTTCCCCGGACAGGAGGGCGGCGTGGACAGCGACGTGGTCGTGATGCTCGACGCCCACGAGTCCTTCACCCAGGTCGAGGGCGACGGCGTCTGGATCTACTGGGGCGCCTACCTCGGCACCCCGGACGAGATCCTGGTCGCCGGCCCGCTCGCCGACGTCGCCGACCGCATCCGGGAGGTCCGGGCGCAGGCCCGCGCCCGGCACGGCTGGATCATGGACACCTACCTGCTGCGCCGCACCCGGCCGTGACCCGGCGCCCGGCCGCGGACCGGCGGGCCCTCGCCCCCCGACCCGCGGCCGGGCCGGGTCAGTTCGCGGCCAGCTCCGCCCGGACCGTGCGGGCGGCTGCCACCAGGTGGGCCAGGGACGCCCGGGTCTCGGGCCAGCCGCGGGTCTTCAGGCCGCAGTCCGGGTTGACCCACAGCCGCTCGGCCGGGATGGCCTCAAGTCCCTTGCGCAGCAGGGCCGCCGCCTCCTGCGCGTCCGGTACGCGCGGCGAGTGGATGTCGTAGACGCCCGGACCGGCCTCCCGCGGGTAGCCGCGGCCGGCGAGTTCGGTGGCGACCTGCATGTGGGAGCGGGCGGCCTCCAGGCTGATGACGTCGGCGTCGAGGTCCTCGATGGCCTGCACGATGTCCCCGAACTCGGCGTAGCACATGTGGGTGTGGATCTGGGTGGCCGGACCGGCCGCCGCGGTGGTGAGCCGGAAGGCCGTGGTTGCCCAGGCCAGGTAGGCGGGGCGGTCGGCCGCGCGCAGCGGCAGCGTCTCGCGCAGCGCCGGCTCGTCGACCTGGATCACCGCCGTCCCGGCCGCCTCCAGGTCGGCCACCTCGTCGCGCAGTGCGAGGGCGACCTGCCGGGCGGTGTCGCCGGGCGGCTGGTCGTCGCGGACGAAGGACCAGGCGAGCATGGTGACCGGGCCGGTGAGCATGCCCTTGACCGGGCGTGAGGTCAGCGACTGCGCGTAGGAGGTCCAGCGCACGGTCATCGGCCCGGGCCGGGAGATGTCCCCGGCCAGGATCGGCGGGCGCACGTACCGGGTGCCGTAGGACTGGACCCAGCCGTGCCGCGTGGCGAGGTAGCCGGTGAGCTGCTCGGCGAAGTACTGGACCATGTCGTTGCGCTCGGGCTCGCCGTGCACCAGCACGTCCAGGCCCGTCCGCTCCTGGAAGGAGATCACCTCGCCGATCTCGGCCCTGATCCGCTCCTCGTAGCCGGCCGGGTCGATCCGCCCGGCGCGCAGGTCGGCGCGGGCGGTGCGCAGCTCGGCGGTCTGCGGGAAGGAGCCGATGGTGGTGGTGGGCAGCAGCGGCAGCCCGAGGCGGGCCCGCTGGGCGGCGGCCCGCTCCGGGTACGGCTGGGCGCGGTGGGCGTCGGCGTCGGTGACCGCCGCGACCCGGGCGCGTACGGCGGGGTCGCGGGTGATCGGGGAGGCCGCGCGGGAGGCGAGGGCGGCGCGGCAGGCGGCGAGTTCGCCCGCGATGCTGCCGGTGCCCTCGGCCAGGCCCCTGGCGAGCGTGGCGACCTCGGCGGCCTTCTGCCGCGCGAAGGCCAGCCAGCGCCGCACCTGCGGGTCGATGTCCCGTTCGGGCGCGGTGTCCAGCGGCACGTGCAGCAGCGAGCAGGAGGCGGCGACGTCGACGCGGTCGGCGAGGCCGAGGAGGGTGCCGAGCGTGGACAGCGACCGTTGGAGGTCGTTGATCCAGATGTTGCGGCCGTCGACGACACCGGCGACCAGGCGCTTGCCGGGCAGCCCGCCGACGGCGGCGAGGTGGTCGAGGTTGGCGGCGGCCGGGCCGGTGAAGTCCAGTGCCAGGCCCTCGACGGGGGCCGCGGCCAGCACCGGCAGCGCCTCGCCGAGCCGGTCGAAGTAGGACGCGACGAGCAGCTTCGGCCGGTCGGCGGCGCCGCCCAGCGCGCGGTAGGCGCGCTCGGCCGCGGCCAGTTCGGCCGGCGTGCGGTCCTGTACGAGGGCGGGCTCGTCGAGCTGCGCCCACGCCGCGCCGGCGGCCCGCAGGTCGGCGAGCACCTCCGCGTACACCGGCAGCAGCCGGTCCAGCAGGGACAGCGGCTCGAACCCGGCCGGCGCGCCGGGCGCGGCCTTGGCGAGCAGCAGGTAGGTCACGGGGCCGACGAGCACCGGCCGCGCGTCGTACCCGAGCGCGAGGGCCTCGCGCAGCTCGCCGACCTGCTGGGAGGAGTCCGCGCGGAAGACGGTGTCCGGACCCAACTCGGGCACCAGGTAGTGGTAGTTGGTGTCGAACCACTTCGTCATCTCCAGCGGCGCCGTGTCCTGGGTGCCGCGGGCCATCGCGAAGTAGCCGTCGAGCCGGTCGGCGGCGACGGCCGCGCGGTGCCGCTCGGGCACGGCGCCGACCATGACGCTGGTGTCGAGCACGTGGTCGTAGTACGAGAAGTCGCCGGTGGGCAGTTCGTGGAGGCCGGCCCCGGCGAGCTGCCGCCAGTTGGCGCGGCGCAGGTCGGCGGCGGTCTGCCGGAGGGCGTCGGCGCCGACTTGGCCCTTCCAGTAGCCCTCGACGGCCTTCTTCAGTTCCCGGTGCTGTCCCTGGCGGGGGTAGCCGTACACGGTGGCCCGTGCTGCCGCGGCTGCGGACTTCGCTGACACGGAACTCTCCTTCGCGAGATGTCTCCCTGGCATCCCGGCGACGGGACGAGGGTGCGAAGGCGGCACACCGGACCGGTACGGACCCGGCGCACCGACGACGGCGCGCGCTCGTCCACCTGCCTGCCCATGTACGCCGACCCGCCCACGAGGTCACCGGGACTTCCGCACGCGAGTGGTCGCGTACGGGCAACGGGCAGGTCTTCGGACTCGCGGGCACGCCTGCCGGGGGCAGACACCTACTGGCCGTCGCTTCCCAGGTCCGAGGCGGACCCAGTGCGTCTGACGGCGGTCGTTCCCACTCACCGCTGCGGGGCAGTCCCGGATTCCCACCGGGTTCCCTCTTGCGACGCGCCTGCCTGGCGGGCAGGGGCGAACCAGCTGCACCCGCCAGCATAGATCGCGCGGGCGCCGCCGGGCCGCCCCTTTTCCCGTCCCGGCGGCCCCGGCCGGGGTGTTCCACCCGGCCGGGGGAGCATCAGGCGGGGAGCGTCAGGCCGGTACCGGTTCCGCCTGCGCGGCTTCCTCCTCCTGCGGCGAGGTGGGCACCGTCAGCGCGATCAGGGCGCCGAGCAGGGCCGCGCCCGCGCAGATCCCGAAGAGCAGCCGGTAGGCGTGCAGGGAGGGTATGGCCTGGCCGCCCAGCACGATCACCTGCGAGGCGAACAGGGTGCCGCCGACCGCGCTGGCCAGCGAGCTGCCGACGGAGCGGAAGAGCGAGTTGAGGCCGTTGGCGGCCGCGAGGGCCGAGCGCGGCGCGGCGAGGTTGATCAGCGCGGGCATGGCCGCGTACGCGATACCGGTGCCGGCCCCGGCGATGCTGGTGCCGAGGATGATCTCCCACAGGTGGCCGGTGAGCGCGATCCGCACCACGAAGCCGGCCGCCACGATGGTCGCGCCGATGGCCAGGGTGATCTTCGGCCCGACCGCGTTGGTGATCGCCGCCGAGGCCGGCGACAGGATGAGCATCGCCACGCCGCTGGGCAGCAGGCACAGGCCGCCCACCACCACGGACGAGCCGAAGCCGTAGCCGGTCACGCGCGGCGCCTCCACGTAGGAGGCGGTGCCGATGAGCGTGGCGAACAGCGCGAAGCCGACGCAGACGGACGCGACGTTCGTCAGCAGCAGCGCGGGCGCGGCGTTGACCCGGACGTCGACCAGCGGCGAGGCCGCGCGGCGCTCCCAGACCACGAACCCGGCCAGCAGCACCGCCGCGGCGACCAGCAGGCCGATCGTGGTCGGCGACGACCAGCCCCAACTGGACGCCTGGCTCAGCGGCAGCAGCAGGCAGACCAGGCCGCCGGCGAGCACCACGGTGCCCGGCAGGTCGAGCCGGCCGGTGGAGCGCCCGGGCGGCTCGCTGAGCAGCAGCCAGGTGCCGAGCACCGACAGCGCGCCGCCGGCCGCGCAGATCCAGAAGAGCAGGTGGTAGTCGGCGTGCTCGCCGATCCACGCGGCCATCGGCACCCCGAGCGCGCCGCCGATCCCGAGCATCGCGCTGACCAGGGCGATCCCCGCCGATGCCCGCTCGCGCGGCAGGATCGAGCTCAACAGGCTGATGCCCAGCGGGATCACGGCCATCGAGACGCCGACGATCGCGCGGCCGACGATCATCGGCACCAGGCCGTCGCTCAGCGCGGAGACCAGCGAGCCGACGCAGAGCGCGGCCGCCGCCGCGATCAGCGTGACCTTCTTGCCGTACAGGTCGCCGAGCCGGCCGGCCACCGGCACCGCGACGGACGCGACCAGCAGCGTGGACGTCAGCAGCCACTGCACGTCGCCGGTGGAGCTGTGCAGGTCGGTGGTGATCTTCGGCAGCACCGGGATCAGCAGCGACTGGGTGAGCGAGGCGAGCAGCCCGGCGAGCGAGACCACCGCGAGCGCGGCGATCTCGGCCGGTTGCCAGCCGGGCCGCGAGCCGGCCCGGCCGTCGCCGTCGGCGGCCGCCTCCGACGCCTCGGGGGCGTGCTCCGAGTTCTTCACCACGGTTGCTCCTCGCTCTGGACATGCCCTGGCCTGCGCGGCCGTCCGGCGGCCCGCGCGGATTTCGTGGCACACGGTGCCATGTGGCATACGGTGCCACGAACGTGCATAGGATTCAATCGGATCGTTGACGTACGGCCGTACACCGAGGAGGCGCACATCGACGGGATGCGCGAACGCAAGCGCGCGGACAACCGCGCGGCGACGATCGAGGTCGCCTTCCGGCTCTTCGGCGAGCACGGATACGACGACGTGACCGTGGCCGCCATCTGCGAGGCCGCCGACATCGGGCGGCGCACCTTCTTCCGCTACTTCGCCTCCAAGGAGGAGCTGCTGAACGTGCCGCTCCAGGAGATGACCGCGCGGCTCGACCAGTCGCTCGCCGCCACGCCCGCCGGGTCCGGCGAACGCGAGGCGGTCCGCTCGGCGATGCTGGACCTCGCGGACTACGCGCTGGCTCACCGGCGGCAACTCGGGCTGTACCGGCGGATCATCACCAGCTCCGCCGACCGGCGGTTCGACGCGTTCTGGCATCTGCCGCAGCAGGAGCAGCGGTTCGCCCGGCAGGTGCGCAACCGGCACGGCGGCGCCGCGGAGCCCGGCCTGCACACCCGCCTGCTGGTGGCGCGTGCGGTCGCCGCTTTCCGGGTCTGGCTCGACGAGGCGGTGCGCGGAAACCACGACCTGCCCGCGGACGAGGCCCGCGCGCTGTTCCACCACGTGCTCGACGCCGATCCCTGGCTGGCCGGGCCGGGGCCCGGCACCGTACCTGGCGGCGGCACCGTACCCGGCGGCGGCCCCGGCCCGGTCGGCCGGGTGGCCGGGGACGGGTCCGCAGACGGGTGAGCGCGGCTCGCACGTTCGGCTGAACGCGGCGATTTCCCCACGTTGTCGCCGGAACGTGCGGCGTAGCTTCTGCGGTGCCCCATGCGTCTCACCGCACCCCAGGAACAGGAGAAGTCCCTTGGCGACATCCGCTGCTCTTCCTACCCTCCGAGGCCGCATCGTCACCGCCGCGGGCGCGCTGGCCGCCGCCGCCGCGCTCGGCACCACCCTGCTGGGCGCCACCGCCGCCCAGGCGGCCCCGGCCGCCCCGGCCAAGCCCTACGGCACGGTCGTCGCCGGCAATGGCGTCGTCCAGCGCCAGTTCCCCAGCACGGACTCCTCCGTGAAGGGCTCGCTCGCCTACCGCCAGCAGGTCGGCCTGCGCTGCAAGGTCCGCGCCCAGAACATCGAGGGCAACGACATCTGGTACCTGCTCCGGGACAACTCCAACTGGGTCTCGGCGAAGTACGTCGACAACACCGGCTACGTCTCCTACTGCAAGGACGTGCTGCGCAGCGGCAGCGACGTGATGAACGCGGTGCCGAAGGGCGCCAAGGGCTGACGGCCCCGAAGCACGCGGGCATCCCGGAGCCGCGGCAGGTCCCGCAAGCGGCTCCGGGGCGCCGCCCTCCCGCCGCCTCCGGTCAGTGCCGCATCCCGCCCGGGGGCGGAGCGGTCCGCGCCGCCGCCGGACGGCCGGCGAGCGCCGACAGCAGCGGCAGGGTCAGGGCCAGCCACGCCGCACCGAGCAGCCAGCCGCCCAGCTCGTCGGTGGGCCACTGCACCCCCAGGTAGATCCGGGTGGCGCTGATCGCCGCCACCCAGCAGCCGCAGCTCAGCACGTCCAGCCGTACGGCGCCGCGCGGCGCGTCACTGCGCAGCGCCGCCCAGGCCAGCAGCCCCGCGGTCAGCGCGGCCGTGGTGGCGTGGCCGGACGGGAACGCCCAGTCGGTGCCGAGCACCGCCCAGTCCGCCACCGGCGGGCGCGGCCGGTCCAGGGCGAAGACGACCGCCAGCCGCAGCGCCTGCCCGGTCAGCAGGATCGCCACCCCGCACAGCGCCGCCGACACCTCCCGCCGCGACGCCGTCCGCTGCGCGCACCCGGTCCACCCGGCCAGCGCCGCCGCGACGTAGGGCAGCGGGCCGGCCCCGGTCGTGTCCAGCAGGCGCGAGGCGGCGACCACATCCGCGGAGCGGTGGGCGACGGCCCACTGGTGCACGGCGCGGTCCGGCCCGAGCGGCGCGCCGCCGCGCGCGCCGAGCGCCCACACCAGGAGCGTGAAGAGCGCCGCGCACAGCGTGAACGCCCCGGCCGCTGCGAAAGCCCCGCCGCCGTGCGGCGCGAGCGTCCGCAGCCGCCGGTGGGCGAAGGCGCGCGTGGTGAACGCTGAGGACATCCTGCCTCGGCCCCGCATCCTTGGTCCGTTGCCGCCCCGGGCCGCACGTGCGTGAAACCCGAATGACTACAGCACTGTAGACGTAGGCCCCGCCCGGGTCGACGCCGCCCCCACCGGCGTGCCCCCCAACCCGCCGCCCAGCCGTACCCCCGCGCGACCCACCACGGCCCAGCCTCAGCCCGGACCCGTCCCCCCGACCTCCGGCCGTGGTCCGGGGCCCGTCCCCCCGCCGCCGTCCGTCCGTGAACCTGCGCGGGGCCCCCGTCGGTGCCTGGCCGTGGTTCCGCGCCCATCCGGGGTCGTGCCCCGCCTCGCCTCGCGCCTGTCCTGTGCTTTGCTCAGTCGTCGGCGCGCGCAGCGTCCGGCCGACGTCCGGCGCCCGCGCCGCCCGCGTCCTGCGCCCTGCCCGGCCACGCTCCCGCGCGGCCCGCCGCCGTCCAGCCGTGGTCCTGCGCGGGTCTTCCGTGGTCCCGCCCACGTCCGGGGTCGTGCCCCGTCCCGGTCCCGCTTCGCGCCTGTCCTGTGCTCTGCTCAGCCGTTGCCGCGCGCAGCGTCTGGCCGACGTCCGGCGCCCGCGCCGCCATCGCCCCGCCGCACCCCCGTCCTGCGCCCTGCCCGGCCGTCGTCGCGCGCAGCGTGGGGCCGTTCACCCGCCGCCGTGCGGCCGGCGCTCCGCGCGCGTCCTGCTTCGCCCCGCCCGGGTCAGGGCACCGCGGGAATTCGGGCCCGCGGCAGAGCGCCGTTGCGGGGGATTCACGGGGCCGGGGAACGCAGGGTGTCCGGGTGTGTTCGAGGCGTGGCCGACCGTGCGAGCGCGGCGGCGTCGAGTGTTATTCAATGGGTGTGCGGTAGGGGATCTCGGGGCTTCTTCGCACGCAGAAACCGGGCATGCCTCCGGCCACGCACCGGGGCCGGCCAGCGAGCTGAGAGAGCGTATGGACTCGACACCATCCCCCTCGTCTTCGTTGCCGTCCGACCAGGTCAGTCGCGCGCTGGGAAACTACGGCCCGCACGGCGGCACCGGGCCGGCGGCCGGCGCTGCCCGGGCGCAGGAGGCCGCCGTGCCGGGCGGCGGCACCGGACACCACCCCGAGAGCCAGGAGCAGATCCTCGGCTCCGTCGACCTCGACCGCGAGCTGAACATCACCCGCCGCAACCTGGAGGCGCCCGCGTTCGCGGGGCTGAGCGTCGCCGCGGGCCGGCCCTTCGCCGACCTGCTGCCGCCCGGGGACATCCCGACCGTCACCCGCCGGCTGCGGCAGGTCGCCGAGACGAAGGAGCCGCACGTCGCCCGGGTCCAGCGGCTGCTGCGGGACGACGGCACCGAGCTGGTCGTCTCGATGAGCATCCTGCCCGCCGCGCCGCCCCAGGAGGGCCTGACCGTCTCCCTGATCGCGATGGCCAAGCGGCTGCACCTGTACGCCGCCGAGACCGCCATCGGCACCTCCCTGGACATCGGCGACACCGCGCAGTCCCTGGCCCAGTCCCTGCTGGCCTGGGCCGACGTCGCCGCGATCGACCTGGACTACGCGGTGTGGACCGGCGAGGCCGTCACCGAGCAGCCGGCCGGGCGGGTCCGGCTGCGCCGCGCGGCCCTGGTGCCGGACCGGGCCTGGCCGGAGGGCTACCTCACGCCCGGCGACAACCTCCCCGGCGAGGCGAACCGCCTGCTGGCCGAGGCCGTCAAGCGCGACGGCGTCACCCGCCCCATCGTCATCCCCGACCGGGCGTCGATCGAGCGGGCCCTGGGCGGCGACCCGCTGCTGATCCGTGCCCTGGTGCCGGGCGACCGGCCGGTCAGCCTGGCGTGCATACCGCTGGTCGTCGAGGGGCGGGACGGCGCCGCGCCGATCGTGCTGGGCGTGGCGGAGATCTGGCGCCGCCCGGACCGCCCCTTCCGCGACAGCGAGCTGCTCGACCTCCAGGAACTGACCGCGCGCACCGCCCACCACGTGGACCTGGCCCGCCAGCACCAGCGCGAGCACGCCCAGGTGCTCGCGCTCCAGCGGCGGCTGCTGCCGCGGGCCGGCAGCGACACCATCGACGTCGCCAGCGTCTACCAGCCGACCACCCCCGACAGCGCCGGCGTCGGCGGGGACTGGGTGAACAGCTTCCCGCTGCCGGGCGGGCGCACCGCGCTGGTCGTCGGCGACGTGGTCGGCCACGGCCTGGGGGCCGCCGCGGCCATGGGCCAGCTCAGCATGGAGGCCCGCGCGCTGCTGTCGGCGGGTCTGGCCCCCGACGAGGTGCTGGAGCACCTGGACGAGACCGTGACGCTGCTGGACGACGCGGAGGCGGGGCTGGCCGCCGGATACAGCGCCCTCGGCTCGACCTGCTGCATCGCGGTGTACGACCCGGTCGGCCACCAGGTGGTGATGTCCAGCGCGGGCCACCTGCCGCCGGTGCTGGTGCTGCCCGACGGCACCGCCGAGGTGCTGTCGGCGCCCCCGCACCCGGGGCTCGGCACCGAGTTCGCGCTGCGCGAGCCGTTCGACACGCACACCTTCGCCGCGCCGCCCGGGTCGCTGCTCGCCCTGTACACCGACGGCCTTGTGGAGGACCCGGCGGTGCCGATAGACGAGGGCATCGCCCGGCTCGCGGAACTCGTCGGCCGGGTGCACCCCTGGGACGACCTCCAGCAGGCCGCGCGGCGGCTGGTGACCACCCTCACCGCGCGCAGCCACCTTCGCGACGACATGACGCTGCTGCTGGCCCGGATGACCGGCCGCCGCAAGCGCGACGTGGCCACCTGGCGGCTGCCCGCCCGCGCCGACGCCGCAGGGCAGGCCCGCGCCCTGGCGGCGACCCGGCTGCGGCAGTGGCAGGCCAGGGACGAGACGCGGGACAACGCGCTGCTGCTGATCAGCGAGCTGGTGACGAACGCCGGCCGCTTCGCCACCGGGCCCATCACCGTACGGCTGATCAAGGACGTCAGCGGGCTGCTGTGCGAGGTGGGCGACACCGGCAACGGGCGGCCCCGGAAGGGCCGGACCGGGCTGCTGGACGACAGCGGCCGCGGCCTGTACGTCGTCCACAAGGTCACCACGCACTGGGGGGTGCGCTGGACGGAGACCGGCAAGGTGGTGTGGGCCGAACTCGCCTGGTAGCCGCGGCGGTTGCCGGTGCGGCCCGGCCGGGCAAGGCCGGGCCGGTCAGGCGGTCAGAGCCACTCGGCTTCCACGGCGGTGGCCGTCAGCCCGGGCGCCGCCGCGTACAGCACGGTGCGGCTGCCGGGCCGCTGCCCGGCGTCATGGGCGCGCCGCAGGATGTCGAAGACGGCGGCGCCGCCGCGGTTGCCGGTGCGGTAGCTGTCCCGGCTGTGGCTGAGGACGTCGGTCGGCCAGCCCTCGGGCATGGTCTGCTCCATGTACTCCAGCACGCGGGTGCCGCCGGGGTGCGCGAGCAGCAGGTCGGGGTGCCAGGGGGAGTCGTCGCCGGCGTGGCGGCGGCGCAGCCACTCCCACATCGCGCCGACGGTCTTCTGCACCGCGCGCGGGCCGTGCCGGTCCATCACGAAGTGCGTGCCGTCGGTGCGGGTCTCCAGCCGGTGCAGGGCCTGGGTGCCGGGCAGGGTGTGGTGCCAGGACGCGTCCAGCCGCAGCACCGACTCCGGGCGGCGGCGCCCGGTGACCACCGCGGCCACCGCGGTGTCGGCGAACAGCAGCCGCACGATGAGGGATTCGAGGGTGTCGTCGGCGGGCTGGTAGGTGGTGCTCAGCGCCTCGGATATGACGACCAGCACCACCCGGTCGGGGTCGGCGGCCACCAGGTCGGCGGCGAGCGCGAGGGAGCGGGTGCCGGCGATGCACGCCCACTGCGCGGCCGGCAGCAGCAGCGCGTCGGGGCGCAGCGGCAGCTGGTTGGCGAGCGAGACGTCCAGGCCGGGCAGCGCGGGGGTGGTGGAGTTGCTGGTGATCAGGCAGTCGACGTCGGAGGCGTCCAGCCCGGCGATCTGGAGGGCGCCGCGGGCCGCGCGCTCGCCGTACGCCTGCACGGCCTCCCACGCGGGGGCGGTGCGCTCCTGCACGGTCTGCGGCGCCGGCACCGCCTCCAGGGCGGCGATCGCCCGCTTCACCTCTTCCTCGCCGAACCCGTCGCGGGCCAGCGCCTCGCGGGCCAGGTCGGGGTCCGGGGTGCGCAGGCCGCTGCCGGCGCCGGGCGCGACGGCCGCCTCCAGCGGCAGCATCCAGCCGCGGGTGTCGATCCCGGTGGAGCCCGCGATGCCCTCGATCCGCGACAGCCACGGCGCCTGCGGGTGCCGCGCCCGGACCTCCGCCAGGATCTGGCCGGTCGTCACGGCGTGCTCGCCATGGATCACCGCCGGGGGAGAGAGGTAAGCGGCCACGGGACACACCTTTCGACGCAGTACCAGGGATCGCTGCGAAGTATATGAAACACGTCACTTCGCACGCTGATGATCAATTGCGGACAGCAGCTGACCACTTCGGAATTTATAACCTAAGTCGGGGCGAATTGGACATGGTTCGAGCGAATCTGTGGCCGATGCCACTCGACGCACCGCGGCTGGAAGAAGTGCGCGGTCCACCGGGGGGTTTGGGGATGCCGGCGCGCAACGGCGCCGTGCGCGGGGCTCGTTGACCCTGCCGGGGGCCCGGGCGGTGGCCTGCGGGCGGGCGGACAGCAAAAAGTCCGGGCCGAAGGATTTCGACCCGGACGATGCCGTGATGACTGTGAGTGTCCGAGGGGGGACTTGAACCCCCACGCCCGATAAAGGGCACTAGCACCTCAAGCTAGCGCGTCTGCCATTCCGCCACCCGGACCGGGTGTGTCACCGCGGCGACGTGGCCGGGGCGACGAGGTAAACCATAGCAAAGATCCAGACCGTGAAAGCACCTCCGCCGGCGGGCGCCGCCGGGCGCCGGGAACGGGGGAGCGGCCCGGGCGGGGCCCGGCGGGGCCGGTCCGGGGGGTGGGCCGGGGGTGGGAAGACGGCAGGCGGCGAGGGAGGATGGGAACAGGCACCGGTCGCGGTCGCGGCGGCGGGGAACGAGCGAGGAGACAGCGTGAGTGAGTCGGGGCCCGCAAGGGCGGAGAACGGGAGGGTCGCGGGCGAGGACGAGGTCGTCGACCTGTGCGCCGAGCTGATCCGGATCGACACGAGCAACTACGGCGACCACTCCGGCCCGGGGGAGCGCGCCGCCGCCGAGTACGTGGCGGAGAAGCTCGCCGAAGTGGGCCTGGAACCGGAGATCTTCGAGTCCCACCCGGGCCGGGCGTCCACGGTGGTGCGGATCGAGGGCGAGGACCGCAGCCGGCCCGGACTGCTCATCCACGGCCACACCGACGTGGTCCCGGCGAACGCCGACGACTGGACCCGGCACCCCTTCGCCGGCGAGGTGGCCGACGGCTGCGTGTGGGGCCGCGGCGCGGTCGACATGAAGGACATGGACGCGATGACGCTCGCCGTCATTCGCGACCGGGTGCGCAGCGGCCGCAAGCCGCCGCGGGACGTCGTGCTGGCCTTCCTCGCCGACGAGGAGGCCGGCGGCACCTACGGCGCCCGGTACCTGGTCGACAACCACCCGGGCCTGTTCGAGGGCGTCGACGAGGCGATCGGCGAGGTCGGCGGCTTCTCGTTCACCGTCAACGAGAACCTGCGGCTGTACCTGGTGGAGACCGCCGAGAAGGGCATGCACTGGATGCGGCTGACCGTGGACGGCACCGCCGGCCACGGCTCGATGACCAACAACGACAACGCGATCACCGAGCTGTGCGAGGCGGTCGGCCGGCTCGGGCGGCACCAGTTCCCGGTGCGGCTGACGAAGTCGGTGCGCGGCTTCCTCGACGAGCTGTCCGACGCCTTCGGGATCGAGCTGGACCCGGAGGACATGGAGGAGACGCTCGTCCGGCTCGGCGGCGTCGCCCGCATGATCGGCACCACCCTGCGCAACACCGCCGCCCCGACCATGCTCGGCGCCGGCTACAAGGTCAACGTCATCCCCGGCCAGGCCACCGCCCATGTCGACGGGCGCTTCCTGCCCGGATACGAGGAGGAGTTCCTCGCCGACCTCGACCGGGTGCTCGGCCCCCGGGTGAAGCGCGAGTCGCTGCACTCCGACAAGGCGCTGGAGACCGACTTCGACGGCGCGCTGGTCGACGCGATGCGCACCGCGCTCAAGGCCGAGGACCCGATCTCCCGCACCGTGCCCTACATGCTCTCCGGCGGCACCGACGCCAAGTCCTTCTCCGACCTGGGCATCCGCTGCTTCGGCTTCGCCCCGCTGCAACTGCCGCCCGAGCTGGACTTCGCCGGGATGTTCCACGGCGTGGACGAGCGGGTGCCCACCGAGGGCCTGAAGTTCGGGGTCCGGGTGCTGGACCGGTTCCTCGACAACTGCTGACCGCGGCCGGCGTCCACCGAGCACGCCGTTCGCTTTCCTGTACCCGTACCGGCGGCCCGGGTCGCCGGTACGGGTGAATGATCGACTCTCTTCGTTGCCCTGCTTCCTCCGTGTCGTTACGCCGGGTGTGGTCCGCTGCTGAGGGGACCACACCGCCCCATTCAGGAGGAAGTAATGATCAAGAAGGTCGTGGCCACTGCGGCCGCCACCGGCGGTCTGGTGCTCGCGGGCGCGGGCCTGGCTTTCGCGGACGCCGGCGCCCAGGGTGCCGCCGTGCAGTCCCCGGGCGTGCTGTCGGGCAACGTCGTGCAGATCCCGGTGCACGTGCCGGTGAACGCCTGCGGCAACACGATCAACGTGGTCGGGCTGCTCAACCCCGCCTTCGGGAACACCTGCGTCAACAGCTAGGCACCGCCTGGCCACCAGCACTGGTACCTTCCGCGGCCGCCTCAGGCCGCGGCTCGGGAACCCTTCCGCGCCCGAGGGCGCGGTGAGGCCGGCCCCGGACGCCCTCGCGGCGCTCCGGGGCCGCTCGCCATTTTCGGGGAGGTGCGGGGCATGGATGTTCCCCCTGCCCGCTCCGGTCAAGAGTCGAATCGAAGGTAGGGAAACGAACCCATGCGTCAGGTCATGACGAAGGGCCTGCTCACCGCGGTCGCCACGGGCGGTGTGCTCGCCGCGACCGGTGGGCTCGCCGTCGCGGACGCCGGTGCGGGCGCCGCGGCAACCGGCTCGCCCGGCGTGGTGTCGGGCAACAGCGTCCAGGTGCCGGTCCACGTGCCGGTGAACCTCTGCGGCAACACCGTCGACGTGCTCGCGCTGCTGAACCCGGCGTTCGGCAACAGCTGCGGCAACAGCAGCAGCGGTACGACGACGCCCGGCACACCCAGCAGCCCGGGCACGCCCGGCAACCCCGGCACCCCGGGCACCCCGGGCACGCCGACGACCCCCGGTACGCCGACCACCCCCGGCACCCCGGGCACGCCGACGACTCCCGGTACGCCGACCACCCCCGGCAACCCCGGCACCACCAACGGCTCGGGCGGCTCCGGCCACACCGGCACCACCACCGACGACGCCGTACCGGCCGCGCAGACGATCACCCCGACCGGCGCCACCACCCCCACCCTCGCCCACACCGGCGCGGACGACATGGGGATGATCGCGGGTGCCGCGGGCGCGCTGCTGCTCGGCGGCGCCCTGCTCTACCGCCGCGGGCGCGCCGCACGGCGCTGACCGCCGACGGCAGGCGGACCCGCGGGCCCCGGCGATCCACCGATCCGGCCCGCGGGTATCGATGAGCCGCTCCACTCCACGTGGTCTTGGTCACATGCCCCGGTCATACCCGGCCCCGCCGGGCGCCCCGGCTGCGCGGGCGGACCACCCCGCGCAACGACCGGCGGCACTTCACCCGGCCCCGGCCGCGCCCTCCCGGCAGGGCACGGATATCCCCTGGTGGATCACCAGGTGGCCCGCATCTGGCGGATGATCCGGCGCCGCAGCCGCACCCGGCGGCTCCCGTCCGGGTAGAGCCGCACCCGGTCCAGTTCCCAGTGCCTGTACTCGGCCTCGTCGGTCAGCAGACGTGCCGCTTCCTTGCGCGAGGTACCCCGCGGCACGTACATCTCTCTGAATTCGTATTCCGGCATCGCAATCTATTGTGCGGGCAACGCCCCTCTGCGGATAGCGTCTGCTCCATGTCTGATGACGTACAGCCCACCGTCGCCGAGGTCCGTGCCGCGGCGGAAGCGCTCAAAGCCGCGCTCGACCGCCACCTCGACGCCATCGAGAACCGTGCCGGGGACGACGACCCGTCCGTCTACGCGGCGTTCGAAGCTCTGGCCTCGGCCGCCGAGTCGTACGACGAGCTGCTGTACGACGCGTACGACGAGGTGACCCCGTTCGAGGTGCCCGCGGGTGACGGCGCACCGGAGTACACCGGCCCCGAGGACCCCGAGTCGATCAGCGTGCTGATCCGCCGCGACTACACCGTGGTCGAGCCGGAGCGGCTGCTCGCCCAGGCCCGCCGCACCGCCGACGGCGACGCGGAGGCCGGCGAGTCGGTCACCGCGGCCGTCGCGGCGGTCTTCGGCGAGTACGAACCCGACGAGATCGCCCAGCGGCACAAGGAGTTCGGCCTGGAGGAGGGCGACTCCACGCTGTGGGTGTGCGCGGCCGAGCCGACCGAGCCGGGGGAGTGGCTGGACGCGCCCTTCGACCAGGCCGACCCGCAACTCGCGCTGTGCCGCTTCGACATGAGCCTGGCCTTCGAGGACGAGACGGACGCGGTCGAGTCCGAGTGAACCCGGGGGCGGGGGCGCCGCGCCGCCCCCGCCCCCCGCCCCCCGCCCCCGGCCCGCCCGCCGCCGCCCTCGCTGCCGCTCCTGCCCCCGCGTGCCTACTGCGCGGCCAGCTCCCGCAGCACCGCCGCCAGCCGCGTCGTGCGCTCCTTCGCCACCGGCCCGGCCACCGCGGCCGCCAGCGCCTGCTCCGCGCCCTGCACGACCGACAGGTGCCGCTCGCCGCGACTGAAGGCGGTGTAGACCCAGCCGCGGGTGAGCAGCGGCCCCGCGTCGCCCGGCACCACCACGACCGCCGCCGGCCAGCGGATGCCCGCCGCCTGGTGGCCGGTGACGGCCCAGCCGTGCCGGACCGTGGCCCCGACCTCCGCGCGCGGCACCAGCACCGGCCCGTCCGCGCCCGCCAGCCGCAGCCCCTCCTGGTCGGCGCCCACGACGGTGGCCGGATACGTACGGCCCGGCGCCGGCACATGGACCACCCGGTCGCCCGGGTCGAAGCCGCCGAACCGGCCGGGGCCGGGGTTCAGCCGCTCCTTGAGCGCCGCGTTCAGCGCGCGGGTGCCGACCGGGCCGCCGTGCGCGAGGGTGATCACCTGCGTGTCGCCCGGCGGCACCCCGAACGCGCGCGGCACCGAGTCCGCGACGAGCTGCACCGCGCGGTGCACCGCCTCGCCCGGCGCCCGCACCGGGACCACCACGACCTCCTTGCCCGGCGCCTCCACCGCGGCCAGCTCCCCGACCGCCACGTACGAGGTGAGCTCGCCGATCGGCCCCGGGTCCGGCGTGCGCGAGGTGACCCGCGGGAACGCCTTGGAAGCGAGCAGGTCGGCGAACGCGCGGCCCGGACCGGCCGACCACAGCGTGTGCGGGTCCCCGCTGAGCACCAGCCGGGCACCGTCCGGGACCGCCTCGACCAGCGTGGCGGCCTCCTCGACGGACAGCTGCGGGGCGTCCAGCACCGCGAGCAGGTCCAGCGGCAGGCTGCCGTCGGCGGCCCGGCCCCCCGCGAGCAGCTCTACGACCGTCCGCGCGCCCTCCGCGCCGATCCCGGGGACCTCGGCCAGCCGCCGCCGCCCGCTGTCGGTGTAGGCGGCGGCGTATGCCCGCAGGCCCGCCGCCCGGGCGGCCGCCACCAGCGCGGCGGGCTCCGCGCGGGCCGCCTCGCCGCCGGTGTGCAGGACCAGGCCGCTCCCGGCCGCCGCCCGGATCAGCTCGGCCGCGGACGGCGACGGGGCGGCGGCCGCTGCGGCCTCCCACCCGGGCGCCTCGTCCTCCCGCGGGCCCTCGAAGGACCGCAGCAGCCGCACGCAGCCGTCGGCGAGGCTCTCCTCCGCCAGGGCGTACCGGTCCAGGCCGAACAGCAGCCGTACGGGCGCCGGTTCGCCGTCCTCGCCGTCCGCGCCGTCCGCGCCGCCCTCGGCATCGCCGGCGTGCTGCGCGGCGCCCTCCGCACCCTCGGGCGCCTCGCGGAAGGCCAGCACCCGGCCCTCCTCCACGGCCGCCGCGAGCCCGGCGTCCGGGTCCGGCACGGAGTAGCGCGCGAGCGCCGTACGCAGCGTGTCCGCGCCCAGCGCGGTGTGGCCCTGCTCGGCGGCCCGGTCCAGCACATGGCTCACCAGCGCCCGCACCCGCCGCTCGTCACCTGGGCCGACCGCCTCGCCCAGCACCGCCCGCGCGAACGCGTCCACCTGCTCCACGCCGACCCGTACCCCCGGCAGGCCGAGCACGCTCCACGGGTCGGCTCGCACCAGCTCCGCCGCGCCCTCCCCGAGCGCCCGCACCACCGGCTCCGCCAGCTCCCCGGGCGCCCCGCCCCCGGCCAGCACCTCCCGCGCGGCCGCCACCGCCACCGCGTCCAAGGGGCCCCGCACCGCCGCACCCGCGGCAGCGGGGCGCGGCTCCGGCCGCTCCCGGACGGCCCCCACGGCCTCCTTGCCGAGCGGACCGGACGACGACGGCTCCCCGCCCCGGGCGTCCACCTCGGCGCTGTCCGTGCCTTCGGGCGCGGCCGGGTCGCTGTGCGGGCTCTCCCCGTCGTCGTCGCCCGTGCCGCCCGCGTCGGTGGCGGTGGCGGAGGCGGCGGCGGGTTCGGGGCCACCGTCAACGGCGTCCGGCGCGCTCGGGCCCGCGTCTGCGTCCGGCGCCGCGGAACCACCCGCCGGGACGGCCTCCGCCGCCTCCAGGGCCTGGAGGCGGGCGGTCTCCTCCGCCATCGCCTCGCGCCGCTTGCGCCGGGCCTCCGCCGCGTCGCCGCGCGGGGCGGGGGCCGCCGGGCTCTCACCGCGCTCGATGGAGCGCATCGCCGCCGCCAGGCTCGCCAGGTCCGGCTTCCCGGCCGGGCCGGGGCGCGCGGCGGGCACGGCGGGGCCGTCCGCGGTGGCGGCGGTGCCGGTGCCGGTGGCCGGGGGCGCGGTGGAGTCGTCGGACGGGGTCGGGGTGGTCACGCGGAAAGCCTCCGTGGAGCGGGACGACCGCGCCGTACAGCACTCAAGGAGCCGTACGGCGCTCAGAGAGTGGTCCAGTCGTGGTCCGGGTAGCGGTGCAGCGGCGCCGAGACGTCGTCCAGGGCCGAGCAGATCTCTTCCGGCAGCGTAAGGCCCTCCACCGACAGCGCGGTGCTCAGCTGCGCGGCGTTGCGCGCGCCGAGGATGGGCGCGCTGACCCCGGGCCGGTCCCGTACCCAGGCGAGCGCGACGTGCAGCGGGGACACCGCCAGCCCGTCGGCCGCTATGGCCAGCGCGTCCACGATCAGCCCGGCGGTCTCGTCGAGGTAGGGCGCGACGAACGCGGCCATCTCGGAGGAGCCGCGCGAGCCCTCGGGGGTGCCGTTGCGGTACTTCCCGGTGAGCACCCCGCGCCCGAGCGGCGACGACGGGAGCAGCCCCACCCCGAGGTCGACCGCGGCGGGCAGCACCTCGCGCTCGACCCCGCGCTGGAGCAGCGAGTACTCCATCTGCGTACTGGCCAGCGGGGTGCGCCCGGGCGACGCGAGCTGCCAGGACGCGGCCTTGGCGAGCTGCCAGCCGCAGAAGTTGGAGACGCCGACGTAGCGGGCCCGGCCGCTGCTGACCGCGATGTCGAGCGCCTGGAGGGTCTCCTCCAGCGGCGTGTCCGGGTCGTAGGCGTGCACTTGCCACAGGTCGACGTGGTCGGTGCCGAGCCGCTGGAGCGAGGCGTCGAGCGCGGCCAGCAGGTGCCCCCGGGAGGTGTCGAACCGCCGGTCCGGGTCGGGCACGCTGCCCGCCTTCGTGGCGATCACCAGGTCCGAGCGGGGCACCAGGTCCTCGATCAGCCGACCGAGGAGGTATTCCGCGCCTCCGTCCGCGTACACGTCAGCGGTGTCGACCAGTGACCCGCCCGCCTCCCAGAAGGACTTGAGCTGGTCGGCGGCGTCCCGTTCGCCCGTGTCGCGCCCCCAGGTGAGCGTGCCGAGCCCGAGCCGGGACACGCGGAGGCCGGTGCGGCCGAGTTGCCTGTGCTCCATGACCGCTGAGGCTAGCGAACGGCCCCGCAAATGGGGAGCAGTGACGTACCCGACAGGCGCGTTCGCCGGGCCGAGGCGCTAAAGTCCGGGGGGACAACGACGTTACTGGCCAGTACGCAGTTAGGGGAGCGCTATGCGGCTCGGGATCAACCTCGGCTACTGGGGTGCCGGGATGGACGCGGACAACCTCGCCGTCGCGCAGGAGGCCGACCGTCTCGGGTACTCCGTGTGCTGGGCCGCCGAGGCGTACGGGTCCGACGCGCCGACCGTGCTGTCCTGGGTGGCCGCGCAGACCGAGCGGATCGACGTCGGCTCGGCGATCCTCCAGATCCCCGCGCGCACCCCCGCGATGACCGCGATGACCGCGGCCACCCTGGACAGCCTGACCGGCGGCCGGTTCCGGCTGGGCCTGGGCGTGTCCGGGCCGCAGGTTTCCGAGGGCTGGTACGGCGTCAGGTTCGACAAGCCGCTGGCCCGCACCCGCGAGTACGTCGACATCGTCCGCAAGGCGATGACCCGCGAGCGGCTGTCGTACGAGGGCGAGCACTGGACGCTGCCGCTGCCCGGCGGCCCCGGCAAGGCGCTGCGCCTGACCGTGCACCCGCAGCGCGAGCACATCCCGCTGTACATCGCGGCGATCGGCCCGAAGAACCTGGAGCAGACCGGTGAGATCGCCGACGGCGCCCTGCTGATCTTCCCGTCCGCCGCGCACCTGGCCGAGACCGCGATCCGCCCGCTGCGGGCCGGCCGGGAGAAGGCCGGGCTGACGATGGACGGGTTCGACGTCTGCCCCACGCTGCCGCTGTCGCTCGGCTCCCTCGCGGACCTGCCGAAGCTCGCGGACACCTTCCGCCCGTACACCGCGCTGTACGTCGGCGGCATGGGCAGCCGCAAGCAGAACTTCTACAACCAGCTCGCGCGGCGCATGGGGTACGAGCGGGAGGCCGCCGACATCCAGGAGAAGTACCTCGCCGGCGAGAAGGAGGCCGCCGCGGCCGCGGTGCCGCAGGAACTCATCGACTCCACCTGCCTGTTGGGGCCGGTGGAGCGGATCGCGGACCGCATGAAGGAGTACGCCGCCGCGGGCGTGACCACGCTCTCGCTCGCACCGTCCGGGTTCACGCTGGAGGAGCGCCTCGCCGGCCTGCGCGCGGGCGTGGAGGCGCTGACCCTGGCCGGACTCGCCTAGGGCCTGTCGTTTGGATCTCCGCGGCGTCGCGTCGCCCGGTG
>NZ_JBAGKC010000015.1:0-164153 GCF_037034245.1 Streptomyces sp. CA2R106
GTGAATCGTGAAGTCCCCGTTGAAGAGCTTCCGCTCGATCCAGTACCGACGGCCCGGCCTCCGTATCTGCCAGGGCAACCAACTCACCCCGAGCGCCGAGAGCGCGATCAAGAGCTGCTGCCGCTTGAGGTGAGGGCCTGCGCTTGCCGTTCTCCAAATCTGAAACATAGCTCTTGCTGCAACTGGCCAGCTGGGCCACGTCACGTACGGACCGGCTCCCCCGCAGGCGCTTCAATGCCTGCCCGAATGACTCGTGCATTGGCCCTCCACTGTCCGCTGTCCGCCGTGTCCGCAGAGGTGCGGACAGTGGCGGACACGTAACCACTGTGCCGGATTTTCCCGACCCGCAAGGCTATTTGGACCGGGATGCGATGGTCCCGGCAACACAGGCGCATCAGAAGACCCCGGCGACCGCGGGCACGGCCCCGGGGCGTGGCCGATCCGAAGCCACTCGTGGAGGAGTAGATCGACATGGACGAAAGTACAGCGTTCGAGGGCGTGGCCGGGGATACTGCCCGTCGTCTGTTACCAGCGGCGTTGCTCAAGGAATCACAGGGCGTGGTCGATGGCGCTTCGCTGTTGGCTGTCGCTGAACAGCTTCGCGCGGCGGCTCGGATGCGGGCAGCGCTGAGTGAGTTGGTCCCCGTCGTGGAGGCAATGGCGCAGCGGTGCCCGGAGGGAAGCGACGTGCGGGCCACCGCTCTGCTCAGCGTGGGTGAGGCCAGGCGCCGGCTGGATGCCGGGCCGCGTCCGCTCGATGCGGTTCGGTACGCCGAGCGGATGGGGCGGTCGGTGATGGCCATGTGCTGCCTGGTCGGCCGGTTGAGTGCTCAAGTGGGGGCTGGTCACGTCCTGGCGTGGCAGCCCCCGCAACGGGGGCGGTTGGAACTGGTGTCGTGCGGTCAGGCGTGGGACGCGGTCAAGGTGCCAGGGCATATCGGTGAGAGCGTGCTCGCTCGTCTCGGTGAAGAGACCGGAGCCGTCATTGAGGACCCGCGCGGACACGTCTGGTACTGGCTGGTGTTGCCCGGTGCTCCGGACAACTGGATCGAGTGCGGCGCCGAGTGCTTGGGCATGGCCGCGTACGTCGTGGTGCCGCCCGCCGACCGCACCGAGGGACTTGGAGTGCGGTGGCGTGTCCCGCTCAGCTCTGAGCACTACCTGACCGAAGCCTCGGCCTTGCGAAAAGCGCTGGCTGCGGAGACGGCGTCGTGATCCGTAAATGGCGGCTGGTCCTGTCGATGGGATGGGTCGGAATTTTGGGGCCGGTCGGTCTGGCGTTGCTGTGCGGGATCGAGATCGGGCTCGCCATCGCGAGTGATCCATCTCGTCTTTAGCCGCCCACTTTGACTCCCCTCGTAGCTCAGTCAGGCAGAGCCCCGGCCGTTCCGCACATCTCCGTTCACAGCGCGGAATCCGGTCGGCGACTCCGGTTCGAGTCCGGACGAGGGGGCTAACGTCTCGGGAACGTGGATCTTCCGCATTGCCGGGGCGCATGGCACCACCACGATTACGAACAGCACGGTACAGCGAGAAGAGGATTCGTATGGGCAGCGACAACGGCGCGGGCGGCGGCGATTGGAGGGAAGGTATTCCTCCGGCATGGTTTTCGGCGCGGGCGATGTACGCGTATCAACTGGGTGTGCTGCGTGCGCAGTCGGGGATGAGCTTGATGGAACTCGGGGCGAAGACGTGCTACGAGCAGTCGTATCTGCACCGGTTGGAGAAAGGGGAGCGGCTGGGGCATGTGCTGGTGGCGCGCACCCTGGATACGGTCTATGAGACCGGGGATCTGCTGGTGCGGCTGTGGTATCTCGCGAAGTACGAGAGCATGGACCGACAACCGTCCGACGGGATCGGGCCGTTCGAGGTGAGGGCGGCCAGCATTCTGGAGTACGCCCCCGGCATTCTCCCGGATCTGCTCCAGACCGGTGCCTACACGCGGGAACTCCTGCACCTGACGCAGCTCGGCGACGAGCAGGTGGACCAGCGCGTCGGTGCCCAGGCCGACCGGCAGGTGCGTCTGGTGGGTGCGCAGGTGCGGTACCGGGCCTTGATCGATGAGGCGGTGTTGCGTCGCAAGGCGCGGGATGCGAAGACGTGGACCGGGCAGGTGGAGCACCTGATCGAGGCGGCGCAGTGGCCGGGTGTGGCGATTCACGTGGTTCCGTTGGATGCCGGTCCGCATCACGTGCGCTGTCCGCTGGAGTTGATCTACCTCCACGACGGGGGCTCTGTGGCGTTCATGCAGGGTGGCTGGCGTGACTACCTGACCTGCGACCCGGAGGACGTGGAGTCGCTGAGGGGCACGTTGGACGCGCTGCGCGATGTGGCGCTGTCTCCGGCGGCGTCGTTGGCGTTCCTGCGTGCGCTGTTGGAGGAGCACACCGGGGACGAGTCGGCGGAGGACGTGAAGTCGTGAGTGCTGACGAAGAAGCCGCTGCCGTCGCGGAGTTACGCACCACCGGCACACCGCGCACGTGGCGCCTTACCACGACCAACGGCGTCGCCGTGTCGGGATACCTGCCGCCGTGGGCGTTCGAGGACCCGAGTGAGTCCGACATCGACCCGGACCGTCTTGCTGTCGCCGCGATCGACGTCGAGTTGTTCCACTACTTCGACGGGGTGCCGGGTTCCCTGACCGGCACGGACCACGGTACGGACATCGACGGCTACATGACGCCTTTCGGCGCGATCACCTGCCGCCCCTGCCCCGACCGTGAGGTGCCCGACCGGCCGGTGCATCCGGTGCTGACGGTCCAGGTCAGCGACACCGAAGAGACGGTCTGCGCCGACCCGGACGAACTGGGCGCCCTCATCACCCGGCTGCGGACCCGCACCGACTACCTCGACCAGCACGTACGGCCCGCGTTCATCGTGGTGTACGAGGACTGGCAGGCCCACCACCGCACGGCGACGGGGCCGGTCCCGTGAGCCGGGGCACGGCAGTCGGTGGGGGCCTGGGCCGGCGGGGTCGGCGACGTCCGAAGGAACTTCACCACGTACCGGTGGCGGTCCGCTGGGCGAGGGAGAAGGCAGGCTTGACCAAGCGGCGGCTGGCAGCCGAGGTGGGGATCTCCGAGCAGCTGATGGGCGAGATCGAATCCGGCTGGCGCAACGCCACTCCGGCCAACCTGGCCAAGATCGCCCGCGCACTGAACTGCCCCGTGGTCGTCTTGGAGCGGCGGCGGTACTGATCGGCCGTCGCCTGATGTGACGGGTCGTCCAGTCCAAAGCCGGATGGGCTGGGCGATCCGGGCGGTGCCTATTTCGGGAACGGTGGTGCTGGCCGTGGTGCTAGCGCTGATGGCGCTCGTGAACGCGGAGTCGGCGTCGGCCGCCGGTTCGGTGATTCTGGGGGATCGGGCGTCGTCGGTCATGACGGTGGCTCGGGCGCCGTCGCTCGCGACTCTCGCGAAGGGGGCGCGGGTGCAGTACTCCTCTCCGAAGGTCGGTGGTCTGCGACTGCGGACGCGCGGTCCCTTCGGCGGGCTGTCAAGGGCCTGTTGTATCGGGGGGACCGGGTGCAGGTGATCGGCTACAACGCCGACTGGATGCAAGTGCAGTTCGTGAAGCGCAGCGCCGGGGGCGCGCGGAAGGGAACCAAGGGGTGGGTCATGGATTCCATGGTCGGCCGTTCCCGTCCCACACAAAAGTGTGTTTAACGGGGCCTCCTCGCGCGCAACCACCCACTGCACCGCACCCGGAGAACGACAGGCACCCCCACGGCGGGGAGCAGGGGGCCGCCGGCCTGCGGCCGGCGGCGAGCGGCTGAGCCCACGGCGGGGAACCGTCAGGAGGAGTCGGCCAGGCGGTCGAGGAGTTCGGTGAGGCGCTTGGTGACCGTGGAACGGTCACCGTCGGTGAGGGCGGAACCCATGCCGACGGCGACCGCACCGGCGGCGACCCAGTCGGGCGCCTCGCTGACGGTGATGCCGCCGATGGGCAGCAGCGCGGCCTGGGGGATGATCGCGCGGACGTCCCCGACCCAGGCGGGGGTGAACGCGGTCGCCGGGTAGAGCGTGAGCGCGTCGGCCCCGAGCTCCATCGCCCGGACCGCCTCGGTGGGCGTGGCGACCCCGGGGAAGACCGGAATCCCGTAGCGGTGCCCGGTGCGCAGCACCGACTCCTCGAGGTTGGGCGACAGCAGGAAGCGGGCGCCCGCGTCGATCGCCATCCGCGCGGAGACCTCGTCGAGCACGGTGCCCGCGCCGATCACCGCGTCGTCGCCGACCTCGCGCACCAGCGTGGTGACGGCTTCCAGCGCGAACGGCGTGGTCAGGGAGATCTCCAACGTCGTCAGGCCGGCCGACAGCAGCGTGTCCGCGGTGGCGGCGGCCTGGTCGTAGCTCTCGCTGCGGATCGTGGCGAATACCCGCTGGGCCAGCGCGGCCCGGGTGATCTCCCAGCGGTACACGGCTGTCGGTCCACCTTCCTGCGCGGATGCCACGCGCGGGTCATGCGGGGCTGCGGGATGCACGTGATCAGACGCTACCTGCCGGGCGGTACCGCCTTGGACCCCGGCGGAGGAGCTGTCACCGCACCGTGACATGAGAGGAGCATGAGACCCGAGGTGCGGGCCGGTCAAGGCGGCCCGCACCGGGGAAGCGGAACCGCTCAGCCGGCGTGCGTGGAGAACAGCCCGCCGGTCGGCCCCTGCTTGTCGCCGCCCTGCGCCTTCTTCAGCGCGTTGGCCAGCCCCTCGATCGTCATGGACTGGAGGATGACCTGCCCGTTGCCCTCCAGCGTGGCCAGCGACAGGCCCTCGCCGCCGAAGACGGCGTTCATGATGCCCTGCCGGTTGAGCCCGCCGATGCGCTGCACGCCGTACTGGATGCCCTCCTCGAAGGCGACGATGCAGCCGGTGTCCACCTCGATCCGGCCGCCGAAGTCGGCCGGGTTGAGGTCGATGAAGTTGCCGGCGCCGGCGATGATCACGGTGCCGGTGCCGGTGAACTTCTCCAGGATGAAGCCCTCGCCGCCGCTCATGCCCTGCCGTCCGCCGGCGAAGGCGATGCCGAAGCGGACGCTCTCCTCGGCCGCGACGAAGGCGTCCTTCTCGGCGAACCAGGCGCGCGAGCCGTTGAGTTCCAGGGCGCGCATCTCGCCGGGCAGCACCCCGGCGAAGCCGACGGTGCCCTCGCCGCCGGCGGCGGTGAAGTACTGGAAGGCCAGCGACTCGCCGGCCAGGGCGCGCTGGCCGACCTGCATCGCGGTGCCCATCGCCTGGCGCAGCAGCCCGCCCATGCCGCCGCCCTGCCCGCCGGGGCCGCCGCCCTGGCGGTTGCCGCCGCCGGGGCCGCCGAGCCGGGTCTCCATGCTGACGTTGGCGGTCTTGAAGAGGAACTTGCCCGCCTCGCAGTACACGGTCTGCCCGGGGTCGAGGCTGCAGACGGCCATCTGCATGGCGTTGCCGACGATCTGCTGTCGAAGGGTCATGGGCGGGCTCCTGGGGGCATGCTCGGCAAAACGTGACAATACGGTGCGAAGGCGGGCGTTCCGCGGTGCCCGCGGTGCGCCCCGCACCGACGTGTCAACGTACCGTCCGGGCGGATCGGTTCCGTACCGGAGCGCCGGGAACGCCACCCGAACGTGACCCGCGGCCCGCCGCCTGGGGCGAGGGGCCGCGGTCCTGCGCGGGCAGCCGCACCGGCCGCTCGCCGCCGGTGTCGAGGAAGCGGGCCAGCGGCAGCGTCGCGGCGCCGACGGTGACGGCGTCCGCGCCGAGCCGGCCGAGTTCGATCGAGGTCTGCGCGCAGGGGTGGCGCAGCGCGTACGCGGCGGCCACCTCGCGTACGGCGGGCAGCAGCCGGGGGCCCAGCAGCAGCCCGGCCCAGCCGCCGATCACGATCCGCTGCGGGTTGAAGAGGTTGATCAGGTCGGCGATGCCCGCGCCGAGGTACTCCGCGGCCTCGGCGAGCACCTCGGCGACCTGCGGGTCGTGGTCGGCGGCGGCCAGCAGCGCGGCGAGCGCGGTCTCCTCGCTGACCCCGCGCGGCGCGTGCGGCCAGCGGCGGAGCAGCGCCTCGGCGCCGACATACGCCTCCAGGCAGCCGCGCGAGCCGCAGCGGCAGGCGCGGCCGCCGACCCGCAGGGTGGTGTGCCCCCACTCCCCCGCGCTGCTGCTGGCGCCGCGGTAGGGGCTGCCGTCGGCGACCACGCAGGCGCCGACGCCGGAGCCGATCAGGGCGATCACCACGTTGCGGAAGCCGCGGCCGCCGCCGAACCACATCTCGGCCTGGCCGAGGGTCTTGGCGCCGTTGTCGATGAACAGCGGCAGGTCGGTGCCGGCCCGCAGCAGGCGGCCGAGCGGCACCGCGTCCCAGCCGATGGTCTGACCGTGCACCACGATGCCGTCGCCGATCCCGGCGGCGGCGTCCGGCGGCTCGCCCTGCGCCACGATGCCGGGCACGCCGATGCCGACGCCCAGCACCTCCCGCTCGTCGACGCCGGCCTCGCCGACCACGGCGGCGATGCCCTCCAGGGCGAGCCGGACCACCAGGTCCACGTCGTGCCCGCTGTCGGACAACGGCAGGTCCGCCGACGCCCGTTCGGTCAGGGCGAGGTCGAACAGCTCGACCCGCACCCGGGTCTCGCCGACGTCCACGCCGATCACGTGACCGTAGCCGGGGGCGACCTGGAGCAGGGTGCGCGGGCGCCCGCCGTCGGAGTCGACGGCGCCCGCCTCCTCGACCATGCCGTCCGCGATCAACTCTCCAACGACGTTGCTGATCGAGCCGGCGCTCAGGCCGGTGTCCCGGCCCAGCTCCTGCCGGCTGAGGGGGCCTTCGAAATACAAATGACGCAGAAGCGAGGCACGGTTGCCGCGCCGCAGGTCACGCACCGTGCGCTTGGCCCGCTCAGCCATCTGGGCTCCCCTCTGCTCCGCCCCGCTGGAACCTATCGCTGCACGGGGTCTTGACGCCACCTTTTCTCACAAGTTAAATCACGGCCTGAATTAAGTCACAGGCGCTGTTCACTTCCTGAAGCGACCCCACCCCTGAGAGGGAACCGTTATGCGCACCAACAGAGTCTTCGCGGCCACCGCCCTCGTGGCCGCGCTGGGCCTCACCGCAGCCGCGTGCGGCGGTGGTTCGAGCGACAGCAGCAGCGGCAAGAACGGCAGCGACAAGGGCGTCACCCTGACGTACTGGGCGAGCAACCAGGGCACCAGCCTCGGCAACGACAAGCAGGTGCTCACCCCGGAACTCAAGAAGTTCGAGCAGCAGACCGGCATCAAGGTCAAGCTGGAGGTGATCGGCTGGGCCGACCTGCTCAACCGCATCCTCGCGGCGGCCACCTCGGGCCAGGGCCCGGACGTGCTGAACATCGGCAACACCTGGTCGGCCTCCCTCCAGGCCACCGGCGCCCTGCTGCCGTTCGACAGCGCCAACTTCACCGCCATCGGCGGCAAGGACCGCTTCGCCGCCTCGGCCATCGCCGCCTCCGGCGCGGCCGGCCAGGACCCGGCCGCGGTGCCGCTGTACTCCGAGTCGTACGGCCTGTACTACAACAAGAAGATGTTCGCCGACGCCGGCCTCCAGCCGCCGACGACCTGGGCCGAACTGGACGCCGACGCGAAGAAGCTGACCAAGGGCGGCGTGCACGGCATAGCCGTCGAGGGCAGCAACGGCGCCGAGAACATCCACCACGCGTTCGTGCTCGCCAAGCAGCGCGGCGCCGACTGGTTCGACTCCTCCGGCAAGCCCACCTTCACCGGCGACGCCAACGTGGCCGCGGTCAAGCAGTACGTCGACTTCATCGCCAGCGGCGAGGCCGCCAAGGGCGACGCGGAGTACGACCAGAACCAGACCATCACCGACTTCGCCACCGGCAAGGCGGCGATGATGATGTGGCAGTCCGCCGCCGCCACGATCAAGGCGCACGGCATGTCGCAGGACCAGTACGGCGTGGTGCCGGTGCCGACCCAGACCGCCGGGGCGACCGGTGACGCCGGGATCACCTCCATGGTGGCGGGCATCAACATCGCGGTGTTCAAGAGCACCAAGCACCAGTCCGCGGCGCTGAAGTTCGTGAACTTCATGACCAGCCCGGCCGAGCAGAAGATCCTCAACTCCACCTACGGCACGCTGCCGCCGGTCACCGCGGCGCAGAGCGACCCGGCGTTCCAGACGCCCGACCTGAAGACGCTGGCGAGCGTGCTGTCCAAGTCGGCCGCGCCGCTGCCGCAGGTGCCCAACGAGAGCCAGTTCGAGACCACCGTCGGCACCGCCATCAAGGACCTGTTCGCCGACGCCGCCGGCGGCAAGTCGGTCACCACCGCCGACGTCAAGGCCGCACTGGTCAAGGCGCAGTCGCAGATGCCCGCGTCCTGAGGATCGGCTCTCCCCCATGACTGCCACCACACCCCTGGAAAGCGCCCCCGAGGCCGGTCCCGACAGCGGCAAGCCCGCTCGCCGGGGCCGGCTCCGGCGGCGCGTCACGGCACGGCTGCGCCAAGGCGGCCTGCCCTACCTGCTGTTGCTGCCCGCGATCCTGCTGGAACTGCTGATCCACATCGTGCCGATGCTCTTCGGCATCCTGATCAGCTTCAAGGGCCTGACGCTCTTCTACATCCGCAACTGGAGCACCGCCCCCTGGACGGGCTTCGACAACTACAAGATCTCGGTCAAGTTCCACCAGCCGATCGGCGAGGCGCTGCTGCACTCGTTCCGGGTGACGCTGGAGTTCACGGTGCTGTCGGTCGGCCTGTCCTGGCTGATCGGCACCGCGGCGGCGATCCTGATGCAGGAGACCTTCCGCGGCCGGGCGGTGATGCGCGCGATCTTCCTGGTGCCGTACGCCCTGCCGGTGTACGCGACGGTGATCACCTGGACCTTCATGTTCCAGCAGAACACCGGCCTGGTGAACCACGTGCTCCACGACCAGCTGCACCTGACGTCGGACAAGTCGTTCTGGCTGATCGGCGGCAACAGCTTCTGGGCGCTGCTGATCGTCTCGGTCTGGAAGTCCTGGCCGTTCGCGTTCCTGGCGCTGATGGCCGGCCTGCAGAACATCCCGCGCGAACTGTACGAGGCCGCCGCCATGGACGGCGCCGGGGTGTGGCAGCAGATCCGGAAGATCACGCTGCCCTCGCTGCGCCCGGTCAACCAGGTGATGGTGCTGGTGCTGTTCCTGTGGACCTTCAACGACTTCAACACGCCGTACGTGCTGTTCGGTTCGGCGCCGCCGCACCAGGCGGACCTGATCTCCCTGCACATCTACCAGTCGTCGTTCATCACCTGGAACTTCGGCGAGGGCTCGGCGATGTCGGTGCTCCTGCTGCTGTTCCTGCTGCTGGTCACGGCGGTCTACCTGCTGCTCACGTCCCGGAAGCGAGGCGACGCCGATGCCTAGGACCCCGGTACCGCGGTCCCCGATGGCGCAGCCCAGGTCGTTCGTCTGGACCCGGCGCGTCGTGCTGACCCTGCTGCTGCTGTTCGTGCTCGTGCCGGTCTACGTGATGCTCAGCTCCTCGCTGAAGAGCCTGTCGGACGTGCAGGGTTCGTTCCAGTGGATTCCCCGGCACGTCACGGTCAAGCCGTACGTCGACATCTGGCACACCATCCCGCTGGCGCACTACTTCGCGAACTCGCTGATCGTGTCGGTGAGCGCGACGGTGCTGTCGGTCGCGGTGGCGATCTTCGCGTCCTACGGTGTCAGCCGGTACCGCTTCGTGGGCCGCCGCCTGTTCACCGTCACGGTGCTGTCCACCCAGATGTTCCCCGGCATCCTCTTCCTGCTGCCGCTGTACCTGATCTTCGTCAACATCGGGAACGACACCGGCATCACGCTCAACGGCAGCCGGCTCGGGCTGGTCATCACCTACCTCACCTTCTCCCTGCCGTTCTCCATCTGGATGCTCGTCGGGTACTTCGACTCGATCCCCCGGGACCTGGACGAGGCGGCGAAGGTCGACGGCTGCGGGCCGATGGGCGCGCTGTTCCGCGTGGTGGTGCCGGCCGCGATCCCCGGCATCGTGGCGGTGAGCGTCTACGCCTTCATGACCGCCTGGGGCGAGGTGCTCTTCGCGTCGGTGATGACCAACGAGGGCACCCGCACGCTCGCGGTGGGCCTGCGCGAGTACGCCACCCAGAACGACGTGTACTGGAACCAGGTCATGGCCGCCTCGCTCGTGGTGAGCGTCCCCGTGGTCGCCGGATTCCTGCTTCTTCAGCGTTACTTGGTGGCCGGGCTGACCGCCGGCGCCGTCAAGTGACCCCCAGCGAAAGGCAACTCGTGAACGACCTGAGCGCTCTTCCCGCGGATTTCCTCTGGGGGGCGGCCACCGCCGCCTACCAGGTCGAGGGCGCGGTGGACGAGGACGGCCGGGCCCCGTCCATCTGGGACACCTTCTCCCACACCCCCGGCAAGGTCGCGGGCGGCGACACCGGCGACGTCGCCTGCGACCACTACCACCGCTGGAGCGAGGACCTGGGGCTGATGAAGTCCCTGGGCCTGGACGCCTACCGGTTCTCCATCGCCTGGCCGCGGATCGTGCCCGCGGGCGGCGGCGCGGTCAACCAGGCGGGCCTGGACTTCTACGACCGGCTGGTGGACGGCCTGCTGGAGGCGGGCATCACCCCGAACGCGACGCTCTACCACTGGGACCTGCCGCAGGCGCAGCAGGACCGCGGCGGCTGGCCGGAGCGGGAGACCGCCGAGCGGTTCGCCGAGTACGCGGCCGTGGTCGGGCAGGCGCTCGGCGACCGCGTCACGTACTGGGCGACCCTCAACGAGCCGCTGTGCTCGGCGTGGATCGGCCACCTCGAAGGCACCATGGCCCCGGGCTGGACCGACCTGACCGCCGCGGTCCGCACCTCCTACCACCTGCACCTGGGCCACGGGCTCGCGGTACAGGCGCTGCGGGCCGCGCACAGCGGACTGCAGATCGGCATCGTCAACAACCTCAGCCCGTGCCTGCCGGCCAGCGACCGGGCGGCGGACGTGGCCGCCGCCCGGCGCGCCGACGGCCACACCAACCGCTGGTGGCTCGACCCGATCCACGGCCGCGGCTACCCGCAGGACATGGTGGACCTGTACGGCGTCGAACTCCCGGTCCGGGACGGCGACATGGAGCTGATCGCGGCGCCGCTGGACTGGCTGGGGCTGAACTACTACTTCCCGCAGTACATCACGGACGACCCGACCGGCCCGGCGCCGTGGGCGAAGATGGCCTACCGCCCGGGGGTGCCGCGCACCGCGATGGACTGGGAGGTCGACGCGGACGGCCTGGAGTCGCTGCTGGTCCGGCTCAAGGAGGAGTACGGGCCGCACAAGATCTTCGTCACGGAGAACGGCTCCGCCTACCGCGACGTGGTCGGCCCGGACGGCCAGGTGGACGACCCGGAGCGCACGCGGTACCTGGAGGACCACCTCGCCGCCTGCGCCCGCGCGGTACGGCGCGGGGTGCCGCTGGCCGGCTACTTCGCCTGGTCGCTGCTGGACAACTTCGAGTGGGCGTACGGCTACGACAAGCGCTTCGGCCTGGTGCACGTCGACTACACCACGCAGCAGCGCACCATCAAGGGCAGCGGACGGCGCTACGCCGACATCGTTGCCGGGCACCGCAGGAAGGGGCGTCGCGCGGCCTGACCCGCGCGACCGGTGGACCCGGCGGCGCGTCCCGCTCCAGGGGCGTGCCGCCGGGTCCGCTGCTGTCCGCGGCTCAGTTCCGGGCGGCCGGGCGGGTGATGAGGCGGCCGGCCGGCTCGCCCGTCGCGCGGGCCGGGCCGGCGCCGCCCACCTGCCCGGCGACGAGGCGGCCGCGCAGGTAGGTGGCGCGGACCACGCCGTGCAGGGTGCGGCCGGCGTAGGCGGTGATCGGGTTGCGGTGGTGCAGCCGGGCGGGGTCCACGGTGAAGGTCCGCTCCGGGTCGAGCACCGCGAAGTCCGCGTCGCGGCCGGGGGCGATCGCACCCTTGACCGCGTCGAGCCCGGCCAGCCGGGCCGGACCGGCCGACATCCAGCCGGCCACGTCGGCGAGGGTGTGCCCGCGCCGGCGGGCCTCGGTCCACACCGCGGGCAGGCCGAGCTGGAGGGAGGAGATGCCGCCCCAGGCGGTGGCGAAGTCCCCGGTGTCCTGGTGCTTGAGGTCGATGGTGGACGGCGAGTGGTCGGAGACGACGCAGTCGATGACGCCGTCGGCGAGCGCCTGCCACAGCACGTCCTGGTTGGCGGCCTGCCTGATCGGCGGGCAGCACTTGAACTCCGTCGCGCCGTCGGGGACCTCCTCGGCGGTGAGGGTGAGGAAGTGCGGGCAGGTCTCCACGGTCAGCCGGACCCCCTCCCGGCGGGCGGCGGCGATCAGCGGGACCGCGCCGGCGGAGGACAGGTGCAGGACATGCACCCGGGTGCCGCGTGCGGCGGCCAGTTCGATCAGTCCGGCGATCGCGTGGTCCTCGGCGGCCGGCGGGCGGGAGGCGAGGAAGTCCGCGTAGCGGCGGCCGCCGCGCTGCGGGGCGCCCTCGATCAGCGCCCGGTCCTCGGCGTGCACGATGAGCAGGCCGTCGAAGCGCGCCAACTCGTCCATCGCCTCCGCCAGTCCGGGCCGGTCCAGGTGCGGGAACTCCTCGACGCCCGAGGGCACCAGGAAGCACTTGAAGCCGAAGACGCCCGCGTCGTGGAGCGCCTCGAGGCCGGCGGTGTTGCCGGGCACCGCGCCGCCCCAGAAGCCGGTGTCGGTGTGCACCCGGCCCACCGCGGCGGCGCGCTTGACCTCGAGGTGGGCCGCGGTGGTGGTGGGCGGCAGGCTGTTGAGCGGCATGTCCACCAGGGTGGTGACGCCGCCGGCCACGGCGGCCGCGGTGGCGGTGGCGAAGCCCTCCCACTCCGCGCGGCCGGGGTCGTTGATGTGCACATGGGTGTCCACCAGGCCGGGCAGCAGCACGTCGTCGCCGAGCTCGGTGCAGCGGGCGCCGGGAGGCGGCGCCGCGTCGTGCGGCAGCACCGCGGTGATCGTGCCGCCGGCGACGAGCACCGCTGCGGGCCGTTCGCCCTCCGGGGTGACCACCCGTGTCGAGCGCAGCACCTGCTCCTCCACCATGCGACCTCCGCCGTCCGGCCCGCTTCAACGTTCTGTTGACGGACATGGTGGGCAGCGCGCCCCGGGACGTCAAGGGCGGTAGGATTCCGCGAAGCGAAAACCTCCTTCCGCGCAGGAGGTGCGGCACCCCCGGGCGCGGCCCGCCGCGAGGTCCGCCACGGTGGTCCGCCACAGGTCCGCCACGAACGAGGGGAACGCAGGTGCCTGCTGACCGCGCCGGAGGCGTGCAGTCGCTCGCACGCGCCTTCGACCTGCTGGAGCGGATGGCCGACGCGGGCGGCGAGGTCGGGCTGAGCGAGCTGTCGGCCGGCAGCGGGCTGCCGCTGCCGACCATCCACCGCCTGATGCGCACCCTGCTGGACTGCGGCTACGTCCGCCAGCAGCCGAACCGGCGGTACGCCCTGGGCCCCCGGCTGATCCGGCTCGGCGAGAGCGCGTCCCGGCTGCTGGGCACCTGGGCCCGCCCGTACCTCGCCGAACTCGTCGACGCCACCGGCGAGACCGCGAACATGGCGCTGCTCGACGGCGACGAGGCGGTCTACGTCGCGCAGGTGCCCTCGCGGCACTCGATGCGGATGTTCACCGAGGTCGGGCGGCGGGTGCTGCCGCACTCCACGGGCGTCGGCAAGGCACTGCTGGCGCAGCTCCCGGACGAGCAGGTGCGGGCGCTGCTCGGGCGGACGGGGATGCCGGCCGCGACCGAGCACACCCTCACCGACCCGGACGTCTTCCTCACCGCGCTGGAGCGGGTCCGGGCGCAGGGCTACGCCGTCGACGACAACGAGCAGGAGGCCGGGGTGCGGTGCCTGGCGGTCAGTGTGCCCGGTGCGCCGACCGCCACGGCGATCTCGATCTCCGGCCCGGCCGGGCGGGTGACCGAGGCGGCCACGGCCGCGATCGTGCCGGTGCTGCGGGACGTGGCCGGGAAGTTGGCGCTCGCGCTGACGACGTGAGGCGCGAAGGCGCGTCCGCGCGGGGAGCGGGTGCAGATGGAGCGCGTGCCCATGGAGCGCGTCAACAGGTGCACGCGGGCGCACGATTCAGGGGCGTGGTGGGGCCAGCAGTTCGACGGCCTCGCGCAGGGCGTCGAGCGGGGCGGCGAGCGCGCTCACCGAGCCGATCACGGCCACCACCAGGAGTAAGGAGTGGCGCATCCGCTCGCAGTCCGCCGGGTCCGGCACCTGGTCCATGGCCGCGGCCGTCCGTGCCAGCGCGTCGAGTTCGTCCTCGGCGACGGCCCGGTCCGGCAGCGGCCGCCGGTAGGCGATCAGCTCCCGGCGCATCCGGCCGACCGCAGCCGCCAGGCCGGCGCCCAGCCCGCTCCCGGCCGGGCCTGTGTCCGCACCGCCGCACCCGTTGTCGAGCACGCGCGTCTCCCCCACCGCCACGTATGACCCACCCTTGCGTCGAACTGCGCCCGGGCGCCGTCCGGCAAGGGGCGCCCCGGGGCCGATCAGTATTCGCCAACCGGCGTTATTCCGCCACTGAGTTGACGAAATCTGCGCTGATTCCCGTACCCGGGGCGGAACGGCCGGCCACCTCGTGCCACACGGTGACGTCGAACACGGCGGCGGCGTCCGGGTTCTGACGGGTCGGCAGCTGACGGAACGTCACCAGTGCGGTGACGGTGCCGTCGGCGGAGCGCACGCACAGCCGGGTGCCCGTGCCGAGCGTGGCCGCTTGGACGGAGTCCACGGCGTTCGAGGACTGGCAGGTGGCGGCGGTCCCGGCGCGGCCGGCGTCGATCAGGGCGAGGGTGTCCCGGGAGCGGTCCACGGTGAAGGCGCCGGCGTCCGCGGTCAGCCCGAAGTCGCCGCTGTAGGTGCCGGAGCCGACGGTCGGCGGGTCGGAGCGCAGCGACACCCCGTGGCCGGGCGGCAGCTTCAACTGCTGGTAGACCAGGCCGGTTTCGGGCGGTGAACCGGTGGCGCCGCCACCGGGCGGCGGCGAGGTCGCCCCGGGCGACGGCACCCCCTGGGCGGGCGGCGTCGTCGTCGGCGAGGGCTGTGGAAGGCCGCCCTGCGGCTCCTGGGACCCGACGGACGGCTGCCCGCCGCCCGAGGACAGCGCGACCGCGGCGGTGGCCGCGACCGCGACGCAGGCGACCGCGGCCACCACGCCGACCGCCTTGCGCCGCTTGCGCGGCAGAGGCAGCGGCACATGGACGTACGGGGCGCGCGGCCACTGCTGCGGGTGCCACAGGTAGGTGCCCGGCGGGCCGGCGGGGGGCGCGGGCGCCGGTACGGGAGCCGGTGCCGGTACGGGCGCGGGCGCGGCCTGGGGCGGCGCGGCGGGCGCGGGAGCTGCGGCGTCGGGCCGTACCGGCTGCGGGCGCGCGGCCTGGGACGGCGGCCCGGCCGGGGGCGGGGAGAAGTGCGGCGGGGGTATCGCCGGGAGGATCGCGGCGAGCAGCGGTGCGGGCAGCCAGGACACCGGGCGGGACTCGGGCGCGGCCTGCGCGCACATCGTGGTGATCTGGGCCAGCGAGGGCCGCAGCGCGGGGTCCTTGATCAGGCAGCGGGTGACGATCTCCCGCAGCTGGCCCGGGAGTTCGTTGAGGTCCGGCTCCGCGCTCTGCACCCGGGAGCCGTCGCCGAAGGGCGCGGCGCCGATCGAGGCGTACGCGGCTATCTGCCCAAGTGCGAAGACGTCGGTGGCGGGCCGGGCGGGCTGGCCGGCGGCCTGCTCGGGTGAGCGGAAAGCGGTCGCCTCACCGACCGCGGCGGGTCCGTCCGCCGCGCCGGAAGAGCCCGCGGCCGCACCCGCGCCCGGCTCCGTACCGGTCCCCGGCTCCGTACCTGTGCCCGCGGCCTGTTCGCGCGCCGCAGCGGCGTCCGCGCCCTCGCCCGTGCCCGTACCGGCAGCGGCACCGGCACCGGCACCGGCACCGGCACCCGTGCTCGCGCCCGCCGGATCGGCGCCTTCCGCGACCCACGCCAGCCCGTGGCCCTTCACCCGGGGGCCGTCGCCGGCGAGCAGCACATGCGCCGGGCGCAGCCCGCCGTGCACCACACCGGCGTGGTGCATCGCCTGGAGCCCCTCGGCGAGCGCGGCGACCAGCCGCAGCACCACCCCGGTGGGCAGCGGCCCCGCGCCCTCGACGGCGGCACGCAGCGACAGCGACGGCACGTAGCCGGTGGCGATCCAGTACCGCTCGCCCTCCCGCCCGCTGCCGACCACCGGCACCGCGCGCGGCCCGGGCACCCGCGCCGCGGCCTGCGCGTCCTGGTGGAAGCGGGCGGCGAAGCCGTCGGCGGTGGTGAGTTCGGGGCGGATCACGGTGAGCGCGACCGGCTGCCCGCCGGGCTCGTAGGCGAGGTAGGTGACGCCCGCGGCGCCCGGCCCGTCCGCGCCGAGGCGCGCGCCGATGCGGTGCCCGGACACGCTCGCCGGGTCCTCGTCGGCGAGAGGTGCGAAGACCGGGCCGCGGAAGTCCGGCCCGAGGTCCTGACCGAAGTCCGGACCGGTGTGCGCTGGCCCCATCAGTCCCCTCAGTCCCCGTTCTTCACCTGGCAACCGCCCCCACCCGCAACAGGGCCAGACGATACCGGAACACGCCGCGCCGACGGCGCCCTGTTCCGCGGCCGTGACACGCGGGGTATGCAGGACGGATGAACACACAGGGCGAGGTGGCCGGACTGCTGCTGGCGGCCGGTGGAGGGCGGCGGCTCGGCGGGCGGCCGAAGGCGCTGCTGGCCTACCGGGGGCGGCCGCTGGTGGAGCACGCGGTCGCGGTGCTGCGGGCGGGCGGCTGCGGGCCGGTGCACGTGGTGCTGGGCGCGGCGGCGCGGGAGGTGCGCGAGCGCGCCGAGTTGGCCGGCTGCGTACTGGTGGACAACCCGCACTGGGCCGGCGGCATGGGCTCCTCGCTGCGCGCGGGGCTGGCGTCGCTGGCCGCCGCGGCAGCGGAGCCGGGCGGGCCGGTCGCGGCGGTGGTCTGCCTGGTGGACCAGCCGGGGGTGCCGGGCGCGGCGGTGGCGCGGGTGGTCGCGGCGGCCCGGGCCTCCGGGGACCTGCCGTCGGGGCTGGCCGCGGCGGTGTACGGCGGCCGGCGGGGGCATCCGGTGCTGTTCGGCGCGAGCCGCTGGGCGGGGGTGGCGGGCAGCGCGGAAGGGGACCGCGGGGCGCGGACGTATCTGCGCGCGCACGCCGGGCAGACCGTGGCGGTGGAGTGCGGGGACCTCGGCGACCCGGCCGACATCGACACTCCGGCCGACCTGCGGCTGCTCGGCTGAACGGCGGGCCGCCCGCACCACAGAACGTTGAACTTCCGCACTGCGAAAACTATGATCCGCTGTGCAGAAGTGAGCGCGCGCCCCGGGTGTGCCCCGGCCCCGTGCCACCCCCGCCTCCCGGAGGAGTGACCCGCATGTCAGCAAGCGCGCCGTCCCCGGCCGCCGTCTCCGCGGCCGCCGGTCCCGTACCCCGCTCGCAGGAGGTGCTGACTCCCGAGGCGCTGACCTTCGTCGCCGAGCTGCACCGGCGCTTCGCCGCCCGCCGCGACGAGCTGCTGGCACTGCGCAGGGAGCGCCGCGCCGAGATCGCCCGCACCGCCACCCTGGACTTCCTGCCGCAGACCGCGCACATCCGCGCGGGCGACTGGCGGGTGGCGGACGCGCCGCCCGCGCTCCAGGACCGCCGGGTGGAGATCACCGGGCCGACCGACCGCAAGATGACGGTCAACGCGCTCAACTCCGGCGCCCGCATCTGGCTCGCCGACTTCGAGGACGCCTCCGCCCCCACCTGGCACAACGTCGTCAGCGGCCAGCTCAACCTGACCGACGCCTACGAGCGCCGGATCGACTTCACCTCGCCCGAGGGCAGGAGCTACGCCCTCAAGGACGCCGCCGAGCTGGCGACGGTGGTGGTGCGCCCGCGCGGCTGGCACCTCGACGAGCGGCACCTGACCGTCGACGGCGAGCCGGTCGCCGGCGCCCTCGTCGACTTCGGCCTGTACTTCTTCCACAACGCGCAGCGCCTGCTGGACCTCGGCAAGGGCCCCTACTTCTACCTGCCGAAGACCGAGTCGCACCTCGAAGCGCGGCTGTGGAACGACGTGTTCGTCTTCGCCCAGGAGTACACCGGCATCCCGCGCGGCACCGTCCGCGCCACCGTGCTGATCGAGACGATCACCGCCGCGTACGAGATGGAGGAGATCCTCTACGAGCTGCGCGAGCACGCCTCGGGCCTGAACGCGGGCCGCTGGGACTACCTGTTCTCGATCGTGAAGAACTTCCGGGACGCCGGCGAGAAGTTCGTGCTGCCGGACCGCAACGCGGTGACGATGACCGCGCCGTTCATGCGCGCCTACACCGAACTGCTGGTGCGCACCTGCCACAAGCGCGGCGCGCACGCGATCGGCGGCATGGCCGCCTTCATCCCCTCCCGCCGCGACCCCGACGTCAACAAGCTGGCCTTCGAGAAGGTCAAGGCGGACAAGGACCGCGAGGCCGCCGACGGCTTCGACGGCTCCTGGGTGGCCCACCCCGACCTGGTGCCGATCGCCCGCGCCTCCTTCGACGCGGTGCTGGGCGAGCGCCCGCACCAGAAGGACCGGCTGCGCGAGGACGTGCACGTCACCGCCGCCGAGCTGATCGACATCGCCTCGCTGGACGCCCGCCCCACCTACGAGGGCCTGCGCAACGCGGTGCAGGTCGGCATCCGCTACATCGAGGCGTGGCTGCGCGGCTCGGGCGCGGTGGCGATCTTCAATCTGATGGAGGACGCGGCCACCGCGGAGATCTCCCGCTCGCAGATCTGGCAGTGGACCAACGCCGGGGTCGTCTTCGAGGGCGGCCGCCAGGCCACCGCGGAGCTGGTCCGGCAGGTCGCCGCCGACGAACTCCTCGCGATCCGGGACGAGATCGGCGAGGACGCGTTCATGGCGGGCAGGTGGGCCGAGGCGCACGACCTGCTGATCCGCACCGCGCTCGACGCGGAGTACGTCGACTTCCTCACCCTGCCCGCCTACCAGCACCTGGTGGGGTGAGCGCGGTGGCGGCGCCGGTGCTGCGCGACGCGACGGCCGCGGACTGGCCGCTGATCTGGCCGTTCCTGCGGCGGATCTGTGCCGAGGGCGAGACGTTCAGCTATCCGGTGGACCTCACGCAGGAGGTGGGCCGCGGCTACTGGATGCTCCCGCCGCCCGGCCGTACGGTCGTGGCCGCCGACGCCGGCGGCCGGGTGCTGGGCACCGCGAAGATGAACCCGAACCAGATGGGCAACGCGGGCCACGTCGCGAGCGCCAGCTTCATGGTCGACCCCGCGCACGCCGGGCGGGGCGTGGGGCGGGCGCTGTGCACGGAGGCGCTGCGCTGGGCGGCCGCGGAAGGCTACCGCGGGATGCAGTTCAACGCGGTGGTGGCGTCCAACACCCACGCCGTGGCGCTCTACCGGTCGCTGGGCTTCGAGGTGGTCGGCACCGTGCCCGACGGCTTCCGGCACCCGCGGCTGGGCTACGTGGGGCTGCACATCATGTACAAGTCGCTCTAGCGCCAGGGCCGCCGCCCGGCGGCAAGGGTCACCGGGCGGCAGCCGTGCGGCGGTTCTTCGGCGGTTCAGACCAGGCCGGCGATCCGCGCCAGGCGGCGGGCCTCGGCGCGGGTGAGCTTCGCGACGGCCTCCTCGTCGACCCGGGTGAGCCGGCCGTCCTCCACCACCGGGCGGCCGCCCACCAGCGACAGGGTGACCGGGGCGGCCGCGCCCAGCACCAGCGCCGCGACCGGGTCGGCGATCGAGGCGTGCCCGACGCCGTCGAGCCGCCACAGCACCAGGTCGGCGAGCTTGCCGGGCTCCAGGGAGCCGATCTCCCGCTCGCGGCCGAGCACTTGGGCGCCGCCGTAGGTGCCCAGGCGCAGCGCCTGCCGCGCGGTGAGCGCCTTCTCGCCGCCGCGCAGCCGGTTGACCAGCAGCGCGTTGCGCAGTTCGGTGTGCAGTTCGCCGGACTCGTTGGAGGCGGTGCCGTCGACGCCGAGGCCGACCGGGACGCCGGCGGTGAGCAGGTCCGGCACCCGCGCGATCCCCGCGGCCAGGCGCGCGTTGGAGGACGGGCAGTGCGCGACCCCGGTGCCGGTGCGGGCGAAGGCCGCGATGTCGGCGTCGTTCATGTGCACGCAGTGCGCCATCCACACGTCGCCGCCCAGCCACCCGGTGGACTCGAAGTAGTCCGTGGGGCCCATCCCGAACAGCTCGTGGCAGAACTTCTCCTCCTCCAGGGTCTCGCTGCCGTGGGTGTGCAGCCGCACCCCCTTGCGGCGGGCCAGCGCCGCCGCCTCCCGCATCAGTTCGGTGGAGACGGAGAAGGGCGAGCAGGGCGCGACGGCGATGTGCAGCATCGACCCGAAGGACGCGTCGTGGTGGGTGTCGATCGCGGCCTCGGTGGCCGCCAGCGCCTCCTTGGTGGCCTCCACCGCGAAGTCCGGCGGCAGCCCGCCGTCGGACTTCCCGCGGTCCATCGAGCCGCGGGCGGCGGTGAAGCGCACCCCGATCTCGGCGGCGGCCCGGATCTCCGCGCCGAGCAGGTCGCCGGTGCCGCGCGGGAAGACGTAGTGGTGGTCCATGGCGGTGGTGACGCCGCCGCGGACCATCATCGCCAGCGACCCGGCGGCGCCCGCGTACACCATGGGCTCGTCGATCCGGGCCCAGGTCGGGTAGAGCTCCACCAGCCAGTCGAAGAGGTTGCTGTCCTGGGCCAGGCCCCGGGTGAGCCACTGGTAGAAGTGGTGGTGGGTGTTGACCAGGCCGGGGGTGGCCAGGTGCCCGGTGCCGTCGATCCGGCGGGCGACTCCGGCGAGATCGGCGGGCGCGGGCCCGGCGCCGACCGCTTCGATGGTGCGGCCGGCCACCACGACGTGCCCGGAGGCGTACTCGGTGCCGGCGGCGTCCACGGTGGCGATCGCGCAGTTCTCGATCACCAGGCGCGGCTGCGCCGCGCCCCCCGCCGTACCGGTCGGGATCTGCTCTGCCATGCCTCGTGCCCTCTCAGTCCGTCACCGGGATCGCGGCCTGCGCGCCCTCGCGCAGCACGGTGCCCTCGATGAGCCCGTACGGGCGGTCGGCCGCGTAGTACACCTCGTTGTCGTTGGGCAGGCCGAAGGGGGCGAGGTCGACCAGGAAGTGGTGCTTGTTCGGCAGCGACAGCCGTATCTCGTCCACGCCGGGGGTCTGCTCGATGACGCGGGCGCCCATCGCGTACAGGGTCTGCTGGAGGGAGAAGGAGTAGGTCCGGGCGAAGGCCGCCAGCAGGTGGCCGCGCACCCGCGGGTACTGCTCCTCCCAGGCGGGCACCGGCTGGTCGTCGCTGCTCCAGGCGTGCCGCCAGCGGGCGTGGACCTCGGTGGCGAGGATGCGGTCGCGGGTCTCGGCCAGGGTGGTGAACTCGTCCCGGACGAAGCCGTGGAACTCCGAGTCGGTGGTGTTGAGCACCACCAGGTCCTTGAGCCCGGACACGACCTGCCAGCGCTCGCCGTCGTAAGCGGCCTCGGCGGTGCGGGTCTCGCGGGCGTCGCGGACGAAGGAGTGGCCGCTGTCCTGCGGCCCGATCCGGTCCCAGGCGTACTCCTCGACGCGGACCCGGGCGCGGTGGACGGCGTCCTGGCTGGTGACGAAGTGCCGGGCCAGCCGGATCGCGAACGCCTCCGCGGACGCCACGCCGTACTTCTGCGCGAAGGCGTAGACGGTGTTCTTGGTGGCGTCGGTGGTCAGCACGTTGGCGTTGGAGCCGGACAGGTGGACGTCGTCCATCGCGCCGGACAGCGCGATCGACACGTTGAGGTCCTTCAGGTGGTGGGTGGCGCCGTCGCGGACCACCCGCACCACCCGCACCTCGGCCTTGCCGTACTGGTTCTGGCCGAGGCGGGTCAGGCGGGCGGGCGCGGGGCCGGTGTCCGGTGCGGTTCCGGCGTCTGGCGCGGGGCCGGTGTCCGGTGCGGTCATGGTGCTAGCTCCCTCGGTATACGGAGTAGCCGTACGGGCTGAGCAGCAGCGGTACATGGTGGTGCTCGCCGGGCGCGACCGCGAAGACGGCCGCCACCTCGGGGAAGAACGCGGCGCGGGCCGCGCCCGCCGGGTCCTCGCCGGCCGGTCCGGCGAGGTAGGGCGCGACGGCGAAGCTGAGCCGTGCCTGCACGGCGTGCGCGGGCAGGGCGGGCAGGTCCGCGCAGCGGCCGTCGGCGTCGGTGGCCGAGGCGGCGTGCGCCTGCCAGGGCGCCCGCGGCCCGGTCCTGACCGCCAGTTCGACGCCGACGCCGGCCGCGGGGTGCCCGGCGCTGGTGTCCAGCACGTGGGTGGAGACCGAGGCCAAAGCAGCCTGGCCGGGCAGCGGGTCCTGCGGCACTGCCGTCATACGGGGTCCTCCTCGATGCGGCGGGTGAGCCTGATCCGGTTGATCCTTCCCAGTTCGGCCCGGACGATCTCGCGTTCGGCCGCCGCGCTGTTGCCGATCCGCTCCTTCAGCGCCGCCAGCATCTCGGCGCCGGTGCGGCCGGTGGCGCAGATCAGGAAGACCTGGCCGTGCGCCTGCTCGTAGGCGAGGTTGAGACGGTGCAGCTCGGCCCGCTCGCCGCCGCCGACACCGCCCTGCTCGCGCGCGGACTGCGCGTCACCCGGGGTGGGGCGGCCGATCGGCGGATGGCCGGCCACGGCCTCGCGCAGGTCGGCGGCGGTCAGCGCCGCCATGGCCGCGTCGCTCGCGGCGAGCAGGTCGTCCAACCGGGCGTACGGGCGCCCGGCCGCGACCGCGGCGGCCCACGCCCGGGCGGCGCACACCTCGTGCAGCAGTTCGGCGGCGCGGTCGCGGTCCGCGTTGAACCGGGCCAGACCCGGCGAAGCGCTGGTCGTCACCCCCGCAAACTACGAGCACCCGCACGGGCGCGTCAACAGTTTGTTGAACCCGTCCGCGGATGGCCGATCCACGGCATACCCCGGCGTACCGCGGCTACTTCGCGTCGTGGGCCGCGTCCTGCCGGTTCAGGTAGTTGTAGACGGTGAAGCGGCTGACCCCCAGCGCGGAGGCCGCCGTCTCCACGCCGTGCCGCAGCGCGAACGCGCCGCGCTCCTCCAGCACCCGTACCACCGCCTGCTTCTCCCGGCGGCCCAACTCGTCCAGCGGGCCGTGCCGGCGCCGCAGGTCGGCGAGCAGGTGGTCCAGGGAGTCGGCCAGGTGCGGCAGCCGCACCGCGAGCGCCGGCGCGCCCGCCCAGCTCAGCACCACGTCGTCGGCCCCGGCCTCACCGGGCGGCAGCGCCTGCCCGCCGATGGCGTCCACCAGCGGCTGCACGGCGGCGGCGAAGGCGAGCCGCCCGTCGGTGTCGCTCACCGCTCCGCCCCGTCCACCACGCTGACCTGGAGTGATATCCGGGTGGCGCCCGCCTCCGTGGTCCGCCGCAGCAGCTCGCCGACCGCCGCGACCACCGCGTCCCGCTCGCCCTCCGCGGTGTTGCCGAACGGGCCGACCTCGACCGCCGCCAGCGCCCCGCCGGACTCCGCGTCCCGCAGCACCTCGCGCGCGGTCAGCGCGTGCGCGGGCGGCTCCGCCAGGTCGAACGGCTCGGTGGTGAACTCCAGTCTCATGCGCACGGCGGCCCCCACGGTACTTGCGGCTCCTTGGGCCCTCCACCGCGGAGGCGGCCCGCAGGCGACCCTAACGGACCCCGCCCCCGGCGTACCGCCGCGCCTACTCCATCCGCTCACTGGTTGCGAAGGAAGGGTCCCAGCGGCGCCGGCTTCCTGCACTATGGGTGCACGACGCCCCGGCCCCCGAACCCGCCGGGGCCGGACAGGAGTTGCGAGCGATGGCTGAGAGCGTGCCGGTGCGCTGCCCCGCCTGCGGGCAGGAGCACGGCTACACCGCCCCGACGTTTCCGTGCGCCTGCGGCAAGCCGCTCGCCCCGCCGGTGCTGGCCGGCGGCGCGCCCGTGCAGGTGGTGCACCGGTCCTGGGACGACTCCTGGGTCCGGCTGCGCTGCCCGGAGTGCGGGCGCTCCGACCAGTGGCCGCAGCCGGAGTTCGACTGCGTGTGCGGGGCGCTGGTACGGCTGCCGGTCGCGGGCTGCGCCGCCGAGCAGGGCGAGGTGCGGGTGCCGGTGCCGCATGAGGCGGCGCCGGAGCCGACCGGGCAGGTGCCGCCGCCGACCACCCGCCGGCCGCCCTTCCGCCCGGTCACCATCCGCACCGCCCGGGACGCGCTGAGCGCCGCCGCCCAGTACCTGAAGTGGCTCGGCTTCGGGAACGTCCGGCTGGCCGGGGACCGCACCGCCAACGGCATCGACCTGCGCGGCGACGACCTGGTGGCCCAGGTGGACCCGGCGACGCTGCCGACACCGCTGCGGGACGTGGAGTGCCTGTGGCTCAACTGCCTGCACGAGGACGCCACCGGCGCGTTCTTCTCGCTGGCCGGATACGCCCACGACGCGCGGCTGCGGGCCGACCAGCTCGGGGTGCCGCTGTTCGTGCTGGACCTGACCGGCACGCCCCAGCCGGTCAACGACGCCGCCGACCAGCTCACCCGCTCCGGTCCGCACCGGCCCGTGTGACGGCGGCCCGGGCCGGCGCGGCGCGGCTGAGGTATCACTGGTGCGCCGCCGGGGGCGCGGTGAACTCCTCGCGCAGCTGCACCTTGCGCACCTTGCCGCTGACCGTCATCGGGAACGCGTCGAGCACCCGCAGGTGGCGCGGCACCTTGTAGTGCGCGAGCCGCCCGGCGCAGAAGCCGGCGATCTCGTCGAGGGTGGGCGGGTCGGCCGGGTCGCGCGGTATCACGCAGGCGAGGACCTCCTCGCCGTAGCGCGCGTCGGGTACGCCGACCACCTGCACGTCGGAGACCTTCGGGTGGGTGTAGAGGAACTCCTCGACCTCGCGCGGGTAGACGTTCTCGCCGCCGCGGATGATCACGTCCTTGATCCGGCCCACGACGGCGACGTAGCCGTCCTCCCGCATCACCGCGAGGTCGCCGGTGTGCATCCAGCGCCCCTCGTCCACGGCTTCGGCGGTGCGTTGCGGCTCGTCCCAGTACCCGAGCATCACCGAGTAGCCCCGGGTGCACAGCTCACCCGGGGTGCCGCGGGGAAGGGTGATGCCCGAGGAAGGGTCCACGACCTTCACCTCCAGGTGCGGCAGTACCCGGCCGACCGTCTCGGTGCGGTGTTCCAGGTCGTCGTCCCGGCGGGTCTGGGTGGACACCGGCGAGGTCTCGGTCATGCCGTAGCAGATCGACACCTCGGCCATGTGCATCTCCGACATCACCCGCTTCATCACCTCGGTCGGGCACGGCGAGCCGGCCATGATCCCGGTGCGCAGCGAACTGAGGTCGTAGGAGGCGAAGTCGGGCAGGCCCAGCTCGGCGATGAACATCGTGGGTACCCCGTAGAGCGAGGTGCAGCGCTCCTGTTCGACCGCGCGCAGCGTCGCGGCCGGGTCGAAGACCGGGGCGGGGATCACGATGCACGCCGCGTGCGAGGTGATGCCGAGGTTGCCCATCACCATGCCGAAGCAGTGGTAGAAGGGCACCGGCAGGCAGACCCGGTCCTGTTCGGTGTAGCCGACCGTGCCGCCCACGAAGTAGCCGTTGTTGAGGATGTTGTGGTGGGAGAGGGTGGCGCCCTTGGGGAAGCCGGTGGTGCCGGAGGTGTACTGGATGTTGACCGGCTCGTCGCAGCTGAGCGACGCCTCCCGCACGGCGAGGAAGTCGGCGGGCAGGTGGGCGCCGGCGGCCATCAGCTCCGCCCACTCCGGGTCGCCGATGTGCACCACCTCGCGCAACCGCGGGCAGTCGCCGCGGACTTCGGCGGCCATCGCCCGGTAGTCGCTGGTGCGGTACTCGGTGGAGGCGATCAGCACCTCGACGCCGGACTGCCCCAGCACGAACGCCAACTCGTGCAGCCGGTAGGAGGGGTTGATGTTCACCATGATCGCGCCGAGCCGGGCGGTGGCGTACTGCACCAGCACCCACTCCGGGCAGTTGACCGCCCAGATGCCGACCCGGTCGCCCTTGTCCACGCCGTGTGCGGCCAGGCCCCGGGCCAGCGCGTCCACGTCGCGGCCGAACTCGCGGTAGGTCCAGCGCCGGCCGCCGGCGACGTCCACCAGCGCGTCGCGGTCGGGGTGCGCGGCCAGCGCCCGGTCGAGGTTGCGCCCTATCGTGTCGCCGAGCAGCGGTGTGCCGCCGGTGCCGTGGGCGTACGACGGCTGGGCGGGCGTGGTGTCGGCGACGGGCGTGTCGGTGTCGCTCACCGGTGGTCCTCCTCGCGGTATTCGCGGCTGCCGTCGCGTGCGGTCGCCTCGCGCAGCTCGATCCGGCGGATCTTGCCCGAGACGGTCTTGGGCAGGTCGGCGAACTCCAGCCGCCGCACCCGTTTGTAGGGGGCGAGCACCGCGCGGGAGTGCGCGAAGATCGCCTTGGCGGTCTCGCCGTCCGCCGCCCAGCCGGCCGCGAGCACCACGTACGCCTTGGGCACCGACAGCCGCAGGTCGTCGGGGGCGGGCACCACCGCGGCCTCGGCGACGGCCTCGTGCTCCAGCAGCGCGCTCTCCAGCTCGAACGGCGAGATCTTGTAGTCCGAGGACTTGAAGACGTCGTCGCTTCGGCCCACGTACGTGATGTAGCCGTCCGCGTCGCGGTGGCCGATGTCGCCGGTGTGGTAGTAGCCGCCGGCCATCGCCTCGGCGGTGCGCTCCTCGTCGCCCGCGTAGCCGGTCATCAGGCCGACCGGGCGGGTGGACAGGTCGAGGCAGATCTCGCCGTCGTCGCCGGGCTCGCCGGTCTGCGGGTCGACCAGGGCCACCGCGTACCCGGGGGTGGGCCGGCCCATCGAGCCGGCCTTCACCAGTTGCCCGGGCGGGTTGGCGACCTGCACGGCGGTCTCGGTCTGCCCGAAGCCGTCCCGGATCACCACGCCCCACAGCCGGCGGACGTGTTCGATCACCTCGGGGTTGAGCGGTTCGCCGGCCGCGACGGCCTCCCGCGGCGGGTTCGCCAGCGCCCGCAGGTCGGCCTGGATGAGCATCCGCCACACCGTGGGCGGCGCGCAGAAGCTGGTCACCTCGGCCCGGTCCATCTCGGCCATCAGCCGGGCCGCGTCGAACCGGGTGTAGTTGTGCACGAAGACCGTCGCCTCGGCGTTCCACGGCGCGAACAGGCTGGACCAGGCGTGCTTGGCCCAGCCCGGCGAGGAGATGTTCAGGTGCACGTCGCCCGGGCGCAGCCCGATCCAGTACATGGTGGACAGGTGCCCGACCGGGTACGACAGGTGGGTGTGCTGGACGAGCTTGGGCCGGGCGGTGGTGCCGGAGGTGAAGTACAGCATCAGCGGGTCGTCGCCGCGGGTCGGCCCGTCGGGCAGGAAGAGCGGGTCGGCGCGGTAGCCGTCCTCGAAGGCGTGCCAGCCCTCGGGGGCGCCGCCGACCGCGATCCGCGTGTAGTCGCCGGGCACGTCGGCGAACTTGCCGGTGTCGGCGGCGCGGACCACCGCGTGCCGGGCCCGGCCGCGGTCGATCCGGTCGCGCAGGTCGGCGGGGCCGAGCAGCGGGGTGGCCGGGATGGCGACCGCCCGCAGCTTCATCAGCGCCAGCGCGGTCTCCCACTGCTCGGTCTGGTTGCCGAGCATGACCAGCACCCGGTCGCCGGCGCGTACGCCGCGTTCGCGCAGCCAGTTCGCCACCCGGTCGGTCCGGGCGGACATCTCGCGGAACGTGGTGCGCGCCTGGCTGCCGTCCTCCTCGACGATCCACAGCGCGGGGCGGTCGGCGCGCGCGGGATCGGCGGCGATCTCGTCGAACCAGTCCAGCGCCCAGTTGAAGCGGTCCGGCCGCGGTGGGGTGTAGCCGTCGTACGCGGCCCGGTAGTCCGTGCGGTGCCGCAGCAGGAAGTCCCGGGCCTCCCGGAAGGTTCCGGTCGCGTCCGATGCCGCCATGTGTCCTCCTCGTCGACGGACCCCTGAGTAGCATCGTCGGGTAGTGACGTGGGTCTCACTACCCCCGTAAGGGGGTGAGGGGGTGAATGCGGGTGAACGGACGCGGCGAGTCGGTCGAGGTGCGTGCTGCGCTGCTGCGGATGCGCAGGTCGGGGCTGCTTCCGGTGTCGTTCGGCGGGCTGGTGCCGGGCGGCGGCGGGCTGCCGGCCGGGTACGGGGCGCGGCAGTTCCGGATCAGCGAGCTGGCGGGCACGGCCACCGAGTCGCTGCGCGGCCTCGCGATCACCACCGGCAACGGCCTGGGCGGCAAGACGCTGGCGATGGGCCGCCCGTACGCGGTCACCGAGTACCGCGAGTCGCGGGTGATCAGCCACGAGTACGACGCGGCGGTGGCCAGTGAGGGCCTGCGGTCGGTGCTCGCGGTGCCGATCGTGGTGCAGCGGCGGGTGCGCGGGGTGCTCTACGGGGCGCTGCGGCAGCCGTTCGCGCTGGGCGACCGGCCGCTGAACGTGGCGGTGGACGCGGCGCGGGAGCTGGAACAGGCGCTGGTGATAAGGGACGAGGCGCAGCGGCTGCTCTCCCTCGCGCAGGCGCCGGTGTCCGCGGACCCGCGGGCGTGGGAGGAAGTGCGGGAGGCGCACGCGGAGTTGCGGGCGCTGGCGGGGAAGGTGCCGGACCCGCGCCTGCGGGACGAGCTGCTGGGCGCGTGCACCCGGCTCGCGGCGGCCGGCGCGGCGCCGCCGGCCGCGCGGACCGGGCCGGCGCCCGGCGCCCCCCGGTTGACCCCGCGCGAACTCGACGTCCTCAGTGCGATCTCCTCCGGCGCGACGAACGCGGCGGCTGCCGCCCGGTTGCGGCTGCGGCCGGAGACCGTCAAGAGCTATCTGCGCTCCGCGATGCGCAAACTGGGCGCGCACACCCGCCTGGAAGCGGTGGTCGCCGCGCGGCGCGCGGGCCTCCTGCCGTAAGGGCGGCGCGTACTTCCCCCGCGGCGGGGGAAGCGGGCGGCCGCGACCCCGAAAACCCACCGGACGCGGCGCCGCGGACGGCCTACGCTCACGCGGAAGGCCCCTGCCCTGAATGGAGTTCGCCGTGTCCGTCGACCGTCTGCTCGGCTTCGCCGGGATATCCCTGGTGCTGGTGCTGATCCCCGGCCCCAGCGTGCTGTTCGTCCTCGGCCGGGCGCTGGCGCACGGCCGCCGCACCGCGCTCGGCAGCGTCGTGGGCAACGCGATCGGCGCGTACCTGCTGGCGGCGGCCGTGTCGCTGGGCCTGGGCGAGGTGATGGCGACCTCGGCGGCGGTCTTCACGGGCGTGAAGCTGGTGGGCGCGGTCTACCTGGTCTTCCTGGGCGTCAAGGCGTGGCGCCACCGCGCGGACCTGGCGACGGCGACGGCCGTCCCGCAGGCGGGCGCGGAGCCGGACCCGGGCGCGGCTGCCGGTGTGCAGGCCGGTGCGGCGAAGGCGCCGGGGCGGGCCCGCAGTGACGCGCGCACCCTGTGGGAGGGCTTCGTCGTGGGGGTGACGAACCCGAAGACCTGCATCTTCTTCGCCGCTGTGCTCCCGCAGTTCGTGAACCGGGAGGCGGGCGGCGTGCACGAGCAGATGCTGCTGCTCGGGCTGGTCTTCACCGTGCTCGCCCTGGTCTGCGACAGCGCGTGGGCGCTGACCGCGTCGGCGGCCCGCACCTGGTTCGCCCGCTCGCCGCGCCGCATGGCGGCCATCGGCGGCACCGGGGGCCTGGCGATGATCGGGCTGGGCGTGGCGGTCGCGGCGACCGGCCGCGCGGACTCCTGAGCCGTACGCCGCAGAGCCGCGCCCAGGGCCCGGTGGCGAGCCCGGGGCCCGGCGGAACACACAGCGCGCTGACAGTCAGACGCCGCGGCTCCGGGCCGGGGTTGAGCCGGGAAGCTGTGAGCAGTCGCACACCCCGGCAGGCAGCGAAACGTTTGCGTTTCGATATTTCGCGTCGTACGGTCGATCGAGTACGTCAGAGTACGAAACCGTTTCGTTCCTCCTCGCGGTTCGCCGCCCGTCCCTCTTCCAGGAGTCACTTGCCATGTCGACTCATTCCCCGGCCGACCTGAACGTCGGCGACCCGGCACCGGGCAGCCCGGTCGCCCTGGACAAGCCGACTCCAGGGGCACCCTCGTCACACCGCTGGTGGGTCCTCGCGGTGATCGCGATCGCGCAGCTCATGGTGGTGCTCGACGCGACCGTCGTCAACATCGCGCTGCCCTCCGCGCAGGAGGCGCTCCACTTCAGCGACGGCAACCGCCAGTGGATCGTCACCGCCTACTCGCTGTCCTTCGGCAGCCTGCTGCTGCTCGGCGGCCGGCTCGCGGACCTGATCGGCCGGAAGATCGTCTTCCTCACCGGTGTCGTCGGCTTCGCCGCCGCCTCCGCACTGGCCGGCGCCGCCCCGAACTTCGCGGTGCTGGTCAGCGGCCGCGCCCTCCAGGGCCTGTTCGGCGCCCTGCTCGCCCCGGCCGCCCTGGCCCTGCTGAACACCACGTTCACCGACGCCAAGGAGCGCGCCAAGGCGTTCGGCATCTACGGCGCCATCGCCGGCGCGGGCGGCGGCATCGGCCTGCTGCTCGGCGGTGTGCTCACCGAGCACCTCAGCTGGCGCTGGACGCTCTACGTCAACCTGATCTTCGCCGTCGTCGCCTTCTTCGGCGGCATGGCGCTGCTCCGCAAGGGCGCCCCGGCGATCCGCCCGCGGCTGGACGTGCCCGGCACCGTCCTGGTCACCACCGGCCTGTTCAGCGTCGTCTACGGCTTCTCCAACGCCGACAGCCACGACTGGGGCTCCCCGCTGACCTGGGGCTTCCTCGCCCTGGGCGTGGTGCTGCTGGCCGCCTTCAGCTGGTCGCAGACCCGCGCCGCGCACCCGCTGCTGCCGCTGCGCGTGGTGCTCGACCGCAACCGCGGCGCGTCGTTCGCCATCCTCGGTATCGCCGGTATCGGGATGTTCGGCGTCTTCCTCTTCCTGACCTACTACCTCCAGCTGTCGCTGCACTACACCCCGGTGAAGACCGGTCTGGGCTTCCTGCCGATGATCGGCTCGCTGATGGTCGCCGCCCAGCTCGCGACGAACACGCTGCTGCCGAAGTTCGGCCCGCGGCCGATCGTGCCGGTGGGCATGGCCCTGGGCGCGGTCGGCATGGCCTGGCTCACCCAGCTCGACCTGAGCAGCACCTACGCGGCGAACGTCCTGCCGCCGCTGATCGTGATCGGCTTCGGTATCGGCCTGGCGATGCCGACCGTGATGAGCGTGGCCACCTCCGGAGTGCGCGCCGACGACGCCGGTGTCGCCTCCGCGGCGGTCAACACCATGCAGCAGGTCGGCGGCTCGATCGGCACCGCGCTGCTGAACACGCTGGCCGCCAGCGCCGCGACCGCCTACGTCACGGACCACGCGACCAGCAACCCGCCGAGCAACCTGGTCCTGGCCCACGCCCAGCTGCACAGCTACTCGACGGCCTACTGGTGGTCCGCGGCGTTCTTCGCGGCCGGCACCGTGCTCGCGGCGCTGATGTTCCGCAGCGGCCGCGCGGACCTGTCGACCGAAGGCGACGCCGTGGCCGTGCACATGTAGCCGCGGCACCCCCGACACCCCGGCGCGAACCGAGCGGAAGCAGCCGGGGAAGCCGGGGGGCCGACGACCGGGTCATCGTGGGGACGGGACACCCGGCCGCCGAGCCCCCCGACGCCGACCACCGCCCCGCCCGTGCGGCACCCCCGTGCGCACCGCCGGGGCGGTGGCCTGCTCATACGGCTACGGCCCCGCCCCTGCCTCACGTAGAGGCGGGGCGGGGCCGTATCCATAGGAGCGATCCCGGCGTACGGCGCTGAGCAGGCGCCCGCCACGTCCGGCTCCGGGGGCTGCCACGTACGGGGTGTGACGGCACCACGAGAGCCGGGAGACCGCTCGGCCGCAGGTGCGGGCGGGCCGTGCCCGCACTGCCGCCAGTCCACTTACGAGCGTCCACTCGTAACGCCAGCACCCTAATGAGGTGCCTGCGCCGCCGTCAAATACGTTGCCGGACCGCGGTGTTGCCCCGGCCGATCCGGCGTCCGGCAGCCCGCGGGACGGACGGTCCGGACGCTCCGGCAGTGACGTTGCGCACGTCCGGCCGGTCACCGCCGAGCCGCGCAGTTCACCCGTTCGGACCGCCGCCGCCCACCGGGGCGGCCACGGGCGGCCGACGCCGGCGGGTTCCTGCCTGGTCACCGGCCGTGGGGGCCCCGGACCGTACACCTGTCCGGCTCCACCCTGCCGCCCGTCCGCGCCGCCCGCGCCCGCCGGTCCGGCGGGGACGCGGCGGCCGCGCCGGGTTACCGTGAAGCCATGCACGTGAGCCAGCACCAGCCGTCCGTCGCCGGTGGCGCCGAGGAGTCCGACGGGGCGACCGGCCGAGCGCTCTACGTACCGATCCGGCGCGGTCCGGCCGGCGACGTCGTACGGCTGTGGCGTACGCCCTTCGGCACCCGCACCGCGGTCGCCTTCACCACCGACCGGCGGCTGCGCTCGGTCCTCGGGCCGACCCAGCCCTGGATTCGGCTCTCGGAGTCCGCGCTGCGCCGCCTGGCCGAGCCGCTCGGCGCCCGGCACGTCACGATCGACCCGGTCCTCACCGCGCGGCCTCCGGCCTCCTGGGGCGCGCCCGACCCGACCGGGCCGCGCACGGCGCCGCACTCCGCCCGCGGCACCCGCCCCGTCTCCCCCGCCTGACCCGGCACCCCCGGGCCCGGCCCTGGGCGGGCCGGGCCGAGGGGCCGGGCCCAGATCAGGTGCAGGTCAGGGTCGGCGCCGCCCAGTCGCCGTGGTCGTTGCCGTTCCCGTCGCCGGCGTCGCCCACCACCAGGTCGACCACTTCGGCGCCGGTGACGTCCACGTCGATCGGCACGGCTGCCTGCTTTCCGCGCAGGGTCGGCGTGGTGACCAGGGTCTTCCCGTCGGCGACCACCGAGAAGGTGACCGTGCCCGCCCCGCCCGTCTCGTCGTCGACCCCGACGTCCGCGGTGAGGCGGGTGCAGCGGCCGGCGAGGTAGAGCTGCACGTCGCTGACCGCGTTGGTGCCCAGGCCCTTGGCGGAGGCGACGCCGTCGATGCTGATCGGACGGCCGTCCCTGGCCGCCTGCTCGCCGACGCTGGTGTCGCGCTCCACCGGCCCCCAGCCGTTGGTGGACGACAGGAACACCAGGTCGCTCACGGCGCTCGTCCCGGCCGGCGGGGCCGCCGGGACCGCGGCGACGACCCGCTCGTCGGAACTGGCCGCCTTGCGTCCGCGCTGGACGTAGTGCGTGGTGGCGGTGAGCACCGCGGCGGACGGCAGGGTGCCGTCCGGCGGCCGGACCTGCCAGGTGACGGTCGCCGACCGGCCCGGCGCGAGGCGCGCGGGCGCCCCGGCGCCGACGGCCGTCGCGCTCCACCCGTCGGGCACACCCAGCGAGGCGGTGAGGCCCGTGGCCGCCGGCTGCCCGGCCGGCACGCGCACCGTCGTGGTGGCGGTGAACGCCGTACCGGACTTCACGTCGTCGGGCACGTCGAGCGCGGTGGTGAGGCCGGGGGAGGCCGGCATCGCGTACTTCGCCGGGTCGTAGCCGGGGCTGGTGTTCTGCCGGACCTTCAGCGACGAGGCGTAGCTGCCGTAGTCGGTGAGCGCGACCTTGCCCAGGCCGCCGGTGCTGCCGTCCAGGTTCCACACCGCGATGGCGATGGAGTTGTCGCCGTCGGGGTTCAGGATGCCGTTCGGCACCGGGAACGAGTGCTGCGGGCCGAGGTAGTTGACGTAGTTGCCGACCTGCCAGCCGTTGACGAAGATCGTGGCGCGGTACTTGCGCGACGGGTCGTCGGTGAAGGTCAGCCCGAGCGAGGTGTCCTGGCCCTTGGGCAGGTTCAGCCGGGCGTCGGTGCGGTACCAGGAGACGCCGGGCCGGGTGTCGGTCGCCGGCAGGGTGGTGTTCGACCACGACGCGTCCGGGTAGCCCGGCAGCGACCAGCCGGCCCGCTCGCCGTAGAGGCCGCCGGTCGACAGGGTGCCGCGCACCGGGTCGATCAGGTCCTCCCCGCCCCGCACGCCCTGGAGCCGCCAGGTGACGGGGGTCAGCGGCGCGCCGATGAGGGCGGCGCTGGTCAGGCCGCGCGCGGACTTGTTGCCGTTGGACGAGTTGTAGTCCTCCTCGTGGCCCATGTTCACCGTCAGCACGGACACGACGTTGTCGCCGGTGGGTTTCAGCGCCCCGGCCGGGAAGGTGAAGTCGGCGCTGCCGGTGGTGGAGCTGCCGAGGAAGGTGCCGTTGAGCCAGGCGGAGAACGCCTGCGCCCCGCCGCCGGAGTCGGAGACCAGGTGGATGCCCTTCTCGCCGTCGGCGGTGTGGAACCGGCCGCGGTACCAGGTGTTGCCGGTGTGGAAGCCGTAGTCGTCGGCGTAGAGCACCGGGAGCGAGGTGATACCGGAGGAGCTGGTGGTGGTCGACTTGTCGGCCGTCTGCCAGCTGGAGTCGTCGAAGCCGGGCGCCGACTCCGGGGACTCCTCGGCGTGCTTCCAGTTGGTCAGCGCCGGCAGCTTCACCGGGGCCGCGACGGGGATGGTGCCGCTGCGGCCGGCGGCGCCCGCGGTGGCCGTGGCGCCGCCCAGCGGGCGGCCGTTCCAGGTGACGCGGTCGGCGGAGGTGAAGACCTCGATGTCCTTGTCGTCGCCGTTGTCGCCGGTCAGGGCGACCGTGCGGCCGCCGTCCTGGCTGGTCGCGGTGCGCAGCAGGTGGCTGCCGCGGACCAGGACCGGCCCGGTGGCAGTGTCCTGCCGCCAGAAGGTCTCCGCGGTCGGCTTGTCGCCGACGAGCAGCAGGCTCGGCCGGGAGCCGCCGCCGCTGATGCCGATCCGGATCAGGCCCTGGTGCGTGTAGTTCAGCCGCAGGTCACCGGTGGCGGCGTCCCAGGTCGTGGTGACCTTGCCGCCGGTGCTGGTCACGGTCGGCCGGGAGGTGTAGCGCAGCACCGTCTCGCCGTCGCTGCCGGCGTCGCCGTACAGCACCGAGACGTCCCGGCCGCCGATGGTCGCGGTGGTCATGATCTCGGAGGTGGAGTACTGGAGCCGGGAGTCGCCGAGCTGGTAGTCGGCGACGATGACGTGCGAGTCGCGGCCGTCCAGGGTGATCGCGGTGCCGGGCTGCTGCGGGACCACCGGGTAGGTCGGCACGGCGGTGGCGGCGGTGGGCACGTCGATGGCGTCGATGGAGACGAAGTCGTCGGTGGAGCCCGCGGCGTGGCCGCCGGCCACCACGATCTTCAGCGTGTGCGCGCCGGCGGCCAGTCCCGTCTTCTGGAAGACCACCGCCTGGTTCTCGCTGCCGGAGTCGTCGACGGTCGCGACCTTGGCGCCGTCGAGGTAGACGTCGGCGTAGCCGTGGTTGTCGGTCTTCGACCCGATCCAGCGGACCGCGGTGCCGTCGAAGGGCACGGTGACCGAGTCGCCGGCGGTGCGGGAGAACGTCTCGGTGTTCTTGTAGTCGCCGCCGGTGTAGCTCTGGTTCGCCGCGTGCGACCAGCTGCCGGTGTACTGGAGTGCGGAGTCGGGGTCGTCCCAGGTGTAGCTGGTGTCCGTGACGGGCTTGGCGTTGAAGTCCAGCGCGATGTGCGTGGTGTCGACGGCGGTGGACGTGGAGTCGGCGTGCCGCAGCACATGGAACTGGGTGCCGGTGTCGGGGTTGCGCCGGGCGGTGTCCACGACCGAGGTGTCGTCCGGTGGTGCGGCCTTGATCGGGTCGGTCTTCGTCAGCGGGGCCACGGACTGGGTGAAGTACCCGATGAGCTTGTCCTCGTCGTACTTCGGGTCGAGCTGGCGGGTCTCGCGGATCGCGGCGCCGTAGTCGTAGGAGGTGTAGTTCTCCGGTTCGCCGAGCCAGCCCCAGTTGGTGCCGCCGTAGGTCATGTAGAAGCTCTGGGCGGTGGCGCCGACGGCGATGTTCTGCTTGTAGAACACGTCGGCGAACTTGTCGTCGATGAGCTGGGCGCACTTGTCGTAGCCCGGGCCGCCCCACGGGTCGAAGGCGCCGCCCTGGAACTCCGGGGTGTAGAGGGGCTTTCCGGCCGGGTGGTCGTAGCTGATGTCGGGGACGCCGTTCCACTTCGCCGGGTTGGAGCAGTTGAAGCCCTGCGGGTAGGAGTCGGGGCCGTCCACGTCCAGGGCGCCGGTCCCGGAGTTGAAGGTGCCGTTGTTGTTGCCGGTGAGCGGCACCGTGATGCCGTCGGCGCGGGCCTTGTCCTCCAGGTGCTGCATGTAGGCGCGGGCCGTCGCGGAGCCGTCGTAGTACTCGTTCTCGACCTGGTACGCGATCACCGTGCCGGTGCCGTTGGTGAGCTGGTGCCGGGCGAGGATGCGGTCGATCTGCGTCAGCCACTCGTCGGCGTACTTCAGGAACTGCGGGTCGTCGGTGCGGTTCTTCTCGTCCTTGGTGGTCAGCCAGCCGGGCAGCCCGCCGCCGTCGACCTCGGCGTTGATGTACGGCGCCGGGCGGGCGATCACGTACAGGCCGGCCTGCTGCGCCATGTCGAGCAGCTTGTCGACGTCCCGCACGCCGGTGAAGTCGTACACGCCCGGCGCGGGCGAGTGGTAGCCCCAGTCGAAGTACAGGGAGGTGGCGTTGAACCCGGCGGCCTTCATCTTCTGGAAGATGTCCAGCCACAGGTCGGGGCTGGGCAGCCGGAAGTAGTGGAACTCGCCGGACCACAGGTAGGTGCGGGTGCCGTCGACGAGGAAGGAGTAGCCGTCGAAGGTGACGGTGTGGGGTGTCGCCGCGGCGCCCTTGGCAGCAGCGGGTACGGCGCCGGCGCGGTCGGCGCTCGCGGCGGCGGCCGTGTGCGCGGCTCCCGCCGCCATGGCGGGTGCGGTGGTGCCCGCGGACAGGGCGATCGCCATGGCCGCGGCGAGCCCGGCCCACCAGCGCCCTGTCCTGCGCCGCCCTGATCTGCCGGAACCTGCGTCGCCCGGGTGACTTCGCACTGCGGCCTCCACGCTCTCGGAAGAGTCAACTCCCAACAGAACCAACCGGAGTCGAACAATAAGAGCGGCTTCATGGCCGCACAATAGGCAGCGCACAGGAACCCCTCGGGGCGGGCCGGATGCGCGGAGGGGTCAGCGGCGGGGCGGGGTCAGCGGGCGCGCTGGAACGCCCGGCCCTCGTCGGTGATGACGGGGCCGGTGTGGAACAGGCCGGTGCTGGGGGCGCCGTCCTTGGCCGGCAGGCCGAACCAGGCGTAGCGCTGGAGGTAGGGCAGGCCGTCGAGCATGGTCGTGGCGGCGGTCAGGAAGGCGGCCTGCTGCTGGTCGCTCGGGTAGCGCGCGCTGCCGCCGGAGAAGTCGGTGAGCGCGAACTCGGTGAGCCAGATCGGCTTGTGGTAGCGGTCGTGGACGGCCTGGAGGTAGGACTTCAGCTGGGCGACGGCGTCGGGCGTGGTGAAGTCCCCGCCGTACCAGTGCAGGGTGATGAAGTCGACGCGGTAGCCCTTCTGCCGCGCGCCGGTCATGAAGCGGTCCAGCCAGCCGCCGGCGGTGTCCGCGCCGTAGGCGACCGCCGGGCTGCCGAGCACCTTCCCGGCGGACTCCAGCTTCGGCCACAGCGCCAGGGCCTGGTCGACGGTCATGTTCGACTGGCCTGACATGTCGGGTTCGTTGAAGCCCAGCAGGTAGGGTCCGGCCGCCTTCGCCTGCGCCAGCGCCGTGGAGGTCGCGCTGTCCGCGCCCCAGATCATCGGGACGAAGCCGGGGCCGCTGATCCCGTCGTGGGCGGTGGACCAGGTGTAGTACCAGCTCGCGCCGGACCGGGCGAGCGCGGTGTCGACACCGTCGAAGGTCCACACGCCCACGCCCTTGCGGGTGGACGTGGCGGGCGCGGCGGGCGGCGCCGCGGGGACCGGGGCGCGGGTGGCGGCCTTCGGGGTGGGGGTGCGGGTGGCGGGGGCGGTGGTCGTGGGGGTCGCCTTCGGCGGCGTGGTCGGTGCGGAGGTGGTGGGGGTGCGGGTCGCGGTGGCCCGCGCCGTGGTGGCGGCAGGGGCGGGCGCGGCGTGGGCGGCGGGCGCCGCCGGGTCGGTGGCCAGGTGCACCGCGAGCAGGGCGCCCGCCGCGACGGCCGCGACCGCGGTGACGGCGGCGGCCGGGACGGCGACGGGCCCGTGCAGCAGGCGCGGCCGCAGCCGGTGGGCTCCCCGGTGCGCACCGCTCCGCTGTGGGGGGTGGGGGTGCGGAGCGGTGCGCTGGGTGGGGGGTGTGGGGGGTTCAGGGGTCGCGGGGGTCGATGGGGCCGCGGGTGCTGTTGCGGGCAGCGGCGGCGGGCCGGCGTGCACAGCGGCGAGCGAGACCGGCAGCGGCAGCAGCGGCAGCCCGCTGAGCAGGCGCTCCATCGGCAGCAGCGCGGAGCCGGGCCGCCCGCACACCGGGCAGCGCCGGATGTGCCGGGCGAACCGCTTGCGCCACAGCGGGCTCGGCACGCCGTCCCAGGAGCCGGTCATCTCGCGCAGGTCCGGGCAGGGTTCGGCCGCGCCCAGCGCCCGCACCACGATCCGCGAGGTCTCCAGTTGCTCCTTCATCCGCTGGACCTTCACCGCGGCGTGCTGCCGGGTGAGCCCGAGCGCGTCGGCCAGTTCGGCCCGGCCGATGTCGCCGGTCTCCTCCAGCCACCACAGCGCCAGCAGCGTACGGTCGTCGTGGTCCAGCCAGCGGGTCGCCTCGGCGATCTCCCGGCGCTGGTCGGTCAGGCCCAGCCGCAGGATCGTCACCGACGCGAAGTCCGAGGCGGGGTCGGCCACTAGCTCGGCCGCGTCCAGGTCGGTCCGCTGGTGCCAGGACGCCTTCCTGGCCTGCTCCCGGTCGCGCACCTGCCGCACCGCGATCGCCACCAGCCAGGACCGGAAGGCCGCCGGGTCGCGCAGGTCCGCCAGGCCCCGCACCACCCGCAGCAGCGTCTCCTGCACCACGTCGTCCACGTCGTCGTGGCCGTCCAGCGCCCGGCCGACGATGTTGTAGACCAGCGGCAGGCACTGCGCCACGAGCCGCTCCAGCGCCCGCTCGTCCCCGTCCCGCGCCGCGGACACCATCGCCGGGTCGGGCCCGCTCCGATCGCCTGCACGCATGCGTTCCGCCGTTCTGCTGTTCCGCTGGTCCGGTGTTCCGTCGTTGGAACGGGCTGGGTGCCCGCACCACAGGAGACCGCCGCCGCCCGCCCCCGATAACAAAAACTTTCCCGCGCCTCCGGTGAAAGCCCGCCGCTCCCCCGGTACCTGCGGCGGCACTTGACGTGAAGTCCGCTTGAGGCACGAGGCTGACCCGCATGGCTTCCGCCGGACCGGAGCGGGTGCTGCCCGGACCGTATCGTGCGCGGCCGGCCGACCGAGTGTTCCGGCGGCCGACGCCGGTGTTCGCGCGGCGGCTGGTGGTGACCGACGCGGCGCTGCGGGCCGTACCGCGGTGGGCGTTCGGCGGGAGGGGCGAAGGGTCAGGGGTGCGGGGGGAGTTGGGGGACGGGCTGGAGGAGGGCGCGGCGGGTCGCCGCCCGGGTCCAGGCGGCGGTCTCGGCCGCGTCGGCGCACGCGGGGTCCCAGAGGCGGACGGTGAGGTCGCCGGGGAGTTCGTGGACGCGGCCGCGCAGATCCCGCAGCACCCACCCGGTGGAGCTCTTGCGCCGTACCGGCATGCCGACGACGGGGCCGTTGGGGGTGTCGGCCTGCCAGACCAGCGCGCGGGTGAGCGGTTCGAAGAGCGGGTCGTCGAGGTGGGCGGCGATCCAGCGGGCCGCGGGCCGGCCGGGGTCGGCGTGCCGCAGCTCGGCGAGCAGGCCCAGGTGGGCGGCCATGTCGGCGCGCAGGGCGGCGAGTTGGGTCTGCAAGGCGGTGTGCAGCGCCGGGTCGCCGTGGCGGATCTTCGACGGGGGATGGGCCAGGTGGCGGCCGTGCGGGTTGCGGAACTCCAGCCGCACGTCCCCGTCGGCGCGGACCCGGAAGACCGCGGTGTACGGGCCGGCCGGCACCTGGAGCGTGCGGCGGCCGTCGGCCGGCGGCAGGTGCGCGAGGCGGGCCTTGGCCTCGGTGGCGGCGCGGACCGCCGAGGCGGGCGCGCCCGTCAGCAGGCGGCGGTGCCGGCCGGGCGCCGGGTCGCGGGCCAGCGCGGCGAGTGCGGCCAGGCCCCCGCGCAGGAAGAGCGCGGGGCCCGCGCCGCTCGGCCCGCGGTCCACCGCGAGCAGGGCCTCCCCCAACTCCCGTACGGCCTCCGGGTCGTTGCTGACGCACGCGGCCCAGGCGAGCCCGGCCAGCAGCCACCCGGTGCGCTCGCCGATCAGCCCGCGGTGGAGCGGTGCGGCGTGCTCGCAGTCGGCGGGCTCGCCACGGGCGGCCCGCAGCAACCGCCGTACGGTGCGGTGGGCTTCGGGCGAGTCGTGCAGCAACTCCCCCATGCCGCCGAGCCAGGCGTAGGAGGGCCGCACGCTCGTCACGCGGCCGAGCCGCTCCAGCAGGTCGAGTGCGGGCGGCCGGTAGAGGTCGGTGCCGAGCTCGCAGCGGGCCGCGGCGGCGAAGGGGTCGCCGTGCGGCAGGAGGGCGTCCACGTCGTAGGGCAGGCCGAGCAGGGCCCGCAGCCGGTCCAGGAAGGCGCCTGGCGCGGCCGGGTCGGACACCGGAGCGTCCGGCGCGCGGCCGTCGGCGGGCCGGCGTCCCTCACCCGGGGTCCAGGCCGCGGTGCGGCAGCCCATCCGCACGGTGAGCGCGGTGCGCAGATACGACACGAACGGCGCGCGCGCCTGCTCGGGCAGCTCCTCCAGTGCGGCCAGCGGCAGTTGGAGGGAGCGCTCGCCGTCCGTCCAGGTGCCCGCCGGCCGCGGTCCCTGGAGGGTGCCGGACAACGCGGCGCGGAACAGCTCGTGCACCTGCGCGGGCCGCCACCCGCACTGCGCCGCCGCGAGCGCCTGGCCGACGTACCACTCGGCGTCGGCCGCGCCCAGCCCGCCGCGCTCCTGCTGCAACCGCAGGGCGACACGGCGCCGTTCGTGCGCGGGCAGCCGGGCCACGAGCGCCGCGCAGTGGTCGAAGGGCGGCGCGCCGCCCTTCGACCGGTCCGGCTGCCGCCGGTTCGCCCGCTCGTCCTTCCCGGCCGCCTTGAGCAGGGCGCGCGCCAGCCGGGCCGGCCGCAGCGGGTCCTGCGGCTTGCCGTGCAAGGTCCGCGGGAAGTGCCTTCCTTCGTACGGGAGTTCGCCGCGCCGCCAGATCACCGCTCGCCCTCGCCTTCGTCTCCGCCCGGGTCCTCACCTTCGCCCGGGTCATCGCCCTCGCCCGGGTCTGCGCCTTCCCCTGTGCGCCCCGCTCCCGCATCCCCCGCGCCACACCGCCTCGCGGACCGTTTCCGTCCGCAAGCCCCCGTACCGTGGCGCCCATGGTCACCGAACCGGTCAGCCGGCGCACCCTCAACCGGACCCTCCTGTCCCGCCAACTCCTCCTGGAGCCGGCCGACATGGACCCGGAGGACGTCGTCTCCCACCTGCTGGGCCTCCAGTCGCAGAACGCCTCCTCCGCCTATCCGGGGCTGTGGACCCGCCTGGCCGCCTTCGACTTCGCCGCGCTCGGCCGCCTGCTCACCGAACGCCGCGTCGTACGGCTCGCGTTGATGCGCGACACCGTGCATCTGGTGACGGCTGCGGACGCCCTGCGGTTGCGGCCCTGGCTGCAACCGGCCCTCGACCGCGGGCCGCGCTCCGCCCCCTGGGCCGCCGGACTCACCGGGGTGGACCGGGCCGAGCTGATCGCCGCCGGGCGCTCGGTACTGGCCGAGCAGCCGCTCGGGCCTGGCGAGTTGAAGGAGCTGCTCGGGCCGCGCTTCCCGGCCGCCGACCCCGCCTCGCTCGTCACCGCGCTGCGCTGCTGGGCGCCCCTGGTCCAGGTGCCGCCGCGCGGCGTGTGGGGGGTGCCCGGCGGGCTGCGGTACGCCTTCGCCGACGACTGGCTCGGCGCACCGCTCGACACCGACCCGGACCCGGCCGGGCTGGTGCGCCGCTACCTCGCGGCCTTCGGGCCCGCCGACGCGGCCGACATGCAGAAGTGGTCCGGGCGCACCGGCCTCAAGCAGCTCTTCACCGCACTCGACCTGCGCACCTACCGCACCGAGGACGGCCGGCTGCTGTACGACCTGCCCGACGCCGCGCTCACCGACCCCGACACGCCCGTCCCCGCCCGCTACGTCGCCGACTTCGACAACCTCCTGCTCTCGCACACCGACCGCACCCGCATCCTCGGCGACGTGCCCAAGTCCCGGGTCATCTCCGTCAACGGCCTGGTCAGCGGCACCGTCCTGGTGGACGGCTTCGTCGCCGGCACCTGGCGCTTCACCCGCGACAAGGCCGCCGTCGCGCTCGCCGTCACCCCCTTCGCACCGCTGCGCCCCGCCGACCGCGCCGCCCTGGAGGCCGCGGGCCTGCGCCTGCTCGCCGCCGCCCACGCCGCCACCCCGCCCGACCTGCGCACCGTCCGCTTCACCCCGGCGTAGGACGCGTCCGCGAAGCCCCCGGGACGTCGCGGGCGCACCGCCTGGACGCCGGAAGTCAGGCCACCGCGTGGATGGGGTGGCCTGAGTCACGGAGGGGGCGGCCGGTGGCGCCGTAGCGCAGGGCGACGATCTCGGCGGCGATGGACAGCGCGGTCTCCTCGGGGGTGCGGGCGCCGAGGTCGAGGCCGATCGGGGAGCGCAGCCGGGCGAGGGCGGCTTCGGACAGCCCGGCCGCGCGGAGCCGGTCGAGCCGTTGGAGGTGGGTGCGGCGCGAGCCCATGGCGCCGACGTAGGCGAGCGGCAGGCGCAGCGCCCGCTCCAGCAGGGGCACGTCGAACTTCGCGTCATGGGTCAGGACGCACACCGCGGTGCGCGGGTCGATCCGCCCGGCGGCGGCCTCGGCGTCGAGGTAGCGGTGCGGCCACTCCACGACGACGCGGTCCGCGCCGGGGAAGCGCGGCGCGGTGGCGAACACCGGCCGGGCGTCGCACACGGTCACGTCGTACCCGAGGAACTTCCCGGCCCGCACCAGCGCGGCGGCGAAGTCGATCGCGCCGAAGACGAGCATCCGCGGCGGCGGCACGCTGGACTCGACCAGCAGCGTCAGCGGCCGCCCGCAGCGGCTGCCGTCGCGTCCGACGGCCACGGTGCCGGTGCGCCCGGCCGCGAGCATCGCGTGCGCCTGCCCGGCGGCCGTACGGTCCCGCGGCCCGTCGCCGAGGGTGCCGTCGTACGACCCGTCGGCGCGTACCAGCAGGGCGCGGCCGAGGAGTTCGGCCGGGCCGTCGGCGACCCGGGCGAGCGCCGCGGCCCTTCCGGCGGCGGCGTCGGCCAGCGCGCGGGCGATCTCGGGCCGGGCGCGGGGGTCGATCCGCTGGACGAGGATGTCGATCTCGCCGCCGCAGCTCAGGCCGACGGCGAAGGCGTCCTCGTCGGAGTAGCCGAAGCGCTGCACCACGGTCGCCGGGCCCGCGCCGGACAGCGCGTCGCGGCACAGTTCGTAGACGGCGCCCTCGACGCACCCGCCGGAGACGCTGCCGGCCGCGGCGCCCTCCTCGTCCACGGCGAGCGCGGCGCCGGGCTGCCGCGGGGCGCTGCCGCCGGTGGCGAGCACGGTCGCGACGGCGAACGGCCGCCCGCGCGCGCACCACCGGTGCAGTTCGGTCGCGAGGTCCAGCATGGCGGTCCGCCTCCTTGCTCAACTCGGGTGCACACAGCGGGACTCGGGGGCACGCGACTCCGGGGCCCGCGACTGCGGGCACGCGGGCTCAGGTGCCGGTGAGGTGCTCCGGCCGCACCGGTGTGCGGTTCAGCTCCAGCCCGGTCGCCTGCCGGATGGCGGCCAGCACCGCCGGGGTCGAGGACAGGGTGGGGGCCTCGCCGACGCCCCGCAGCCCGTACGGGGCGTGCTGGTCGGCGAGTTCGAGCACGTCGACGGGGATGGTGGGGGTGTCGAGGATGGTCGGGATCAGGTAGTCGGTGAAGGACGGGTTGCGGACCTTCGCCGTCCTCGGGTCGACCACGATCTCCTCCATGACGGCGATCCCGAGGCCCTGGGTGCTGCCGCCCTGGATCTGGCCGGTCACCGACAGCGGGTTGATCGCCTTGCCGACGTCCTGCGCGCAGGCGAGTTCGACCACCTTGACCAGGCCGAGTTCGGTGTCCACCTCGACCACGGCCCGGTGCGCGGCGAAGCTGTACTGCACGTGCCCGTCGCCCTGCCCGGTGCGCAGGTCGAACGGCTGCGTCGGGCGGTGCCTGAACTCCCGTTCCAGGTCCACCGCTTCGCCCTCCAGCACGTCGGCGATGGCGGCCAGCACCTCGCCCCCGTCGGTCACCACGTGGCCGTCCTCCAGCAGCAACTCCGCGGTGGCCCACGCCGGATGGTGGGTGCCGAACCGGCGCCGGCCGATCTGGAGCACCTGTTCCCGTACCGCCTCGCAGGTGTGCTTGACCGCGCCGCCGGTCATGTACGTCTGCCGGGAGGCGGAGGTGGAGCCGGCCGAGCCGACGCGGGTGTCGGCGGGCTGGATCGTCACCTGGGTGACGCCGAGTTCGGAGCGGGCGATCTGCGCGTGCACGGTGACGCCGCCCTGCCCGACCTCGGCCATCGCGGTGTGCACGGTCGCGACCGCCTCGCCGCCCACCGCCTCGATCCGCACCCGCGCGGTGGAGTAGTCGTCGAACCCCTCGGAGAAGCCGACGTTCTTGATGCCGACCGCGTAGCCGACGCCCCGCACGACGCCCTCGCCGTGCGTGGTGTTGGACAGGCCGCCGGGCAGCGCGCGGATGTCGGCGCCCTCGGTGGTGCGCCACTGCTGCTCGGGCGGCAGCGGCCGCGCCTTGACCCGGCGCAGCAGTTCGGCGACCGGCGCGGGCGAGTCGACGCGCTGCCCGGTCGGCATGAGCGTGCCCTGCCGCATCGCGTTGCGCTGCCGGAACTCCACCGGGTCCAGGCCGAGTTCGCCTGCGACCTTGTCCATCTGGGCCTCGTAGGCGAAGCACGCCTGGACCGCGCCGAAGCCGCGCATGGCGCCGCAGGGCGGGTTGTTGGTGTAGAGCGCGAGCGCCTCGATGTCCACGTCGTCCACCGCGTAGGGGCCGACCGACAGGGAGGCGGCGTTGCCGACGACGGCCGGGGAGGAGGAGGCGTAGGCGCCGCCGTCCAGCACGATCCGGCAGCGGACGTGGGTGAGCTTGCCGTCGCGGGTCGCGCCGTGCTCGTAGCTCAGCCGGGCCGGGTGCCGGTGCACATGGCCGAAGAACGACTCGAACCGGTTGTAGACGATCTTCACCGGGCGGCCGGTGCGCAGCGCCAGCAGGCAGCCGTGGATCTGCATCGACAGGTCCTCACGGCCGCCGAAGGCCCCGCCGACCCCGGAGAGCGTCATGCGGACCTTGCGTTCGGGCAGGCCGAGCACCGGGGCGATCTGCCGCAGGTCGGAGTGGAGCCACTGGGTGGCCACGTACAGGTCGACGCCGCCGTCCTCGGCGGGTACCGCCAGACCCGACTCGGGGCCGAGGAACGCCTGGTCCTGCATGCCGAAGACGTACTCGCCGCGCACCACCACGTCGGCGCGGGCGGCCGCGGCGTCGGCGTCGCCGCGCACGATCGGCTGGCGGTGCACGATGTTGGGGTGCGGCACGTGCCCGCTGTGGTGGTCGTCGCGGTCCTCGTGCACCAGGACCGCGCCGGGCCCGGTGGCGGTCTCCTCGTCGGTGACCAGCGGCAGTTCCTCGTAGTCGACGCGGATCTTCGCGGCGGCCCGGCGGGCGGTCTCGGGGTGGTCGGCGGCCACCAGCGCGACCGGTTCGCCGTGGTGGCGGACCTTGCCGTGCGCGAGGACCGGGGTGTCGCGGATCTCCAGTCCGTAGTGGCGCACCTCGGTGGGCAGGTCGTCGTAGGTGAGGACGGCGTGGACGCCGGGGGTGGCCAGCGCCTCGGCGGTGTCGATGGCGAGGATCTTCGCGTGGGCGACGGTGCTGCGCAGGGTGTGGCCCCAGAGCATGTCCTCGTGCCACAAATCGGAGGCGTACGCGAACTCGCCGGTGACCTTGAGGATGCCGTCGGGGCGCAGCGTGGACGCGCCGACGCCGCCCGCGGTGCCTGCGGCGCCCTGGGTGAGGCTGGTCGGCGCCCGGTCGGGGGTACGGGGCCGGTCGGGGGTGCGGGAGTACGCCGGGGACTGCTGTCGTTCGTCCATCGTCACACCGCCTGGCCGGTCCGGGCGGCCGCCAGGCGCACCGCGTCGAGGATCTTCTCGTAGCCGGTGCAGCGGCACAGGTTGCCCGACAGCGCCTCGCGGATGTCGCCGTCGGACGGTTCCGGGGTGCGCTCCAGCAACTCGTCGGCGGCGACCAGCAGTCCGGGGGTGCAGAAGCCGCACTGCACGGCGCCGGCGTCCACGAACGCCTGCTGCACGGTGGAGAGCCGGCCGTCGGGCCGCAGCAGCCCCTCCACGGTGGTCACGTCGCGGCCCTGCGCCTGTCCGGCGGCCACCAGGCAGGCGCAGACCGGCACCCCGTCCAGCCGGACCGTGCAGGACCCGCACTCCCCCTGTTCGCAGGCGTTCTTGGCGCCCGGCAGCCCCAGCCGCTCGCGCAGCACGTACAGCAGGCTCTCGCCCTCCCACACGTCGTCCGCCTCCTGCGGGCGGCCGTTGACGGTCAACGTCACGCGCATGACTGGCTCCTCGGGTCGCCGCGGTACTCCTGCCAGGCCCACCCCAGGGTGCGGCGGGCCATCACGCCGAGCGCGTGCCTGCGGTAAGAGGCGGTGCCGCGCACGTCGTCGATCGGGTTGGCGGCGCCGGCCACCAGCTCCGCGAACTGCGCCGCCACCGACGGCGGCAGCGGCCCGCGGCTGTCCCACAGCCCGGCCTCGTCCAGCGCGGCGGCGAGGAACTCCTCGGCGGCCCTGGCCCGGATCGGGGTGGGCGCGGCCGAGCCGATACCGGTGCGGACCGTACGGTCGGCCGGGTGCAGCGCCAGGCCCAGGGCGCAGACCGCGATCACCATCGCGTTGCGGGTGCCGACCTTGGAGAACTGCTGCGGGCCGGTCGCCCGGGGCAGGTGGACGGCCCGGATCAGCTCGTCGGGCGCGAGCGCGTTGCGCTTCACGCCGAGGTAGAAGTCGTCGATCGGGATCATCCGGCTGCCGCGGACCGACTCGGCCTCGACCTGGCAGCCGCCGGCCAGCAGCGCGGGGTGGGCGTCGCCGGCCGGCGAGGCGGTGCCGAGGTTGCCGCCGACCCCGCCGCGGTTGCGGATCTGCGGGGAGGCCACGGTGTGGGCGGCCAGCGCCAGCCCGGGCAGGTCGGTGCGCAGGTGCTCGATGATCCTCGCGTAGGGGACGGACGCGCCGAGCCGTACGGTCTGCTCGCCGGTCTGCCACTCCTGGAGTTCGCCGATGCGGTTGAGGTCCATCAGGTGGGTGGGCCTGCGGTGGTCGAAGTTGATCTCGACCATCACGTCCGTGCCGCCGGCGATGGGCACGGCGGAGGGGTGCTCGGCCTTCGCGGCGAGCGCCTCCGGCCAGCTCGCGGGGCGCAGGAATTCCATACGGGCCCTCCTGTCGGAGCGCGGGGCTCGGGGTCCGGGGTCGGACTCGGATCGTGTTCGGGGTCGGACTCGGTCAGGCTCGGGTCGGGCTCGTGGGTCCGGGCCGGCGTCGGGTCCGGCGGGGTCCGCTCCTGTGCTGTACACACGGGGTGCCGCAAGTACACGGCAGCGCGGCCGTTCGGGTGCAGTCACCGAACACATGAAGCGTTTGGCTGGCCGGGCGGCGGGTCTTGTACATTCCTCCGAAAGGGGCTGCCGCGGAAACGTCACGGCATCCCGCCGGCAACACCGGTGCCCCACACTTCGCGGGAGGCGGCGCCGGTGATCACCACGGCCGGCCCGCCGGTACGGACGACGAGGCAAGGGCGAGGCGAGGACGATGCGGCTGCGCGCACTGCTGGACACCGACGCACTCGGCCTGCGGCTGCTCGGCGGCGGTGACGAGCTGGACCGGACCGTCCGCGGGGTGATGACCACCGACCTGCGCGACCCCAGCCGCTACCTGAGCGGCGGCGAGCTGGTGCTGACCGGCCTGGCCTGGCGGCACGCGCCGTCCGACTCGGAGTCCTTCGTCCGGCTGCTGGACGCGGCCGGGGTGGCCGCCCTGGCCGCGGGCGACGCGGAGATCGGCACCATCCCGCAGGACCTCGTGGCGGCGTGCGCCCGGCACCGGCTGCCGCTGTTCGCGGTCGGCGAGCACGTGGCGTTCGCGACGATCACCGAGTACGTGGTCCGGCAGGTGTCCGGCGAGCGGGCCGGGGACCTGGCCGCGGTGGTGGACCGGCACCGGCGGCTGATGTCGGCGGGCCCGGGCTCCGGCGGCCCGGAGGCGGTGCTCGACCTGCTCGGTAGCGACCTGGACCTGCGGGCGTGGGTGCTCTCCTCGACCGGCCGGGAGGTCGCCGGCGCCGCGCACCCGCTGCCCGCCCCCGTACGGGCCGAACTGGCCGGCGCCCAGCAGGCCGCGAGCCGCACCGGGCGCCCGGCACCGTACCGGGTCGCCGCGCAGAGCGGCCGGGTCTACGCGCTGTTCCCGGTGCGGACCGCCGCGGGCGCCGACGTACGCGCCACGGTGCTGTCCGACTGGTTCCTGGCCGTGGAGGCGGACGCCGCGGACTGGCCGGGCGAACGGCTGGACCTGCTGCACGGGGTGGCGCAGCTCATCGCGGTGGAACGGGAGCGGCGGGACACGGCCCGGGCGGTGCGGCGGCGGCTGGCCGCGGAGGTCCTCGAGCTGGTCGGGAGCGGCGCGGCGGCCTCGGAGATCGGGGCGCGGCTGCGGGCCGCGACGCCGGTGCTGCTGCCGGGGGCGGGTGCGGTGCCGCAGTGGCAGATCGTGGTGGCCCGGGTGGACTGGGCGGGCGCGGGCGCCGAGGCGGCACCGCCAGGACCGGTCGCGCGGGCCCTGCTCGAAGAGCTGCTGGCGGACCCGGCCGAGGCGGGCGCGGGCGCGGCGGACCGGGTGGCGGTGGCGGTCACGGAGGACGAGGCGGTGGCGCTGGTGCCGCTGGAGGCGGCGCCCCGGGCGGCCGCGGACGGCGAGGACGGCACCGCCGACTCGCCCGCCCCGGGCCGGCCCGTCGTACTGCGGGCGGACCTGCTGCTGGCCGCCGTCCGCGGCCCGCTCGCCCGCGGCCTGGCCGACGACGGGCGCCTGACCGTCGGGGTGAGCGCCGCCGTGGACTCCCCGGAGGGGCTGCGCGGCGCGCTGGAGGAGGCGCGGCACGCCCGCCGGGTGGCCGCGGCCCGACCCGGCCCGGTCAGCGTCGCCGGGCACGACGAACTCGCCTCCCACGTCCTGCTGCTGCCCTTCGTCCCCGACGACGTACGCCGGGCCTTCACCGCTCGGCTGCTCGATCCGCTGCACGCCTACGACCGCAGGCACCGCGCCGAGCTGATCCCCACGCTGGTGGCGTTCCTGGACTGCGACGGATCGTGGACGCGGTGCGCGAGCCGCCTGCACCTGCACGTCAACACGCTGCGGTACCGGATCGGGCGGATCGAGCAGCTCACCGGGCGGGACCTGTCCCGCCTGGAGGACAAGGTCGACTTCTTCCTCGCGTTGCGCATGCGCTGAGCGGGCGCCCTGCCCGCGGTGTGCGCTCGGCGTGCGCGCGCCCTGCCCGCTCCCGGCCCCCGCGGTGCCCCCGCCGTGCCCGCGGTGTGCGCCCCATGTGCGCCGTTCGTGCGCTCGTGAAAGTGATCCCTTTCACAAGAACTGATCGCCGACCCCTTGGCGCGGGCCCCTTCCGCGTGCTGGACTTCCGCCACCGCGCACGCGCCCGCACCCCGGGCGCGCCCCGCGACGTACTGCAACGCGCCCGCACACCACATCGAGACGTACGCGGCCATACGTGTACGGACAACCGAACACAGGTAGATACAGGCACACACACGCACTTGCTCGCACTGGCTCGAAGACGCGCTTGGGGGAGATGCTGTGGCGGACACCGCCTTGTCGGAATCGGTGGTCGGGGTACCGGATGTGCGGCGGCTGCGGGCCCGCGGCTGCTGGGCGGAGGCGGCGGCGCTGCTCGCGCCCTTCGCGGCCGAGGACGCCGGGGCCGCGCTGCACAGGGCGGAACTCCTGGTCGAGGCGTGTTTCTACCAGGTCGACGGGTGGGCGGAGGCGGAGGACGCGCTGCGGACCGCCGAGGCGCTGGCCGGCACCGACGACGAGCGCGGCGCCGCCGCCTCCGAGCGCGGCTGCCTCGCCTACGGCGCCACCGTCTTCTCGGTGCACGACCGCGCCGACGAGGCCCGGTCCGCGTTCGGCCGCAGCGCCGCCCTGCTGGGGCCCGGCTCGCCCGGCCGCCCGCTGCTGGACTTCCGGCGCGGGCTCGTCGCGGAGAACATCGCGCGGAACCCGGCCGCCGCCCGCGCCGCCTACCGCCGCGCCCACGCCGGCGCCGTCGCGCACGGCGACGCCCTGCTCACCTCCTCGACCTGGCGCCACCTCGCCGGGCTCGCCGTGGCCGAGGGCGACCTCGCCGAGGCCCGGCACGGCTTCGCGGAGTCCCTGCGGATCAGGGTCGCGCTCGGGCACCTGGTCGGCACCGCGCCCGCGCTGCTCTCGCTGGCCACGGTCACGTCCGACAGCGCGGAGTCCGGGCGGCTGCGCGCCGAGGCGGCCCGGCTGCACGCGCTCCTGGGCGGCGTACCGGTCTGGCTTTCCCCCGAGCTCGCGCCCTGACCGGCCCGTGCGGGGCACCGCCGTGGGGTGGGGGTGCGGGCTGGGGGTGCGGGCTGGGGGTGCCGCCGCCCCGGAGCTGGGAGCGGGGGTCCTCGCGGGCCCCCGGTCCGGCAGGACCCGGGGCCCGCGGGACCCGGACAAGCGGGTCCTGGTTGCGCGCGGCGGCCCGGCGCAGGCTGGAGCCATGACCACCACACTGATCACCGGAGCCAACAAGGGGCTCGGCCGGGAGACCGCCCGCCGCCTCCTCGCCGCGGGCCACACCGTCTACGTCGGCAGCCGCGACCCCGAGCGCGGCCGGCGGACCGCGGAGGAGCTGGGCGCGCGGACCGTCGTCATCGACGTGACCGACGACGCCTCCGTCGCCGCTGCCGCCGCCGCGATCGAGGCCGACGGCGGGCTGGACGTCCTCATCAACAACGCGGGCATCGAGGCGCGGACCGAGGGCAACGGCATCATCGGCGCCGCGGAGCTCACCGTGGACACGATGCGGCCGCTGTTCGAGACCAACGTGTTCGGGACGGTACGCGTGACCCACGCGTTCCTGCCGCTGCTGGGCCGCTCCGCCGCACCCGTCATCGTCAACGTCAGCAGCGGCCTCGCCTCGCTGACCGGGCTCAGCACCCCGGGCACCCCGGGCTACGCCTACCCGGGTGTGGCCTACCCGGTGTCGAAGACCGCGGTCAACGCGCTCACCGTGCAGTACGCGAAGGCGTTCCCGGAGATCCGGATCAACGCGGTGGAGCCCGGCTTCACCGCGACCGACCTGAACGGGCGTACCGGGACGCAGACCGTGGAACAGGGCGCGGAGATCATCGTACGGATGGCGCGGATAGGCCCTGACGGGCCGACCGGCGGGTACTTCGACGCCAACGGGACGCTGCCGTGGTGAGGGTGGGGTAGCCGCGGGGGGGCTCCGCCCGGGCGGCCTGGGCGGGGCGGTCCGGGCCGGGGCTCCCCGGGCGGTCCGGGCGGAGCGTTGCCGGTGCGAAGTAGACTCCTGCGTGGCCGCTCTCCCACCTGCCCGGAACGGCACCACGAGAGGACGGCGCATGTCGAAGCGCGGCGCGGAACTGCGGAAGCACATCCTGTGGGCGGCGAAGGACGTCTTCCTGGAGATGGGCTTCGAGCGCGCCTCCATGGACGTCGTCGCCGCCCGCGCCGAGACCTCCAAGCGCAGCGTCTACGCCCACTTCGAGAGCAAGGACAACCTCTTCCTCTCCGTCGTGGACCTCGTGCGCGAGCTGTACCTCGAGCGGCTCGGCACCCCCGCCGACTACGCCGAGGACCCCACCGAGGCCACCGTGCTCTACTGCGGCCGCCTCCTCCAGATGCTGCTGTGGACCCCCACCGTGCGCACCTGCCGCCTAGGCATCTCCGAGGCCGCCCACCTCCCCCAGGCCGCCGCCGGCTACTACGACGCGGTCTTCGACGCCGCCCACGACCGCCTCGCCGCCTTCCTCACCGACCGCCTCGCCCTCTCCCCCGAGACCGCCGCCACCACCACCCGCGACCTCATCGCCCACACCGTCCACCCGCCCTTCACCCGCGCCCTCTTCGGCGTCGACCCCTCCCGCGACACGCCCCCCGACATCGCCGCCCTCCCCACCCACGTCGACCTCCCCCTCCTCCACACCGCCGTCACCACCCACCTCCCGGCTCAGACGGCGAACGACCAGGTGCCGCCGAGCGCGTAGAGCGGGCCGCGACCGCGCCGTCGAGGTCGCCCGACCTCTGCCGACCGTGGTCGAAGGCGAGGTGGACGACCGCGTCCGCCTCGTGCGCCCCGGCCTCCAGGACCTCGTGGTCGCCGAGGCCACCGCGTCGTACGTCGGCGCCGAGCGCTTGACGGCGGCGGTGGAAGGGGCCGAGCGGGCCAGGCCGGTCACGGCGTACCCCGCGGACAGCAGGTCGGGGATAGGCTCCGAGGCGATGTGCCCGGGGACGCCGGTGACGAAGACGCACATGGCAAGGCTCCTTGCGAAGGTGGCGGCGGCCCAGCGGGTGATGACAGCTTCTACAAGAAGGCGGCCATGGCCTCCTCTCTGGCCTCTCAGTGCCGCCCTTGATACTCTGTGTAACAACAGCGCGCTTGAACACACCCCCCCCCGGAGGCAACCATGGCCCGCGCCTGGGAGGCTGACCCGTCCGCGTTATTCGAACGTCGGCTGGGAAGTTCAGCCGAAGAGCTGGGGCACTCCGACGGGCGTGACGACTGCCCGGACATCTGGCAGCTCGACAACGGGGATGTCGCCGTGATCGGCAGGGATTTGACGGCTGCCTACCGCACGCGTCTGCCTCATGGCGTGCACCTCGCTCCGGACGAGCGGCTGGTCGTCATCCCGGGCAACATGCTCAGCGCGGCGAAGAAAGACATCCCCGATGCTTGATCTCATCGCCCCCGCCCTCGCTCCCGAGCAGGGTGAACGCCTCACCCGGGGCGCCTACAAGCAGGAGTTCCGGGAACGGGAGGACGCGATCCGCGACGGGAGTTCCTGGAAGCTGGAACGCGGGCAGCACTTCGAGGAGCAGGGCAGTCCGAGTCGCGACGCCCTGCGCCGGGGCGAGTGGGACGAGGCGTTGCGGCTGCTCGCCGACCGTCGCGACGCGCTGGCCGCGGCTGCTCGGCAAGACGCGCGCCGGGGATACGCCTTTCATCGCGTGCGGGTGGTCGAGAAACCGCTGACACCCTACGTGCAGTGGGAACTCCACTCCCAGCGGCAGCGCGCCGAGTACGGGGAGAACATCAGAGTCGTCCTCGCCGATCAGGTGGCCGCGTCGGAGCGCACCCATCCGCTCCCCGAACTGGTCGTCCTCGGCAGCAACGTCCTGTTCCAGGTGCTCTACACCGAGACGGGCGCATCGAACGGCGCGGTCCGCTACACCGACCGTGATCTGGTGACGCGCTGGGAGGACTACATCAAGGCGCTCTACGCGGCGGGCGAGGATGTGACCTCCTACGTCGACCGTGAGGTGGCGCACCTCGCCCCGCCGACGCTGAGCCCGGCAAAGGAATAGTCCGATCGCTGAGCCGGGCAGGGGTGACGAGCATTCAGGCGACAGCACGCATTCCGAGATAGCGGGATCATCCTCACGTGACATCGTCCAAGCCAGGGACGTTCACGGGGGCATCCACTTCCACGCGCAGGACGCGCCGGACCCGGGCGGCTCCGCGAGTCACAGGCCACTCCAACTGCCGGCCGATGTACGCGGGTTCGTCAACCGCAGCAATGAACTCGGCGAGCTGAACGCCGTTCTCCCCAGCGAGGACGGCGTCCCGCTCGTCGTCTCGGTGTACGTGATCGCCGGCACGGCGGGCGCCGGCAAGACGTCACTGGCGCTGCGCTGGGCGCACCAAATCCGGGAGCGTTTCGCGGACGGCCAGCTGTACATCAATCTGCGCGGCTACGACCCCGCGGAGCCGGTGACGGCGCGCGAGGCCCTGCCCCGCTTCCTGTCCGCCCTCGGTGTCCCGGCCGATGCCGTGCCGCAGGACCTGGACGCCGCTGCCGCCTTGTACCGTTCTCTGCTGGCCGACCGCCGGGTCCTGGTCGTCCTGGACAACGCTGCGACGGTCGGCCAGGTCAGGCCGTTGCTGCCCGGCAGCGCGCACAGCCTGGTCCTCGTCACCAGCCGCAGCCGCCTGTCCGGCCTCGCTGTCCGCGACGGAGCCCGCCGGCTCACACTCGGCGTCCTGCCGGAACCGGAAGCGGTCGCCTTGCTGCGGGCCGTCACCGCCGGGTACCGGCCGGTGGATGACGAACGGCAGCTCACCGAACTGGCCCGGCTATGCGCGCATCTCCCCCTGGCCCTGCGCATCGCCGCGGAAAGAGCGGCAAGCCACCCCTACCTGCGGTTGGTCGACCTGATCGCCGACCTGCGCGACGAAGCAGCCCTGTGGGACGCACTGAGCACAGGCGACGACGAGGAGGCCGAAGCGGTCCGCACCGTCTTCGCGTGGTCCTACCGCGCCCTGCCCGAGCACGCCGCCCGCCTGTTCCGCCTGCTCGGCCTGCACCCCGGGCCCGAGTTCGGGCTGCCTGCCGCCGCGGCCCTGGCCGGAGCGGCCGGCGGCAACCGGGTCCGGCAGCAGCTGGACTCCCTGGTCGGTGCCCATCTGCTGGAACAGACGGCCCCGGACCGCTACCAGTTCCATGACCTCCTTCGCGCCTACGCCACCGATCAGGCCCAGCACGAAGAGCCGCCTGCCGAGCGCGAGTCGGCCCGGCTCCGTGTGCTGGAGTGGTACCTGCACACCGCCGATGCCGCACAGAGCTGGATCAATCCCGCCGAGGACCATGTGGCCCTCACGCCTGCCTCGGACGGCGTCAGCCCGCTGCCGTTCCCCGACTACGACGCCGCGGTCGACTGGGCCGAGCGGGAGCACGCCAACCTCCTCCAGGCCGTACGCACCGCGGCTGACGCGGGGCAGGACCGGCTGGCGTGGCAGTTGTCGGCGGTCCTGTGGAACGCCCAGTTCCCCTCGGCCCCAGGCGCGAGTTGGCTGGCGGTGGGCCGCATCGGTCTGGCGGCGGCGATACGCTCGGGTGAGCGCGCCGCGCAAGCTGTGCTCCTCACCTCGCTCGGGATGGCGCACACCCGCATCAACCACCTGGCCGAGGCGCTCGAACACCACGTGCGCGCGCTGGGCATCCGACGCGACCTGGACGACCGCCTGGGCGTGGCCTCCTCGCTCAACCTGATCGGGCTCATTCACCTCCGAGCCCGACGACTCGATGCCGCCGCCGGCCATTTCGAACAGGCCATCGCCTGCTTCCGGGAGCAGAACGCCGCTCACTGGACGGCCACCACGCTGTCCAATCTCGCGACCACGCACTACCGCGCAGGGCGGCTGCCGGAAGCAGCCACCGCCACCGACCAGGCGCTGGCAGCTCACCGCGCACTCGGCAACCCGCGCGGTGAGGGCAACATCCTGCGAGTGCTGAGCGACATCCAGCGTGAACAGGGCGATATCGCGGACGCGTTGATCTCGGCTCAGGCCGCCATCGACATCGCCCTCAACTTCCGGAACCTGCGTCTGGAGGGATACTGGCTGCTGACGCTCGGCGACGCTCAGCGGGCGAACGGCCAGTACGCCGAGGCACTGACCTCCTACCAGCGGTCCGCCACGCTGCACCGACGCCTCGCGGACCGCAGCCGGGAGGCACTGGCCTGGCAGGGCGTGGGCGAGGTGTACTGCCGGCTCGGGCGCCACGCGGAGGCGGTCGACTTCTTCCGGCGGGCCGTCTCGACGCATCACGATCTCGACGACAACTGGCACCAGGCCCTGGCCCTGAACGGCATGAGCCTTGCCGTAGTCGGCGAAAGTCCCGAGGAAGCCCGCCGGCAGTGGGCCCAGGCGCTGAGACTCCTCGACGACTTCGACGACCCTCGCGCAGTGATGACGCGGGAGAACATCGAACGTCGGCTGATGGGGCAAGGCTAGAGCAGCGGTCGAGTCGAAGGCCGATGCAGGCGCGGCGCGTTCACCTGCTCGGCCCGCCCGTAACCGGGCAAAGGTTGCGTCAGATCGGGAGCGCCCACCCGGGGTCGTCGTCCGGGTCGGCGTCGGGGGCCGGGTTGAGCCGGACGCGTTGGGCGGTAGGGGTGACCGTGAGGGCGAACTCCTGTTGGTGCGGCTCCCCGGCGGCCTGCCAGCGCCGCACAGCCTCTTCGACCCGGTCCCACAAGCGGAGCGGCCCGCGCTGGATGACGGTCCACCCGCCCCGGGAGTCGGGGGCCGTGCGCGCCTGGGACCCGCTGGACACGTCCCAGAGGATCTGCTCCGCTCCCGCCCCCATACGTTCGGCGGAAGGCGCCGCGAGCTGCGCGACCCAGCCGCCGGTCCACCCGTCGAGCACCGCCGGGTCGATCCGGCTCGGCCGCTCCTCCCCCGGCAGCAGCACCAGCGCCGGGCGCGGCGGCCGGTCGTGCGGCCGGGCGATCATGAAGCTGGTGAACCCGGGCAGGAAACGGCCGGTCGCCTCCCCGGGCCCGGTCACGTCCAGCAGCGCAAGGGCGTTGGCGTAGCTCCATCCGGAGAGGGTGACCAGGATCTTCCCGCCCGGCCGCACCTGGTGCAGCCACGGCAGCGGGACGTACCGCACCGAACAGGTGGCGATCAGCCGGTCGTACGGGCCCCCACCCGGGTCCCCGCGCAGCCCGTCACCGATGACGAGCCGGGGCGCGAACCCGGCCGCCGCCAGCGCCGCCGCGGCGGCACCCCCCACCTCCGGGTCGTACTCGACACTGGTCAGGCGGGCTTCCCCGAGCCGGTGAGCGCCGATCGCGGTCGAGTACCCCGTGCCCGTGCCGATCTCCAACACCCGCTGCCCGGGCCCGACATCGAGCTGCTGCCACATGCGCAGCACCAGCGACGGCAGGGTGGACGAGGAGGACGGCGAGCCGGTCACCGCTCCTCCGGCCACGTCCTCGGGCCGGACCCGGCCGTCCAGTTGGGTGACCAGCGTCCGATCGGAGTAGATCCCCTCCAGCCACCCGGGCTCGCCCTCCCGTACGGGCCGGTACGCCGTCGGCACGCTACCCGCCACCGCGCGGAAGTACGACCCGACGAACAACTCCCGGGGCACCGCGGCGGCGGCCCCACGCCACCCGGGTTCCAAGCAGCCGCCCCCCTCGGCAAGTTCCGCCACCAACGCCGCCCGCAACCGAGCCGATGTACTCACGTGTCGGACCGTCCCTCCAACTGGTCGGCAAGAGCGCAAGCAATCGCCATGGTGGTCTGCGCCGGCTGCCACGCCCACTGACCGTTCGGGTTGCACTCCAGGAAGTACCAGTCACCCGCCACGCTGACAGCGAAGTCGAACGCGCCGTAAACCAACCGGAGTTCGCCAAGGTAGGCAACGACCGACCGTGTGACCGCCTCGGGTACCTCGATCGGTGTGCATGTCATCACATCCTGACGTCGGCGCCAGTCCAGATCGGGGCTGTCGATCCGGACTCCGAACAGCCGGTCCCCTACTGCCGTCACCCGCGCATCGAAACCCTTGTCCACCTTGGCCTGGAACATGTGCGGGCAGACGGAAACCGCATCGGTGATCTCGGCCGCGCGCACCTCTCGAACCCAGACGCTGTATGGCTGGCCGTCGATCCTGTACGGCGTGTTCCATACCGGCTGGTAGACCACTCCACCATGCTGCTGAGCGGCGAAGGTCCGAGCCTCCTCCGGATCGTTGGTGATCACCGTGCTCGGCACCAGGAAGCCACAGCGCTGCGCGGTCGCGAGTTGCACCGGCTTGAACTCCGCGGCCCGGTTGTCCCACGGGTGGTTGACATAGTGCGCACCCGGCAGTGACGCAAGAACTCCACCCACGCCCCACATTGCCTGCTCCGCGGCAAAACGACGGTCCTGCTCGCTCAGCCCCTGCGGACCCTCGTAGGGCGAGGGCCTGCGCGTCCAAACGGCCCTGACCCGCATGGTGTCGAGTTCCCGACTCGCCGTGCGCAGCATGCCCCGCCTGTCGTCCATGAGGTACGCAGCAGTCAGCGAGGCGCCCGTGTGCAGGTCGGCACCGGGGTCGAGACGGACCACGGATATCCGCCGCTCGGCGAGGAGGCGCAGGACCACGTCCGCCGTCACGTCGTACGGATTGGTGAGCACCAGTACCGACCTGCTGTCACTCATCAGTCGGAACTCTGGTCCTGGTCGTACGACTCGGCGCTGTCCGCGTCGGTCGCGCCGCCCGGCCCCGCCCCGTCGCCGGGGGTCGTCGTGGTGGGCGTGACGCCGCTCGTGCTGGTGCCGTGGTCGCCCAGTTCGACGGTCCGTCCCCGCTCATCCACAATGACAGCGATCTGCGTTTCCGGGTCGATCACGGGGGCGCACCGCGGGATCGCGACGGTGGACGTGTAGGGGCCCATTCGTCGCGTTCCCCACGGTGCTGGTGTCTGTGCCATCTGGATGCCTCCGTTTCCTGAGAGTGCCGCGCATTCGACGTCTTGGCCGCAGCGATTCTTTTCCAAGGCTACGGGGTGTCAGCTGCGCACGTGGGGGATTTGCGCGAGATTCAGCGCGGCTTGACCCGTACACCTTGAAGCGATCCGACGCCTCCGGACTATTCGGATCTTCCGACCGCGATGGCGATCTTGCGTTGGAGGGGGAGCTTTCGGTCCCGTGCCGCTCGGGATACCCCTATTGCCGCTTGCATCGGACAAGTTGCGGTGGATCACCGTTGCCACGGATTCGGGCCCCTACCCCGACGGAAGGGGACCGGAGACGGTTCACGCCACGTTCACCCACTTCCATTCTGCGGGAAGGGGCGGGGTGGAAGTTCAGCGTTTGCGTTCCAGGGCCACGATGGGGCAGTTGAGGGCGTCGGCGATTTTCGCCAGGTTCGGGGGTGTGGCATTGCGCCAGCCCGATTCTATTTCGCCCATCAACTGCTCGGAGATACCGATCTCCGTGGCGAGTTCGCGTTTGGTGAGGCCGACCCGCTCCCGGGCCCACGTGACCGCCTCGGGTTCGTGGTTGAGGCGGGTGGGGCGGCGGCGGACCCGGCGCTTTCCGCCCGGCCGGGCCCCCGGGCCGGGTACGTCGCCGCGCCTCACGGACAACGGCCTTCCGCGGCACCGCCGTCGGCGGCGGAACACTCGTCCAGCAAAGCACGGAGAAACGCGAGGGATTCCGCCGGAACAAGCGCGGCGTCCCGCAGCGAGTCGAACGCGATCCGCAACGGCTCGACCTCTTCCGGGTCGTTGGTGAGATGGCCGTTCCAACTGCCCTGCGTGTACGCCATGCTGGCCCCGTCGCGCAGATAGACCAACTCCAGCGAGCTGCGCAGGTGATGCGGCCCTGCCCCGAACGGCACCACGTGCAGCGCGACCCCCGGCCGCTGCGCCACCTCGATCAGGTGCTCCAGCTGAGCGGCCCAGGTCTTCGGGTCCCGCGCCTTGCGGCACAGCACCGCCTCGTCGATCAGCGCCCGGTAGTGCACCGGCTCCGGCCCGGACAACCGCACCTGCCGGCCGAGCCGCGCCGCGACCAGCTCCTCCGCCTCCTCGTCACCGAGCTGCGCCAGGTGCAACTGCTCCCGCGCGTACGCCGGCGTCTGGAGCAGATCCGGCACCGTGCTCACCGCGTACTCCTGAATGCTGGCCGCGTTCGCCTCGAACGGCGCCAGCCCCAGCACCAGCCGGTCCTTCGTCTCGCGCTTCGCCAGCCACCACAGCCGCTCCAGCAGGTCCCCGGTCCCGTACACCAAGTCCAGCGCCCGCGCCGCCTGCACGGTGCCGAGCCGCCCGCCCGTCTCCAAACGGTGCAGATACGACTGCTCGTACCGGCACTTCTCCCCGAGCTGCACCAGGCTCATCCCCGACTGCTCGCGCCGAAAGGCCAGTTGGTTCGCGTACAACTCCCGCGCCGAGAACCACCCCCATCCGCTCAGGTCCATTCCCTTCCTACCCCCGTCGCCCCCGTCAGCCATCCGGTTCTCCTTTATCCGATTATCAGTTCACGTTGACCCGACACCCACACCCGCGAACGCGTAATTGTGCGTAGTACGCCAAGAAGCGGCCTTGTCCGAACACGAATCGCGGCTATAAGGTCACTCCGTACGACGAAACGGGAACCATGTGGTCATCCCGCGTGGTTCCCGCTGCACGCAAGGGGGTGTGACTAACCGACGCCGGCGCAACCGGCGTTACGACACCGCTCGCACGCGCACGGCGGCAATGCCGAACTCGTGCACACGGGCACATTTTCCGGAGCAACCTTGTAGCGCTTCCGCACGGTAATGCGTTTCCCGGACTTCGCATCGATCCGATACACGGCAAGCGTCATGCCCATGGTTCGCTCCTCTCCGTGTCGGCTTCACCGCCGAACGCGTTCAGAGTGGCCTACGGACGTGGGCCCTTCAAGTAATCCGAAACGAAGGAAGAGTCGGGGGTCGGCATGGTCAACATCAAGAAGCTGAACCCGGAGAGCAGCCCGCGCGCTGCCTTCGGCGCCCGTATGCGCAGGTTCCGGGAGCAACGCGGCTGGACCCAGGAAGAGTTGGCCGTCCGGGCGGAGTGTTCCAGCCAGCATGTCTCGGCCGTGGAAACTGGTCGCAAACCGCCAACTCTCGGGTTCGCGCGCAGCCTTGACGTTGCCTACGGCACGGCCAACGGCCCCGACTCGTTCGAGCGCGAGCAGATCGAGTTGCATCGCGGTTCGCTACTGGCGGGCTTCCCGGAGTACGTCAGCTACGAGGGCCGGGCCACGGAGATCCGACTGTTCCAGATCGGCGTCATTCCGGGCCTGCTCCAGACGCGTGAGTACGCGGAGGCAATGGCAGACGGCGATGTGCAACGCGGCACCATCACCGTGAAGCAGGCCGCCGAACGGGTCACCGTCCTCATGGACAGGCAAGCTGCCCTGGTAAGGGCCCGTCCGCCCATGGTGCTCGTGGTGTTGGACGAGAGCTGCCTCATGCAGGCTGTCGGCGGCGCCGAGGTCATGGAGCCTCAGCTCCAGAAGTTGGTCGAGGTAGCCTCCATGCCCAACTGGATCATTCAGGTGGCGCCGTTCGGCATCGGCGCACGTCGCTCCTTCCTGCTCCCGGTCAACCTGCTCACCCTCGCGGACCGGTCCGTTGCCGTGTACGCCGAATCGCAGGTGCAGGGGCACCTTGATCGCGAAACCACCTCCGTGCTGCCGCTGATGGGGGCCTACCATCAACTACAGGCCGAAGCGCTGTCACAGGCGGCGTCCGTGGCCATGATCAACCAGCTACGAAAGGGCACGTCGTGACGACCGAATCCCCCCGTTGGTTCAAGTCCTCGTACAGCGGCAACGGCGGCGACTGCGTCGAGGTCGCTGCCAACCTCATCGCCTCGCGCGGTGTGGTCCCCGTCCGTGACTCCAAGGACCCGAACGGCCCGGCCCTGGACTTCCCGGCCGCCTCGTTCGCTTCCTTCGTGGCGAGCGTCAAGTCCGGCGAGTTCCCCCTCACCTGACCGCCCGCCCCACCAGCAACACTTCCCCACGGCCCCGTCGCCTCCCCGGCAACGGGGCCGTGCCGCACCCCCACAAGGTGTCACCACCCGCGCCCCCGGGTACACATCGACGTGCCGTCACCGACAAAAGGGGCACCCCATGACGACCGCAACCCCGCAATGGTTCACGTCCTCGTACAGCGGCCAGGGCGGCAACTGCGTCGAGGTCGCCACCAACCTCGCCGCCTCCCACGGCACCGTCCCCGTCCGGGACTCCAAGGACCCGCACGGCCCCACCCTGAACTTCCGCGCAGCGGCGTTCGCTTCCTTCCTCACGAGCCTCAAGTCCGGCGAGCTACCGCTCAGTTGAGTCGGGTCATGCCGTAGTCCGGGCGGCCGAGGCGGACCGGGACGCCTGGGGAGTAGAGCACGCTGACGGGCTCTCCGGTTGGCGCCGTCACGCCTGCCGAGGTGAGGAGGCTCTCTTCGCAACGGAGTAGTTCGGCCTGGTGAAGTGGCCAGCGGGGGTGGACGTTCGGGAGGTACACCGGGCGTCCGAGGAATGCGTTGTGCACGCCCCAGCGGGCGGTCAGAAACTGTTCGAGCTCGGTGGGTTGCTCAAGGCGGGCTCCCACCCGTATCGCGATGCTGCTGTGCGCGCCTCGGGGGCCGGGCCACCGCCGGCGGCTCGTGTAGGTGACCGTGTCCCCTTCGCGCCGCAGGTCCATCTCCGACCAGGCGTAGGGGAGGCGGAACGCGCCCCGGCCGACGGCCGCGGGGATCAGGCGGGACGCCTCCAGGGTGCGGAAGACGACGCCGCGCCGCCCGGCCGCGTCCACCGAGTACAGGCGGATGTTGGTCTCCGGGAAGGAGCCGAGGTAGGGGATGCGGGGAGCCGGAACCATCCCACGCGGTGCATCCGGAGGGCGATGAGCCCGACGTATGTGGCGCCGTTCAGCGTGTCCGGTCGCGTACCGGAGGGCAGCAGCGGCGCCACGACCTCCCGGTCGGCGGCCCAGTGGAGGAAGGCCAGGTCGGCCAGGACTGGGTGAGCAGGGTAGCGCCTACCTCGCGAGGAGCGTCGGCCGTTATCGGCTCGGTTATCACGTCCGTCAGCGGCATCCGGCGAGTATGGCAGCCACGCCCGGCCCTCCCGCGGGCCGCCTGACACCTTACGGAGCAGCGTTGACGCAGCAGAGCAAGGACGAGCGGCCAAGCGTCGCCGCCGCCGTCATCGTTCACGAAGGCCGAGTCCTCATGGTCCGCCGCCGTGTGCGCGAGGGAGAGCTGTCCTGGCAGTTCCCGGCCGGAAAGGTCGTGCCCGGCGAAGAACGCGAGGACGCCGCCGTACGGGAGACCCAGGAGGAGACCGGGCTGACCGTGGCGCCGGTCAAGTCGCTCGGCGAGCGTGTCCACCCGAAGACGGGCCGCCTTATGTCGTACACCGCCTGCCGGATACTGAGCGGCACCGCCCATGTCGCGGCGCCCGAGGAAGTGGCCGCAGTGGCCTGGGTCGCCCACGGCGACATCCCGGAGTACGTGCCCTACGGCCTGTCCGAGCCGGTCCAGGCATACCTGGACACAGCCCTGCCCTCCTGAGCGCCGCGCCAACCGCCGGTCTCCTCCCGCCCGTCCCTCCCCCCTTTGTCGTGAGCGTCGCGCCCGGTGAGTTCCCGCTCGCCCGACCGTCGTCGATGGGCTCGACCGCCTGACTGCCGCCCCCGCCGCCGAGGCCGTCCGTTACGCCTCCGAGGTCGCGTCCAACGCTCTCCGCGACACGAACCTCCTCGCCGCCGCGGTATGGCACCGCAGGGAACTGGAACGGCAGTTCACGGCCGAAGGGGGCTGCTGATGGCCTCGCCTCCGCTCGCGGGCCTCCACCCGGAAGCGGTCCCGGTGCTGGATCTACTCACAGTGCCCCAGGTGATGGCCCGACTCCAGCTCGGCCGCTCCGCCGTCTACGACCTGCTCCGCACCGGCCAGCTCGCCTCGATCACCCTCGGCCGCGCCCGCCGGATCCCCACCCACGCCCTCACAGACTTCATCCACACCCGCCTCGAATAGGAAGCCGCCACCTGATGACCACCTCGCCCCGCCTCCTACCGCCGATCCCGTGCCCGTGCGAACGGCGACGGAACCGTCTACCAGCGCAAGGACGGACGATGGGAAGCCGCCGGATATGTCCTCGCCCCCCGGCAACACCCGCAAGCGCGTCCGCGTCTACGGCACCACCCGCAAAGACGCGATGACCAAGCTCACCGAGAAGATCGCCGCCAGCAACCGCGGCCTCCCCGTCGCAGCGGCCGACAGCACCGTGAGCGCCTACCTCACGTACTGGCTGGACGGCGTCGCCGTAGACCATCTGCGGGAGAACACCCACACCCGATACGCCGCCTCCATCCGCCTCCACCTCAACCCCGGCCTCGGCCTCGGCCTCGGCCTCGGCACCAAGAAGCTCGCCCGACTCACCACCCGCGACGTCCGCACCTTCCTCGACGGACTCCGCACCACCTGCCAGTGCTGCACCCAGGAACGAGACGTTGTTCGGCGGTCCTACTGCGCCATCGGCCAGTGCTGCGACAAGCGGCTGTCCCCGCTGACGGTGACGTACGTTCACGCGGTCCTCAAGTCCGCCCTGGAACACGCCGTCCGCGAGGACGAACTGCCGCGCAACGTCGCCCGCAACGTCAACCACCACGCCCCGCCCCAGACGCTTCCAGCCCCTCACCGCCACCGGAGCCCGGCAGTTCCTCCAGTCGGCCGCCGATGATCGTCTGCACGCGCTGTACGAACTCGCCCTGCGCACCGGACTCCGCAAGGGCGAACCCTCGGCCTCCACTGGGAAGACCTCGACCTGGACGGCGGAACCGCCACCATCCACCGTTCCCTCCAGCGCACCCGCAGCCAGGGTCTGACTGTCCTGAACACCAAGACCCTCGCCTCCGAACGCCGCATCGCCCTCCCCACCGAATGCATCAGCTCCCTCGAGCTCCACCAGGAACGGCAGCAGGAAGAGCGCCAGGTAGCCGGAACGGGCTGGACGGACAAACAGGCTCGTCTTCACCACCTCGAAGGGCAGGCCACTCGACCCCGGCAACCTCACCCGCCACTTCCGTCGCCTTCTCCACAGCGTCGGACTCCGGACGATCCGCTTCCACGATCTCCGCCACTCGACCGCCACCCTGCTCCTGGAACAGGGCGTCGACCTCGTCATCATCAAGGAACTCCTCGGCCACATCGGCGTCACCGCCGACGTCTACGCCCACGTCCGACTCCGTCTCCAGCGCCAGGCCATCGACACCCTGAGCAGTGCACTGGCCGAGGGCGGCGACTCCGAAGAGCCGCCGCCCTCAGCGGTGGTCGTCCGCTGACGTTGCCGTCAAACGGCGTTACGCAGGACTCTCGCCATCTGCTTCCACAGGAATATGGGCCACAGTCACTACGCCAGTGAACGAACTCTCCACCACAATGCGGTCGCCGGGAGAATATACCCAGAATTCCGGTACGGATTCCGCGATGTCCGGCAGGCGAGAGATAGAGAATTCGAGCCCCATCTCTACAGTCGGAACCGCCAGGCTCTCCCAGAAAAAGATTAGGCTGCCAGCTTTCGGGGCGAACCGTTGGATTACGGTGCTCAGCTCGGCGGAACCCGACTCCATCGAGCTGAGCACCAAACCATCAGCAACCGCGCCCCATGCAATTGCACCGTCAGAGCTACGCGGGTAATGACTGAGGCTTTCACGCTCGTACTGGAGATGCTGATCCAGGTTCAGCAACTGCACACCCGGCCGCCCAACCCAAGTCAGCCGTCGGTCACCCTGCTGATCTGCGCGAACCACTCGAACCATAGATCTAGGCAGGAGGTCGGGCCTGGTTCCGTATACACCGTCGAGCGTCACGAATTACCGCCAAGCATTCTCGCGAAATCGTCTTCTGTTCCATTCCATGGCACTGCCCACTTACGTGCGGAGTCACCCTTGCCGACTTCCACGTTAATATGGGGACCCTTCACCGGATCGTAATCCATCCTGAACCTCTTGAATTCGCCGTTCACCCGAGTAGTGAATCCCACTACCTTGCCATAGGTAGTCGGCGCAGATTCGAGACGTCCGATGTACGGCTGCCGAGTAGCTGGATCAACCTCACCCAGCAGATCGAGCGCCATGTTGCGAGCTTGTTCGAAGCTGTCAAATCTAGGCAGGGTTACTTCCTTGCACGCCCCTCCGGAATTGTGCACCAGCACCGGAGTGTCGCCCGCCAGCACATAGTACGTGTGGAGCTCGTCGACGGTGAGGTTGTACATGTCGGCGGTGCCGGGGCGGGTGTGGAGCGCCGTGACGTGTACGTGCCGGTTGGCGGCGGTGTTGAGGGCGTCGCCGAGGGCGAGTGCGCCGACGGGGGTCCACTGGTGGGTGGTGTCGTCCCAGAAGGGGTGGCTGGCGGTGGTGTGGAGGGTGGCGGTGTGGCCGTCGGAGGTTTGGACGGTGAGATCGACAAGGTCATTGTCGTGGTTGATCCAGGTTGCCGTGACCTTGCGGTCGCCCTTCTTCTTACCGTCGGACGGGTCGGCGGCTTCTACCTTGTCGCCTGGCTTGATCTTGCTGATGGGTTTGGTGGTGCCGTCTTCGAGGAGTACCCGGGTGGTGGGAGCGAAGCTGCATCCGCCGCCGCCCCCGTCTACCTTGCCGCTCAGGTCGATGTCGCCGACTCCCATCGCCAAGGCCTGGACGAATGCAGCCGATTCCTTCTCCACCAGCGTCTGGGCGCGGGCGTCGTGTGCGCATTCGGAGTAATTGACGACGCAGTAGGTCGCCGCTACCTCTTTGGCACCAGCGGGGTCATCCTGGTGGTGCAGGAGGTATGTATAGGCGCGGCTGCAGGCGGTTCGTCCGTAGCAGACGTTGAACAGTCCGTCGTTTCCGCCATGTTGGGGTTGCCAGTAGGGGGCATCGGAGCTCGAGTTCCCCTGACTGCCACCCATGAAGTCGGCAAGAAGGTCATGAGTGTTGTTGCTGGACGGGGACCAATCATTGATCCATGTCTGGACGCTCTGCTTGGTGCTGGTCGTCGACTTCTTTTTCCCCGAGCCGGTGCTTTTCTTCTGTGTCGGGGCCGGGCCGTCGCCGGCGCCGTCGCCGTAGATCATCAGACCGTCGGGGTCTGCGTTGAGAACGGGGTTGTCGGCGGCGTAGGCGTAGCCGTTGATCTGTTGGGGGTCGGTGAGCTCAAGAACCGGGTCGAGGGTGGTGAAGCGGCCGGTGGTGGGGTCGTAGTCTCGGGCACCGAGGTGGGTGAGGCCGGTGCTGTCGTCTGCGACGCCGCCGACAAAGCCCTGGTCACCGGCCCAGGAGGTGGGAGAGGTACCGCGGTCGTTGCCGAACGGGTCGGTGCGGCGGCGTTGTACGGCTTGGGTGGCGCTGTCGATCTGGGTGGTGGCGGTGTTGTGGGCGTCGTCCAGGAGCCATTGCAGGGTTCCCGCGCCGTCGCGGACGGCGATGGTCTGGCCGAGCCAGGTGTAGTAGCGGGTCGCGCTGGTGCTGGTGGTGCCCTTGTCGAGGTGGACTTCGGTGTCGCCGAGGTAGAGGGTCGTGCCGGTGTCGTCGCGGGTCAGCAGGCGGTTGCCATCGGCGTCGTAGAGGTAGGAGGACGAGGTGCCGTCGGCGTTCGTGACAGAGGCGAGGTTGTCCTCGTCGTCGTAGGCGAGTTTCTGGGTGGTGCCGTTGAGGTCGCGGGTGGTGGTGCTTCCGGCGGCGTCATAGCTGTAGGTGTCGGTGGTGGTGCTGGTACTGGCGCTTGTGGCGCCGGTGGTGGAAGACCCGGTGAGGGTGTGGGGCTGGGTCCCGTCGGTGTTTCCGTAGGTGTACGTGGTGGTCGTGTCCTGGGCGCCGGTGGTGGTGGCGTGCTGGACGAGCTTGGTGCGGTTCCCGAGGTCGTCGTAGGTGTAGGACTGCCAGTAGGGGGCAGGCCCGCTGCCGAGCGTGGCGGTGGTCGGGTCGCTGCTGCACGCCCCGGTGGTCTGCCAGGTGTCAGAGCTGGTGTACGCGGCGGTCAGCCGGTCATGACCGTCGTACTGGTAGCACTGGGTGTCGTCTGCGCCGTCCGCGCGCGTGTCGGCGAGCGTCGGGTTGCCGGAGGGGTCGTAGGCGTAGTGGGACTGCTGGACCAGTCCGCTGTCTGCGTCGTTGACCAGTTGCTCGCTCAGGCGGTCGGTGCCGTCCTGGTAGGTGTTGTTCTCCTGGACGTACGGGGCGGTTGCGTTGATGCCGAGGGTGATCTGGGCGATCTGGCCCGTGCCGGTGTAGGTGGTGCCCTGGACGTAGTTCTGCAGGGTGGTGGGCAGGTCGGCGGCGTTGTAGCCGTAGATGAAGGCTTCGGCTTTCATGCCGCCGGCGGCTGGGTCGCTCGTGGCGTACAGGGTGCCGTCGGCGTTGTAGCTGGAGGTGAACAGGTAGCTTCCGGCGAGTGCTTCTTCTCCGGTGACCGAGGGGACGGTCACGGTGGTGCGGGTGGCGCGGTACAAGCTGTCGTAGGTGGTGACCGCTGTGCTGTACGCCTTACCGGTGGTGCCGGAGCCGCCGACGTAGCGGATGGAGGCGGTCGGCTGGCCCTTGGCCAGGGTGTCGTAGGTCCAGCCGGCGATCTGGTTGGCCGGAGCCTGTTGGGCGACGGTCGCGTCGTATTCACCGGTTTTGCGGCCGAGTTGGTCGTAGGTGTAGCTGATGGTCTTGCCGCGGCTGTCGGTGGTGGAGGCGAGCTTGTCGAGGTCGGTGTAGGTGCTGATGCTGGTGCCCGCGTCCGGGTCCGACATCGAGGTCTGTCGACCCATCAGGTCGTACCCGTACGTCCAGATGTTGCCCGCGTCGTCGGTGACCTTGGTGAGCTGGTCGTCGTCGTTGTAGGCGTAGGTGATGGACGTGTACGCCCCGGAGGAGGTGCCGTCGTTGTACTGCCTCACCTCACTGGTACGGCCGAAGACGTCGGTGAGTGTGGTGGTGGCGATGCCGCCCTGCGGCGGTACGACTGTGGTGCGGTCACCCCCGTAGGTGGTGGTGGTGGACCACTTGTACGCGCCGTCGGCATAGAACGCGGCCACTGTGGGTCGTGAGTCGCCGTCGTAGGTGGTCAGCGTCTGCGACGGCTGTGCGGAGGTGATGTTCGCCAGCGTTCCGGACGGGTCGGTGGCGTCCACGTAGTTGGAGTCCGCTTCCACGGCCAGGCCCCGGGAGTCGTACTTCGTCTCGGTGATGACCCGGCCGCCGTTGGCTGCTGGGGCTTGTGTCTGCCGCTGGCGCAGCATCGCGTCGTAGAGCGTGTACGAGTAGAGGTAGCTGGTGCCGTTCTTCTGGATGCTTCCCGTGCGCACGTACGAGGAGGCGCTGTTGGACAGGACGTACTCGTAGGTGGTGTTGGGCTGGGCGGTGTCCTTTGCGCGGTCGGGCAGCCACACACTGGTCAGCCGGCCGAGAGCGTCGTAGGCGTAGTCGGTGCGGTGGTTGTTCGGGTCGACCACGGTCGTCTGGAGGTTGCGTGCCGGGTCGTAGGTCGTGGTGGTCTGGTAGCCCTTGGCGTCTGTGGCCACCGTGCCCGTGAGTGGGCCACCCGTGGTCGGGGTGTAGGCCGTGGAGGTGGTGTTGCCGTCGGCGTCCTTGACCGACAGCGTCCTGCCCATGGAGTCGTATGCGGTGGTGGCGACTGTCTGGTAGACCGGGGACGTGCCGCTGTAGGAGGACAGGCGCTGGGTGCTGGTGACATCGCCGCGGCTGGGCGCGGTGCCGTAGGCCGTGTTGTCGTAGAGCGTGCGGGTGTCGGAGACCACGTCTGCGGGGCGACTCACCGCGGCGTCGCAGCCGACGTCGACCGTCTCCACCCGGATGGGTTCGGCTCGCAGCCAGGCAGTGGTGTTGTCGCTGTAGGTGGTGCGGGTGCACTGCTCGTCGCCTGTGACGGCGGCGTCTCCGCCGTCGTCGACCTGGGTGGCGGCGCCGGTGTTGTCGTCATAGGTGGTCGTGACGGTGTGGATGCGCGGGCTGCCGCTGGCGCGATCGGTGCGGGTGTGTGTCGCGCCGGGGTGCACGTAGTACGAGGTGCGGGTGCCGTCGGTGCCAGTGGCGTGCGTCCACTCGTCGGTGATGGTGCTGGAGACCTCAGCGGTCCCGTTGAAGGTCCGCGACTCGCGTGCCTGCCCTGCGAGCGGGTCGGCATCGGTGACATGGTCGCCGTTGGAGTCCACGACGGTGACGGAGCGTTTGGTGCCGTCGGACTGCTTGTCGCCGTCCATGCCCTGGAAGTAGGTGGTGACGGTCTTCGTCCGGGTGGTCTGGGAGTTGCCGGTGGTGGTGGTCACCAGACCGAAGCCGCGCCACTGTGACCATGTCTTGTCCTTGGCAGCGCTGGCGACGTCGTCGGTGGCGTAGTGCCAGGCCGGGTCCGCGTAGGTGTAGTCGGTCTCCTCGTCCGGTGAGCCACCGGTCGGGTCGGACTGGACGACCTGGTCGACCACGTACTTGTTGAAGTAGTCGGTTTGCGGGTCCGCCATGGTCGGCGGGGTCCATATTACGGGATAGCACAGCAGAGTGTCGTTGTCGGGCGTGGACGGCATGGTGGTGCCCGCGACGCACTGACCGGTGGGATTGTTGTTGTTGTAGTTGACCGTGATCACCGAACCGGTCTCGGTGGTGATCGTCCGCACGCGCCACTTGATCAGCGCGGCGATGTCATCGTGCGAGGTGTCGACACGGTTGGCGAGTTGCTCACCGGTGAAGGTGACCGGTGGCAGGGACACCGGCGTGCCGTCCTGACCGGTTCGGGTGATGGACTTCAGCCACAGGCTCGCCGATGTCCCGTCCCCGGGGTCGACGAAGCTCTGGTCCAGTGCCCAGGAGTCGACCTTGCGGTAGGCCGGGGTGGACAGACTCGTGTCCCACACGTAGGTCGTGACCCCCGTCAGACGCTTGCGCGAGAAGAACGTGGGCGCCGCAGTACCCGTGCACACCTTCCCGGTGGCGCAGATCTGGTCGAAAGGCACGTCCGGCCAGTCCTTGGCCGTCGATGAGGTCAGGGACGAGCAGTTCTCCGTGCTGGTGACCGAACAGCGTTCCGCGGTGGTGAACTTGACCTCGTCCGGTGCCTTGCCGAAGAAGTCGTCTCCGGTGATGCCATAGTCGATGTGGTCGAGATAGGACGCCCGGTCGTAGGCGGTACCGGCCGCGGTGGTCGTGCCGTCCTGGGCATAGGCATTGGTTTCCTTGGTGTACCAGTACGACATCGCGTTGCCGTGGGTGTCGATGACGTAGTCGAGGTTCCACTGGTACGCCTGGGTCACCGCGCGGTCGGCGAAGGTGGAGCCGTTGCTGTAGCCGGGCTCACCGCTGTCGTTCCCGTACACCGGCACCGTCAGCGCCGCGTTCGTCTCCGGGTCACCCGTCGACCAGCCCGGCAGACGGTTCTTGCCGAACACGTACTGAGTGCCATCGACAGTGGTGACGGTCCAGTACTCGCCGTCGTTGTCGCCGTTGGACGCGCCCGTGGACCGCACGACACGCTCGTCGTCATCGTCCTTCGGGTGCCACACACCGGTCGTGCTGTCCTTGATCAGCGGGGTCGTCTTACCGTCCATGACGAGGGTGGCGTTGTCATTGGCCCAGCACTGGTCATACTTGCCCGACTGACCGTCGTCGTCGCACACGTCGTACGACCGCTCGATGTACGGCGTCTGCAGGTCGAACCCCTCACCGATCCAGGAGGGCTGGTTGTTCGTGGACGGCCCGCGTCCGTCCACGCTCTGCGAGTCGTAGTCGATCGACAACTGCGGTGCCACTCCCGCGGCGGGCGTCGGCACTGACAGCGGATACGACCAGGAGAAGTCCCCGCTCGACCCGCCGGCTGCCCACGTGCTGGACGGCGACAGGGTGGTGGCCGTGTACGTACCGGCCCCTGACGTGGCCGCGGCATCCGCGGCCAGGACCATCGTCGTGGTCTTCGAAGCAGCGGGTACGGACAGAGTGAGAGACTGCTGACTGACGTCATTGTCCGCAGTGACCGGCTTCTGGGTACGACACTCCGCCTTGGCGGGGGTGGTCAGGGCACATGCCGGCATCTCCACCAGCCGAAGGCGTGAGCCGTAGTCGCCCCCGTAGGCATTCGCGAAGCCGGAGTAGTCCAACGACACTTTCGAGGTGCCACGGGAAGCAGCGGGAACGGTGACCTTCATCAGCGCACCGTCCACGCCCGCCGCGGTCGCTACAGCGTGCGGAGCCACGTTCACCGACATCTTCACGCCCGCCGAGGTGGAGGCGGCGCTCCTAGTGGCCTGCTTGACGTGGACATCAGCGGATGTAGGCCACTTAACCGGCTTCTTCAATTCGTCCGCAGTGCGTTGCGCGGCGGTCGCGGCCGGATCCTTGACTTTCTTCGTCTTCGCTGTGAACGGCACGGCAGTGCCGTTCTTCTGCGCGGGGACGGCCATTTTCGGGTGGGCGAACCCCTGGGCGACAGCGACCGGGGCCATACCCAGCAGCGCCCCCGTCAATGCTCCCACCGTCAGACCGACCGCCCACGACCGGTATCGCCGCACCCGGCGACGCAAGGCCGTGCCCACCCCTATGCCATCCATCGCTGAACTCCGCATGCTCGAATCGGAATGACGCATCACGCTGAAAGTGCCGTGCCCTTAGGCAGGCCAGGACGACCTATGCCCCTCCGGGACCGAAGAGCGAGTCCAGGAGCAGGTCGTCCGAGGGGACCAATCCGGTCCAGACCTGCGCTCCTGCGACCATGCCGGTCAGCGAGTCCCCCCAGGCGCCGCTGCTGGTACGGCCTCGGCCGATGGACAGCGTGCCGCTCGCCTGCCAAGCACTGGTGAACGCCGTCCCCGAGCCCGATCCGTCCGCGTTCGGGTCGTCGCTGCCGCCGTCCTTCAACTGACCGTTCACATACAGCTCGATCAGTCCGCTGGCCGCGTCATAGATGCCGGTCAGCATCGTCCACTGCCCGGCGTCGGCGGCGTCATCGACAGCGATGTCCTTCGGGGCTGTTGTGGCCGTTGCGCCAACGGCATCGGCAGCCGTGCGACCGAACGCCCAGGAACCCTCCGACTGCCCGGCGGACTGCACGTACCACAGCCCCCATGTGTCGCTGCTCGTCCCGGACTGGCCGATGATGCGCATCGTGTGCGCCACGCTGGTGTCCGCCACCGCCGCCGGATCGATGTCCACCCAGACGGAAACCGTGAAGTCTCCGGTGGCGTCCACCACCGGGGCCGGCACGGACGCGTAGGCATTGGACGAGCCGTCAAGTTTGAGTACGGTGCCCGCGCCGCCTTCGATGTCATCTGTCCAGGCGGCCTCGCTTCCCAAGGTGGCGTTGCGGCCATAGCCGGAACCGTCGGCCGCCGTCGTTCCGGCGCCGTCGGCCATCTGCCACTTCCCCACCAGAGCGGGCTGGGACGCCTCGGCCGTCGACGGGTCTGTCATGGCCTCCAGACCGGCGATTTCGTCCGTCGCCAGGATGCGGTCCCACAACTGGACCCCATCGATCTGGCCGGGGAAGAAGTTCGCGGGGGCGTTGTCGTACTGCCCACCGCCGATCCTCAGCAGCCCGGTGGACTTCCAAGGCGTGGTGAATGCCACCGGATCACCCTGCGGGACTCCGTTGACGTACAGCTGAATTGTCTGGGCGGTCTTGTCGTACACCCCCAGCAAATGCGTCCACGCCCCCACGATCGGAACTGAGGTGGAGATCGACCGGACCACTGTCGGGGTCGCTGCGTCAGAGGCGTTCCGGTTGAAAACCCAACGCCCGTAACCCGGAGAGAAGTACAACGAGAACGAGGAACTGCTCGTGGCGTCCTGCGAGGCGACCACCGCGGTCTGGGTCAGGCTCGAAAGCCGCGCCCACGCCGAAATCGTGAAGGACTGCGACGTGTCCAGTTTCGCTACCGAAGCAGCAGCGCTGCTGTGCGTCGCTCCGCTCACGCTCAACGCGCCGCCCAGTCGTCCCAAGCTCGACCAAGCCGCCGCAGAGTCGAGCGTCGCGGTGTTCCCGCCTACCGAGTCCGCCGCTGTCGTGCCCGAACCCTCGTCGAAGGACCAGTTGTCTATCGGCGGGGCGCCCGCGGCGACGTCGAAGAAGTAGGTAACGGCGTCAGAAATATTCCCGGCGCCGTCCTTGGTCTGCACGGTGAGGGCATTCATACCGAGCTCGTTCGGGGCCAGGGTCAGGGCACTCGATATCGCCTTGGTCGCCGGCTTCTCGTCGTTGAGCGTATACGTGTACGACACCACATCGCTCGCGCCGGCGGTGATCGTGAAGGCGCCCGCCACTCCGACGCCCCCACTCACCGGGCAGGAATCCGGGTCGTCCGGCGACGCGCATTCCGGGTAAGTCGCGGACGACACCGTCGGCGAAGGCGGAGCAGACGTGTCGATGGTGAACCAGCATCCGGCGGTCCAGCCCGAATACATGCTCCCTGTTGTGCCGTTGTACGAGTACTCGTACTGGGTACGTGCTCGGAACCAGTACGTCTGACCGTCCTGCAACGCCCCCGAAGTCCATGTCCCGGCCTTCCCCGACGTCGTCCACGCCGACGAACTACCCGAACTCACCAAAGGGTCGGCGATGTCCGGGTCGTAGCGGTGCACCTCGAAGTTCGGCCGCAACGTCGCCTGCGAACCATCCGCAGACAACGGCACGGCTGACAACGTGGGCGCCGAGACACCGATCTTCACCGCTGCCGCCAAGTTCACCCCGCACGCCAGGCTCGGGTGCGCCAGCTTGAGCGACGACAGCGCGGGTGTCTTCGGCGCAGACACGAACGTCACCGACAGCACCGGCTTGGTATCGGCAGGAGAGGCGAACTGCTTCCACGCCCCCTCATCCGACTCGTCCGACGCCCTCAGTCCCAGCGTCGTGGTCGCCCCGTCGCGCACGGCGCTGTAAGCGACCGCGCTCGTCGCATCGAATTCCACGTTCCCGCCCGGGCACGAGGACGACCAACCCTTGGCCGTGGTCACCGTGTCGACCACGCCCATCCACGACGGCTGGTGATTCCACGTGGACGCCGACGAGATCCCCCCGGTGTGCCACAACTGCACGGGTTTGGCCGTGCAGTTGTACGACCAGACCTCCTGCGCGGTGAACGTCGCACCCAGGACCTTCTTGCCCTCCACACCATGCGTGTCGAACTGGTACAGGGAGCGCACCACTTTGGTGTCCGCAGGCAGGTCATAACCCACCCCGAGCGTGTGCGAGGTCTTCCAGAACGATGTCGAGGGCTGACCTGACCACAACGCCGTCCACGAAGCCAGCGACTGGCTGACCGTTTGCGGGTCCAACACCACCGGATACACCGTCGAAGGATCTGTGAAAAAATCCTGGTCCGGCGTCACCGTCATCGCCGAGGCGGTGACGTCCACGTCCATCACCGATGTCTTCGCCCCCGGCGCGGGCCCGTCCACTGCGTCCGTCGGAGCAGTTACCGTCTCCTGGACCGACTTCTTCGACGCCGTTTCCGAGGTGTCTGCCGTACCGCTGTCCCAGGCGAGCGCCGAGCCGGTGGAGAACACCGGCCGGCCTTGGGAATCGACCAGCGCGGCCCCGCCCGAGTCCTGGGCTCTGACCGACAGCCCATGCTCCGTCACCGGGAAACTCAGGCTCGCCAGGCCGGGGTTCTCGGCTGCGTCTCGTGTCTTGACAACGAGGTCTTCGGAGAATCCGTCAGCCAATGCCGTCACCACCAGGTCGACGCCCGGCAGCACCGAGGCGTAGGTCGCCTCCGACCCGGAGACCGTCGGCGCCGGAAGCGTCCACGGCGCCGAAACACTGTAGGACGCACCGTCATGTGACATCGTTGCCAGCTCCGACGAACCGCCACCGGAGAACACCAGATCCGCTGCTGCCACCTTCGGCTTCAGTGAACCGTCCGACTGCACCTGAAGCGTGGTGTCCAGCGGCACCCAGCCGTCGCCCTGCTTGGCCCGCACAGGCACCGCACTCGCATCCAGCCGGAAGGTGCCGTCCGGCAATGCCGTCACCGTGTCCGTGGCAGTGGTGTCCGCATCCACTTGAACCGGGTCACCGGAGTCCGTCGCCTGCTTCGAGGCCGAAGCCTCCGGCGACAACCCGGCGTCGGTCGAGCCCGGATCGGCCGCCGACTGAACGCTGCCGGATGTGCTGTCGGCTACGGCCGCATGGGCCCCGACCACAATCAGCGGCTGCACGACCAGCGCGAGCGCAGCAAGCCACGCACGGCGCACAGGCACACGCCTGCCCACCACTGTCCCCACCCCAACCCCCAGAGATGACACACGGTGCGCGTGCCAGCACGAAGTTAACCAACGGATCATCACATCGTGAACACAAAATTCAAGCAATGTGGACACCAAAAATTCGCAAGAGATGACCATTGGCCGGGCGTTCTAGCTCCGATCCCTGGGCCTCGCCCGGCGACGCAAAGAGGCCAGGCGAGGGACCACCATGCAGGCGATCGCAGTTCCATCCGCGAACCTGTATCTGAGCCGTCTCGCCTCTCGCGCGCTCGTCGGGTGCTGTACCGGAGGCGACTTGCCCGCTTCGGGGCGGCGCACCGGGCAACGACCGCTGGGTTGGGTGTGCAGTTGGCGCCGCGGGCCCCCCTTCCGAGCGGGCTGCTTTCGCGGGTGGCCACGCGCAGGATGTGGACGCGGACGCCGCGGTATCGCGGATGCACCGGGACCGGTCCGGTCGTGCCGTTCCCCCGGGGTGCGGGGCTCAGTCGGGGCGGAACTCGTTGCCGTCGGGGAGGGGGCGGGGGCCGCGCGGGGCGTTTACGTCGCGCCGTAGTTCGGGCGGGCGATGTCCGCGAGGAGGCCGGGGCCTTGGGGGTGCCAGCCGAGGCGTTCGCGGGTGAGGGCGCTGGAGGCGGGAGCGTCGGACTGTACGAAGTGGACGTGGGCGCCGAAGTGTTGGGCGGCGGCCTCGGGGGGGAGGCTGCGGACGGGGATGCCCAGGCGGCGGCCGATCACCTCGGCGATGGCCTTGACGGGTACGCCCTCCTCGGCGACGGCGTGGTAACGGGCGCCCGGCTCGCCCTGTTCGGCGGCCCGTTCGAAGGCGAGCCGGTAGACGCGGGCGGCGTCGACGTTGTGCACGGCCGCCCATCGGTTGAGGCCGTCGCCGACGTACGCGGAGACGCCGGTGCGTTCGGCGATGGCGGTGAACTGCGGGATGGTGAAGCGGTCGCCGTCGCCGTGGACGCACGGCAGGCGTACGACGCAGGTGCGTACGCCGGACGCGGCCAGCGCCGCCGCGGTGGCTTCGGCGGTGCGGCCGAGGGGGGACGCGCCGGGCGGGCGTACGTCGTTCTCGGTGGCCAGGGTGCCGGGGGCGAGGAAGGCGAACCCGGCCGTGACGGCCAGCGGTCGGCCGCTGCCGGCGAGCACGCCCCCGATCGCCTCCAACGCGGCTTGCTCCGTACGGCTGTTGTCGGCGAAACGGGCGAGGTCGGAGTTGTCGAAGGCGGTGTGGATGACGCCGTCGGTGCGGGCGGCCGCATCGCGCAGGGCGTCGAGGTCCTCCAGCGAGCCGCGGTGCGGGGTGGCGCCGGCGGCTGCCAGGCGTGCGGCGGAGGCGTCGGAGCGGGCGAGCCCGAGGACGTCGTGCCCGGCGGCGAGCAGGTCCCGTACGAGCGCGGCGCCGATGAAGCCGGTGCCGCCGGTGACGAAGACGCGCATCAGTCCTCCTCGGTGCGCGGGCGGCGCGGGCCCATGTAGTCGCGCAGCCGCGTGATCCGGCCGTCGGCGCCGCGGGTGACGACCCAGACGTAGCGGAGGTCGAACGGGGCGCCGGAGGCGGCGTCCTGGTGGTGGCCCTCGGCCTCGATGACGACGGTCCCGTCCGCCGCTTCGTGGACCCGTACGTCGGTGAGGGCGCCGAAGCGGATACGGCCGGAGAGCCCAGCGACGAAGGTCGCGATCTCCGCCCTGCCCTCGAGGCGCTGCGGCGCGCCCGGCGCCGCGAACGGGAACTCGTGGACGGCGTCCTCGGCGAACACGTCCGTCCAGGCGGCGGTGTCGCCGGAAGCCAGGCCCAGCAGGGCGGCGGCCAGCCACGGGGGCAGGTCGTCGTCCTGCTGGGAACTGTTCTCCGGGGTCTGCACAGGGGTCTCCACGGGAGCCTCCACTACAATTACGGACTGTGAGTCCCAAACACCGTAGCACCGTTTCGGACTGCCAGTCCGAAACGGAGACGACGAAGGCGTCGACGACGGCGGCCCGGCGGCCCGGGCGGCCCGCGTTCCCCCGTGAACTCGTCCTCGAGGCCGCCGCCGCGCTGTTCGCCGACACCGACGCGCCCAGGTCCGTCTCCATGGACGACATCGCCGCGGCGGCGGGCGTCGGCAAGGGCACCCTCTTCCGCGCGTTCGGCAGCCGCGACGGCCTGCTCGACGCGCTCTTCGCCGCGCACGCGGCACCCCTGCGGGCCGCGCTCGAACAGCCCGACCCGCCCCTCGGCTCCGCCGCGCCCCCGCTGACCCGCGTCCTCGCCCTGTTCGACGAACTGGTCACCTTCAAACTCACCCACCGCCACCTCACCGCCGCCCGCGAACTCAGCGGCGCCGGGCTCCTGCGCGCCCCCCACTACGTCTGGACGCACGACGTCCTGCGCGCGCTCATCGCCCGCACCGACTCCCCCGCCGCCGCCTCACCCGCCTACACCGCCCACGTCCTCCTCGGCGCCGTGCGCGCCGACCTCGTGGACGAACTCCTCGCCTCCGGCCGCACCCCCGACGACATCCGCCACGACGTCGCCGCCCTCGTCCGGACCGTCCTCGCCGCCCCGCCCCACTGAGCACGGCGGGGCGGGGCGGCCGGGTGCGCCGCAGGCGGGCGCACCCGTCAGGCGCGGTCCGTCGGATGCTCCCCGGCCCGTCGGATGGTCCGCGGACCGTCAGATGGTCTGGCCGACGGGGCGGATCGTGACCGTGTTGAGGTCGACGCCCGCCGGCTGGTCGAGCGCGAAGCCGATCGCCTCGGCCACCGCCTCCGGGCCCATCGCGACGGGCGGCGCCCCGCCCTCCCAGAACGCGGTGTCGATCAGGCCGGGGTTGACGAGCGTGACACCGATGCCGCGGGTCGTGACGTGCAGGCGGAGGTTCTCGGCGAGGCCGACCACGGCCCACTTCGTGGCGGAGTAGAGATTGCCCGGGCTGTTCTTGACGCCCACCACGCTGCCCAGGAGCACCACCCGGCCGTGGGACCGTTCGAGGTGGGGCAGGGCCGCCTTGGCCAGCAGTGCCGGGCCGAGCACATTGGCGAGCACCATCGGCGCCCACAGCTCCGGGTCGCCGTCGTCGAAGACGCTGTCGCTGTCCGCGCGGAAGTGGTCCGCGGACGCGTAGCCCGCGTTCGCGACCGCCGCGTCGAGTGCCCCGAAGCGGTCCACCGTGGCGGCGACCGCCGCGTTCGTGGCGTCCCAGTCGGCGGCCTCGGCCACCAGGCCCAGGACGCGGTCGGCGTGGCCGACCTCGTCGAGGAAGGACTCGAGCCGGCCGGGGTCGCGCCCGGTGACGGCGACCTGGTGGCCGCGCCCGAGCAGGAGGCGGGCGGTCGCGGCGCCGATCCCGCTGGTGCCGCCGGTGATCAGGACCGTCTTCCCGGTGGCCGGCGAGGCGCCGGAGCCGGTACGCGTGTCGTGGGGTGAGGTGTTCATGGCCTCCACTCTGCGGGGCGGCGCGGGCCCGCGACAGTTGCTCCGGAAGGTGGGGACGGCATCCCCTGGCACGGAGGGCGCCGCTCGGGGAGGCTGGGACCATGTCGACCACGAGGTACGCCGAGCTCGGGGACTTCCTGCGTTCGCGGCGCGAGCGCATCCGCCCCGAGGACGTCGGGCTCGTGCCCGGGCCGCGGCGCCGCGTTCCCGGTCTGCGGCGCGGCGAGGTGGCCGTGCTGGCGGGCGCCTCGGTGGAGTACTACACCGAGCTCGAACGCGGCGCCGGCTCGCAGCCCTCCGACCAGATGCTCGCCGCCCTCGCCCGCGCCCTGCGCCTGAGCCACGACGAACGCGACCACCTGTACCGGCTGGCGAACCGCCCGCTCCCGGACCAGGGCGGCACGGCGTCGCACGTCCACCCCGCGCTGCTCGACCTGCTGACGCGCATCGACCGGACCCCGGCGATGGTCTGCACCGACCTGCACGCCGTGCTGGTGCAGAACCCGCTGTGCGTGGCGATGCTCGGCGACCTGTCCACCCGCCCCGGCCGTGCGGGCAGCTTCATCCACCGGTGGTTCGCCGACCCGGCCGCGCGGCAGGTCTACCCGCCCGAGGACCTCGCCGCGCAGTCGCGCTCGTTCGTCGCGGACCTGCGCGCGGCGGTCGGACGGCGCAGCCCCGGGGACGCCGAGGCGGCCAGGCTGCTGGCCGAACTGCGGCAGCTGTCACCGGAGTTCGAGGCGATGTGGGCCGAGCAGGACGTGGAGGTGCGCAGGGACGAGCGGAAACGGATCGTCCACCCCACCGTCGGCATGCTCGACCTGCACTGCCTCAGCCTCTTCAGCGAGGACGGCCGGCAGCGGCTGCTCTGGTTCGCCCCGCGCGCCGGGACCGACACCGCGGAGAAGCTCGCGCTGCTGACGGTCGTGGGCACCCAGGCGATGTACACGGAACCGGGCCGGTGAACCGGCTGAGTGGATAAACCGGCTGGGCCGACAAGCCGGCGAACCGGCGGTGTCCTCGGCCGCGCCGACCGTCAGCCGGTGACCGGCCCGGACGCGCCGGCGGGGGCCCGGTGCCGGTCCACGATCCCCTCGACGATCCGCATCAGGCGGTCCCCCACCTGGTCGACGCTGCCGTTCTGCGTGCTGACCTGCGCGCCTTCGAGGACGAAGGTGATCTCGGCCGCGGCCTGCTCGGGGTCGGGCAGCCCCGCCTCGGCGCACATGCCGACCAGCCTGCGCATCTGGTCGGCCTTGTGCTTCTCGATCACCTGGCGTGCGGGATGGGAGCGGTCGGGCAGTTCGGCGAGGGAGTTGATGAACGGGCAGCCCCGGTGCGAGATGCCGGGCAGCCCCTCGGCGATGAAGCGGGCCAGCCCCAGGATCTGCTCCCCGGGCCGGCCGGGGTGTTCCGTCTCGACCCGGTCGAAGGCCGCCTGGTAGTCCGCGGCGACGATCCGCATCCACTCCGCGACCAGCGCGTCCTTGGTCTCGAAGTGCCGGTAGATCGCCATCTTGGTGGTCTCGGCCTTCTCGGCGATCGCCTGGACGCCCACCCGCCGGATTCCCTCGCGCTGGAACAGTTCCTCCGCCGCGTCGAGGATGCGCTCGCGAGGAGGCAGCTTCGCCACCCTGCCCGGTCTGCTGGTGGTCGATGCCATGACTGCTCCGTGACGTCCGGTCGGTGCCGCGGGGCCCCTGTCCCGCCGCTCCTACGGTACCAGCCCGTGCCATTTGATACCGTACGGTATCGTCAGAGACTCAGCAGTATCGTTCTTCCTGGTGGGAGTGGCAGTGAAAGTGACCGAGTACGTGGACTTCGACGCGGTCGGGCTGGCGGAGCTGGTGGCCGAAGGCGAGGTGACCCGCGCCGAACTGGAGGCCGCCGCACGCGAGGCCGCACAGGCGGTCAACCCGCGGATCAACGCCATCGTGGAGACCTGGCCGACCGACGACGAGCCCGAGCCCGAGCCCGGCGGCGCCCCGCTGGCGGGGGTCCCGTTCCTGATCAAGGACATCGGGGTCACCATGGCCGGGCGGCGCACGGAGCTCGGCAGCCGCCTCGCGGCCGGCAACGTCGCCCGCGCCGACTCCGCCGTGATGCGGCGCCTGCGGCGCGCCGGCCTCGTGACGTTCGGGCGTACCGCGACACCGGAGCTGGCCTACAGCATCACGACGGAGTCCGTGCTGTACGGCGCGACCCGCAACCCGTGGAGCCTGGAGCGGAGCGCGGGCGGGTCCAGCGGGGGCGCGGCGGCGGCCGTCGCCGCCGGGGTGGTCCCGATCGCGCACGGCACCGACGCCGCCGGCTCGCTGCGGGTGCCCGCCGCCCACAACGGCCTGTTCGGGTTGAAGCCCAGCCGTGGCCGCGTCTCCATGGGCCCCGACTTCGACGAGCTGTTCAGCGGACTGGCCGTGCACGGCAGCGTCAGCCGCACCGTACGCGACAGCGCGGCTCTGCTCGACGCGATCCGCGGCCCGGAACCGGGCGATCCCTACTTCGCGCCGCAGCCGTCCCGGCCGTACGCCGAGGAAGTCACCCGCCCTCCGGGCTCGTTGCGGATCGGCGTCCTCGCCCAGGCGTGGGGCAGGCGCCGCACCACCGCACCGGTGGCCGACGCCCTCTCCCGCACGGTACGGCTGCTGGAATCGCTCGGCCACCAGGTCGAGGAGGTCGAGGTCGGCCTCGGGGCCGCCTGGGAGGAGTACGTCCTGGCCAACGCCCGTCTGCACACGGCGAACCTCGCGGCCACGGTCGACGGTCTGGCCGCCGCCTTCGGCCGGCCCGTCGACTCCTCCACCCTCGAACCGGTGACCCTTGCCGGCTACCGCTACGGGCAGCAGGTCAGCGGCGCACAGTTCGTCACCGCGCTCACGATGCGAAACCAGGTCGCCCGGAGCCTGGCGCGGTACTTCGACGCCCACGACATCCTGCTCACCCCGACCCTGCCGGAGCTTCCCGCACCGCTCGGCGCCCTTGCCGAGAGCGCGGAGACGCTGGACGGCCTCGGCTGGATCGACCGCATCTTCGACCGCTCGCCGTTCACCACGCCGTTCAACGCGGCGGGCACGCCCGCCATGTCCGTGCCGGTGACGGCCGACACCGGCACGGGGCTGCCGATCGGCATGCAGTTCGCCGCCGGCTACGGCCAAGAGGGCCGCCTCTTCCGCCTCGCCGGCCAACTCGAACAGGCCGGCCCCTGGACGGGCCGGACTCCCCCGGTGTGGGCCGGGAATCCCCCGGCCCGCTGAGGAGCGCTCCTACCTACCCCGGCGGCGGGAGGCCAGGAAACTGCGGCGGGCGTCGATCACCGGCGCGATGTCCACGAGCCGTTCGAAGGCCAGGTCCCCCATCGGGCCACGCCCGAAGGCCAGCAGGTGAACCCGTCCGGGGTCCGCCCGCAGCAGCCAGGCGCCGCCCGCCGACCGCAGCAGTCTCGCCTCCGCCGGGTGGCCGTCGATGCCGACCGTGATCTCCTCCCCCGGTGTGTCGGGGAACTCGGCGGCAGCGTCGGGCTCGAAGTCCTGCCCGGGCAGGTCCCGCCACGTCGTGATGTGCAGGTGCGGCTGCCCGGTGTCCCAGGAGCCGTAGGCGAGGGTGAGCGATTGCAGCGAGCCGTCGACCGTATGGCCCTCGGCCAGCGTGCAGGGGGCGAGCCACGGGTCCCGTATCCGGTACACCGGCTCCGCACACGCCGCGAACGCCCGTTGCAGTTTCCGGTACCCGGCCTCCTGGAGGGCACGCCCCCGCTCGGGTGAATCCCCGGTCCGTTCCATGCCCCCACCCTTCCAGCCGCCCCAGCCCCGCAACAGCCCCCGTGCGGGCCCGCGTTCGCCCGCGGGGTGCGTCACGACCGGCACCGATAGCCTCGGCTTCACGTGAACCGAGGGGGAAAATGGGCTGGTACGGAGTTCGATCCGTCTACTTCCACGCAGATCTCGGCGCATTCGAGGAGCGCGTCACCATCTGGCGGGCGTCCACTTCGGAGGAGGCCATAGCGCTCGCCGAGGCCGACTCCTCGGAGTATTGCGACGGCCTGGACGGTGTCAGCTACGCGGGATTCTCCGAATCCTTCGCAATGTACGACGTGCCGGAGAACGGCGCCGAAGTGTTCTCCCTCATGCGGCAGAGCGCTCTGCCGGCAGAGGCGTACCTCACCCGCTTCTACGACACCGGCGATGAACGCCGGGCGGGCGGCTCGCCCGAAGGCGGCAGGGCGGACAAGGGAGTTGGCCGGCGGGGGGCGGCGGAGCGGGTGCGCGCGGTGGTGGGGCGGCTTCGGGGCGAGCGGGAGGTGTGGGTGGCGACGGCGCACCCTGAACACGGCCCGCACCAGGTGCCGTTGTGGTTCGTGTGGCACGAGGAGGCGGTGTGGATGTGTACGAGCGCCGCTTCCGCGACCGTACGCAACCTGCGGGCCGAGCCCCGGGTCCGCCTCTCCCTCCCGGACACCGCCGACGTGGTGCTGGTCTCGGGTACGGCCGCGTGCTTCCCGGCCGAGGAGGTGCCCCCGGGCGCGGCCGAGGCGTTCGCCGGGAAGTTCGGGTGGGACCCGCGCGCGGAGGAGGGTGCGTACGTGTACCTGCGGGTGGCGCCGGTGACCGTACGGGCCTGGCGCGGCGAGCCGGAACTGCGCGGGCGCACCGTCATGCGCGACGGCGCCTGGCTGGTGTGAGGCCCGCCGCACCAGGCGCGGGCGGCCGGTGCGGCGGGCCGACTCAGGCGGAGATCAGGTGAGTTTGAGGGTGGGCCGGTAGAGGTCGAGCCACAGCGCCAGGTCGAGGGTGCGTTCGAGGCCGCGGCGGGACGCCTGGGTGATCTGGGGGCTGTCGACGCGGACCGCCTCTTCGAGGACGCTGCGGCTGACGAGTTCGAAGACGGGGTGGCCGGGCTGCGCGAGGATCTCCTTGACGTGCTTCTGGAGGGCGACGGCGTAGGCCGGGTCCTGCGTGGAGGGGTAGGGGCTCTTGACGCGGTCGTAGACCGAGCGCGGCAGCACGTCGGCGGTCGCCTCGCGCAGCAGGCTCTTCTCCCGGCCGTCGAAGGACTTGAGCGCCCAGGGCGCGTTGTAGACGTACTCGACCAGGCGGTGGTCGCAGAAGGGCACGCGCACTTCGAGGCCGACCGCCATGCTGGCGCGGTCCTTGCGGTCGAGCAGAATCCGCACGAAGCGGGTCAGGTGGAGATAGGAGATCGTGCGCATCCGGAACTCGAAGTCGCTCTCACCGGCGAGCCGTTGCACCTCGCCGGAGGCGGTCGCGTAGGAGTCGGCGACGTAGGACGCGAGGTCGAGGCTGTGCTTGAGGTCGTCGCGGAGGATCGCCTCGTCGTCGCCGAAGTGCCGGCCGAAGTTCTCCAGCCAGGGGAACGTGCGGCCCTTGCGGGCCTCGGGGTCGAAGAACTGGAGGTAGCCGCCGAACACCTCGTCGGCCGACTCCCCCGACAGCGCCACCGTGGAGTGCCCGCGGATCGCCTTGAAGAGCAGGTAGAGCGAGGCGTCCAGGTCGCCGAAGCCCGCCGGCAGGTCCCTGGCCGCGATCACCTTCGAGCGCACCTCGGGGTCGGCGAGCTGGTCGGAGTCGAGCACGATGTCCTGGTGCTCGGTGCCGGAGGTGCGGGCGACGTCATGGACGAACGGCGTGTCGGGGGTGCCGCGCAGCTCGTCGGCGACGAAGTTCTCGGCCTGCCCGACGAAGTCGACCGCGAAGCTCCGTACGGTCTCGCCGGTGCGGCCGAGCTGCTGCGCGGCCAGCGCGGTCATCGCGGAGGAGTCCAGGCCGCCGGACAGCAGCGTGCAGCGCGGCACGTCGGCCACGAGCTGGCGCCGCACGATGTCGTCGAGCAGGGTGCGGACGTGGCGGATCGTGGCCTGCTGGTCGTCGGTGTGCGGGCGGGTCTCCAGCCGCCAGTACGCGTTTGTGCGGATGCCGGAGCGGTCGACGGTCACCACGGTGCCGGGTTCGACCTCGTGCATGCCGTCCCAGAAGCCGTGCCCGGGGGTCTTGACCATGACGAGCAGTTCGCGCAGCCCGTCGAGGGTGACGGTCCGCTCGGCGAGCGGGTTGGCCAGGATCGCCTTGGGCTCGGAGCCGAACAGCACGCCGTCGGCGGTCGGGTAGTAGTAGAAGGGCTTGATGCCCATCCGGTCGCGGATCATCACGAGCTTCTGCTCGCGGTCGTCCCAGATGGCGAACGCGTACATGCCGTTGAGCCGCTCGGCGACGGCCGCGCCCCACTCCAGGTAGCCGTGCAGCACCACCTCGGTGTCGGAGTCGGTGGTGAACCGGTGGCCACGGCCGGCCAGTTCGGCGCGCAGCTCGGTGAAGTTGTACGCCTCGCCGGAGTAGACCATGGCCACGGTGCCGCCGGGGGTCTCGACGCTCATCGGCTGGCGGCCGCCGGGCAGGTCGATGATGGCGAGCCTGCGGTGGCCCAGCGCCGCCGGGCCGCTGATCCAGGTGCCCCGGTCGTCCGGGCCCCGGCAGGACATCGTCTCGGTCATCGCGTCGACCGTCCGCCGTTCCCCGGCCAGGTCCCGCTGGTAGGCAATCCATCCGGTGATGCCGCACATGCGCTTCTCCGTCCACTCGGCACACGCAACGCGCCCGCAACACAGATTCATGTGTATTGAGCACCTAAACGGATGGTCGATCCGCCGTGGGCCGCCCGTCAACGGCCACCAGACGATAGGTGTATGCAGTAAGCAACTTTCGGTCATCATGCGACTGGCCTGCATGAACGGGCCCTAGGCGGCGCAGTGTTCACACTCCGCCGAGGCTATGGGCACGACTTTGCCGAGCGTTGGGGCAAGCGCCGCGGAACAGCGGAGGGACAGATTCCGCCGCGGGCTTCGTATCCGGACGTATACGACCCGCTCCTCCGCCGGCGGCCGGCGCGGTACTCGCGGGCAGCCCCGGCCGGGCCCCGGCTGAACGGCCGAATACCTCCCGCCCCGCTTCCGGCCACCTGGCCGGTTCCCCCGCACCACGGACCGGTCGGGCCCCGCGGCCACGCCTCCGCCGGAAGCCCTATGCCCCCGGCCCGAAGTGCCGCCGCACCGCGTCCTCCACCCGCTCCGCCCCGCCGGAGGCGACCGCGTCGAGCAGCGCACCGTGCTCCGCGGCGTCGGCGGCCAGCCGCTCCCGTACGGCGAGCGCGCTCCCCTCGCGCCAGACCGCGGCCGCGGGCCACTGCGTACGGCAGTGCAGCTCGTCCGCCACGGCGACCAGGTGCCGGTTGCCGGCCAGCCCCAGCACCGCGCGGTGGAAGGCGCGGTCCGCCTCCGCGTACGCCCCGACGTCGCCGCACGCCGCCCGCGCCGCCGCCTCGTCCGCCAGCGGCCGCAGCTGCTCCCAGCGGGCGGGCGGAACCGTGCGGGCCAGCCCGAGCACCACGGGGACGTCGAGCAGCGCCCGCACCTGCGCCAGCTCGGCGAGGTCGCGCGCGGTGTACTCCGCGACGCGGAACCCGCGGTTGGGCAGCACCTCGACGGCGCCCTCGCGGGACAGCGCCTGCATCGCCTCGCGGACGGGGGTCGCGGAGACGCCGTACCGCTCGGCGAGCGCCGGCGCGGAGTGCACGGAGCCCGGTGCGAGGTGCCCGGAGACGATCGCGGCGCGCAGCCCGTCGAGCACCTGGTCCCGTACGGACAGCCGCTCGGGACCGCGGGCGGGCGGCACCATCGGCGCGGCGTGCTCCACCGTGTCCCGCTCCTTCCTCCCCCGCGGGTCCCCACGGCGGCACCGCCCCGGAAAAACACCTGAACCCGGCCGGAGACGTCCGACCACTGCCCTGCGGAAACCCTCTGACCTGCACCGTTACGGTCCAGCTGCCGTGTGCGCCGGCGCACTCACCCGTCCGGCGTACGGCCGCTAGCGTAAACCCTTCCGGGGGTGGTTAAGGTAAGCCTTACCATGCTTGCGACGAGCGCTTCCTACGCCCGGCTGTCCGCGGTCTTCCCGCAACTGCGGATCACCGCCGCCCCGCCGCCCACCGGCGCGGGCTGGATCGGCGCGCGCGACCTCGCCGACGGCGGCGCCGCACTCGACGCTTTCGTGACGAGGACCACAGCGGAGTCGGCCCACCACCGGCCGCGCCCGCCGCGCCCCGACGTCGCGGCGACCCTCGCGCTGCACCGCTACCTGTGGCCGGCCTGCCTGCTCTTCACGGTGCCGTGGTTCCTGCACGGCCGGGTGCCGCGCCTGCCGGTCGACGACGTGGCCTTCCACCCCGCCTCGGGCCGGATCACCGTACGGACCCGGTCGTTCAGCTGCCTGCCGGACGACCCGGTCGCGGCGCTGCCCGGCGCGCGCCCCGCGCCGCACGCCGCCGCGCTGCGCGACGAGCTGCGGGCGGCGGTCGCCGAACACGTCGAGCCGGTGCTCGCGGGCTTCGGGCCGCTGCTGCGGCGCGGCCGACACGCCCTGTGGGGCATGGTCACCGACGAGATCACCGAAGGGCTGTGGTACGTCGGGCGGCTGTTCGACCAGGAGGAGCGCGCGGTGGCCGAACTGGCCGCGCTGCTGCCGGGCGACACCCGCCCGTTCGCCGGCGGCGCGAGCTTCCGTCCGGCCACGGAAACTGACGTCCCGTCAGTCGTCGGCGGATGTTCGACCGCCTCGCGCACCCGCCTCACCTGCTGCCTTTACTACACCATCAGCCCCGCGGACACCTGCACCACCTGTCCGCGGCGGCAGACCGGCGCCCGTCTCGACCGCCGCGCGTCCGCGGTCTGACCTTCCGCGCTACGATCACGCTCAACTAAGCCGTTCTGGCACGTGAGTTCGAGTACCCGGGGACCCGTACGCGTGCTCTTGTGCCGTAAGGTCTGCACCCATCCGGACTCTGCACGATGATGTCGGTCGTAAGCAGCCCCAACGGCCCGAGCGCGACGGAAGCGACACGAGGAATCGCATATGAGAATCACGGACATATCGCTGGACTGGATGATCTCGGCCGGTATCGGCCTGGTCGTCCTCGCGGCTTGCGTCTTCGTCTTCCGCAACCGCCGCACGTCCGGTGACAGCGCCGCCCAGGGCGACTCCTGGGAGCGCAGCGAGGAGCGCCGCCGCCGCAAGGAAGCGGTGTACGGCAGCGCCTCGTACGTGTTGCTGTTCTGCTGCGCCGCGGTGGCCGCCGCGCTGTCCTTCCACGGCCTGGTCGGCTTCGGGCGGCAGAACCTCGGCCTGACCAACGGCTGGGAGTACCTGGTGCCGTTCGGGCTCGACGGCGCGGCGATGTTCTGCTCGGTGCTGGCGGTCCGCGAGGCCAGCCACGGCGACGCGGCGCTCGGCTCGCGCCTGCTGGTGTGGATGTTCGCCGGCGCCGCGGCCTGGTTCAACTGGGTGCACGCCCCGCGCGGGGTGGAGCACGCCGGCGCACCGCAGTTCTTCGCCGGGATGTCGCTGTCGGCCGCGGTGCTCTTCGACCGCGCGCTGAAGCAGACCCGCCGGGCGGCGCTGCGCGAACAGGGCCTGGTGCCGCGGCCGTTGCCGCAGATCCGGATGGTGCGGTGGCTGCGCGCCCCGCGCGAGACCTACGGTGCCTGGTCGCTGATGCTGCTGGAGGGCGTGCGCTCGCTGGACGAGGCGGTCGAGGAGGTCCGCGAGGACAAGCGGCAGCGCGAGCAGACGGAGATACGGCGCCGCGAGCACGACCGGATGGAGCGCGCGAAGATCAAGGCGCTCACCCGACAGGGGCGGCCGTGGCCGCGCGGTGGCCGGGGCGGCCGCCAGGTCGAGTTGCCCGCGACAGGCGCGGCGGGTACCGGCCAGGCCGCTTCGGAGCCTGCCATAGGCCCCTCGATGGAGCTGCCGTCCGGCGAACTGCCGGTGCGGGCGCGCCCGGCACTCCAGCCGGTGCGCGAAAACACGGCGGCTCCCGCCAACTCGGCAGCGGAGCAGCCCGCTTCGTCCTCCGCCGAGCCGTCGGCGACGGGGTCGGGTCCGGCGCCGATCGACCTGATCGCCGAGGACGACACGCTGACCCTGCCGCGGTTGGACTCGTTGGAGCGCAAACTCCAGGACCTGGAGCGGCAGTTCGGCTGATCCCGGCAGCGGTCCGGGCCGGTCGAGTTGTACGGTCCGGCTGGTCCGGGTGCAACGTGCGACATGCGGCGGCGTGGCTGCCGGGCGGACAGCGGTCCGCCCGCGGCCACGCCGTTCGTGTACGCGCCCCCGGGCGTGCGGCGCGCCGTACGATCCGTGGCCGCCCTGCGCCGGTGGCGGCAGCAACTACGCTGCCTCTGACCGCAGTTCGAACCAGACCTCCTTCCCGCCCGCCGCGCACGGCCGCACTCCCCAGTCGTCGGCGAGCGCCTCGACCAGCAGCAGGCCGCGCCCCGAAGTGCCCTGGTCGTCGGGCCGTTCGGCGTCCCAGTGCCGCGGGCGCGGCAGGCGGGCGACGGTGTCGCGGACCTCGATCCGCAGCCGCTGCCCGGGAGCGCCGGCCGGGGTCTCCTGCGGCGTGAGCGTCGCGGTCAGCACGGCGCCCCCGCAGGTGTGCTGGAGTGCGTTGGTGAGGAGTTCGCTGGCCAGTAGTTCCGTCGTGTCCACCAGTGCGGCGGCGCCCCACTTCCGCAGGTTGTCCCGAAGGACCCTGCGGGTCTCGGCGACCGCGGGCAGATCAGCCCGCCGTACCGCGCGCCGCAACCGGTACCCCGTGATGTTCGTCCTGCTTCCCCCGTTCGGCCCGGTCTTCGTTCCCCTGTCGATAGGCATTCCCCCCAGGGATGCGTCCACTCATCCGATGCCTGCGCGCGGCCCGTCCACCCCCGTGCGACCGGACCTCCGGCGGACCGGACCACCCGATCAGCCGACACCCGGCGCAGGAGCGGCGCGCGGCGGCCAGGGGCGCGAAGTCGGTTACGGGCGCGGCACGTTGCGCAGGTTCGCCCGGGCGAGCTGGACCATCTTGCCGACGCCGCCGTCCAGCACGGTCCGGCCCATCGACAGCGCGAACCCGCCGATCTGCTCACCGGTGATCTTCGGCGGGATGGACAGCGCGTGCGGGTCGGTCACCACGTCGACCAGCGCCGGACCCTTGTGCCGGAAGGCGTCCTTCAGGGCGCCGCGCAGGTCCTTCGGCCGCTCCACCCGCACCCCGAAGGCGCCCGCGGCCTGGGCGATCGCGGCGAAGTCCGGGTTGCGGTTGGCGGTGCCGTACGCGGGCAGGCCCTCGACCATCATCTCCAGCTCCACCATGCCGAGCGAGGAGTTGTCGAAGAGCACCACCTTCACCGGCAGGTCGTGCTGCACCAGGGTGAGGAAGTCGCCCATCAGCATGCTGAACCCGCCGTCGCCCGACATCGAGACGACCTGCCGCCCGCGGTCCAGGAACTGCGCGCCGATCGCCTGCGGCAGCGCGTTGGCCATCGACCCGTGGGAGAACGAACCGATCACCCGCCGCCTGCCGTTGGGCGTCAGGTAGCGCGCCGCCCACACGTTGCACATCCCGGTGTCCACGGTGAACACCGCGTCGTCGGCGGCCACTTCGTCCAGCACCGAGGCGACGTACTCCGGGTGGATCGGCACGTGCCGGTCCACCTTGCGGGTGTACGCCTTGACGGCGCCCTCCAGCGCGTCGCTGTGCTTCTTCAACATCCGGTCCAGGAAGGCCCGGTCGGTCTTCTCCCGCACCTTCGGCAGCAGGCAGCGCAGCGTCTCCCCCGCGTCGCCCCACACCGCCAGGTCCAGCTTCGAGCGCCGCCCCAGGTGTTCGGGCCGCACATCGACCTGCACGAGGGTCACGTCGTCGGGCAGGAACGCGTTGTACGGGAAGTCGGTGCCCAGCAGGATCAGCAGGTCGCACTCGTGCATGGCGTCGTACGCGGCGCCGTAGCCGAGCAGTCCGCTCATACCGACGTCGAAGGGGTTGTCGTACTGAATCCACTCCTTGCCGCGCAGCGCGTGCCCCACCGGGGACTTGATCTTCTGCGCGAGCGCCATCACCTCGTCGTGGGCGCCCGCGGTGCCGCTGCCGCAGAAGAGGGTGACCCGCCGGGCGCCGTCCACCAGCCGGGCCAGCGCGTCGATCTCGGCGTCCCCCGGGCGGATCGCGGGGCGGCGGGTGACCAGCGCGTGCTCCTCGGTGCGCTGCGGCGCCTGGTGGGCCGCGATGTCGCCGGGCAGGCTGATCACCGACACCCCGCCCTGGCCCACCGCGTGCTGGATGGCGGTCTGGAGCACCCGCGGCATCTGGGCGGCGTTGGAGACCAGCTCGCTGTAGTGGCTGCACTCCTGGAAGATCCGGTCGGGGTGCGTCTCCTGGAAGTAGGTGGTGCCGATCTCGCTGCTCGGGATGTGCGAGGCGAGCGCCAGCACCGGCGCCATCGAGCGGTGCGCGTCGTACAGGCCGTTGATCAGGTGCAGGTTGCCCGGGCCGCAGGAGCCCGCGCAGGCCGCCAGCCGCCCGGTGAGCTGGGCCTCCGCGCCCGCCGCGAAGGCCGCGGTCTCCTCGTGCCGCACATGCACCCACTCCACGGCGCGGTTGCGGCGCACCGCGTCCACCACGGGGTTGAGGCTGTCGCCTACCACCCCGTACAGCCGCCGCACCCCCGCCCGCGCGAGGATGTCGACGAACTGCTCGGCCACCGTCTGCTTCGCCATGCCCCCATCACCCCACGGATGGGGCGATCACGCATCCCAGACGGTCACCACCGTACGGTCGTCGGCATAGCCCTTGACCCGGGTCTGGGCGTCGGCGAGATAGGCCGCCAGGCCCGGCGGGCGGCCCTGGCCCCAGCGTCCGGCGAGGTGGTCGGCGAGCCCGGGTTCGCCGCGCAGCGGCTCGGCCAGCCCGGCGCTGCACATCACCAGCGCGTCACCCGGCTGGGCGACAGCGGCCCGGAACCGGAACGGCGCCGACGCCTCGTCCGGCGCACGGTCCAGGTCCTGCCAGGCACCCTCGCGGATACGGAACAGGCCGCCCTCGCCCACCCCGAAGAACAGCCGGATACGGCACTCGGGGTCGACCGGCAGCAGCAGGCAGCGCACCGACGCGGTGTACGCGCCCTCGTCCAGGCCCAGGTCCTCGCCGCGGGCGCGCAGCCGGCCGTAGCAGCGGTCGGTCAGCCGGTGCAGGCCGGACTTCAGCGAGCCGCGGCGCGCGGCGCGGATGTCGTCGGCCAGCCGGGCCCGGCTGCGGCCGACCGCGCCCGCGATCCACCGCACCGCGTCCTGCGCGGCCCGGTGCGCGTCATCGGCGCCGCGCGCGCCGCTCGCCATCGCCACCAGCAGCAGCGCCCCGTCGCCCGTGCCGAACCGCGCGGTCAGCAGCGCGTCGCGGCGCGGCTCGCCCCGGTAGCGGGCGGAGTCGCCGCGCACCGCGGCGCTCCGCAGCGTCAGCACGCCGTACGCCGCGCCGTCCAGCACGGTGTCGGGCACCAGCGCGTCCAGCCCGTCCGGGTCCGCCTCGGGCCACGCGGTCGGCTCGGCACCGTACGTCGGCGGGCCGCCACCGACCACGCCCACCTCGGTGGCCGCGTCCACCACCTGCACGGGCGCGGCCGCGGGCACCCACCCCGGCGGCAGCTCCGGCGCCCACCGGACCTCGCCTTCCCCGAACGCGGTGTCGCCTGCGGCGCCGGCAACGGGCGCTTCCGGGGCGGGTGTCGGCGGCGCGACGGGGGCGGGTTCGGCGGCTGGTCCGGGCGTTTCGGGTACGGGCGGCGGCTCCTCCGCCGGCTGCGCCTGCCCCTCGGGCAGCTGCGGCTCCTGCAGCTGGGGGCGGTGCGCGGCCGGGTCCGGCACGAGGTCCGCGTACGGCGACGGCAAAGCGGGCGCCTCGGCCGGGCGGGCGTCAACCGGGGCAGGAGGCGCGTCAACCGGCGCGCCGGGTACGTGCGTTGACGCCTCCTCCGGCTGCGCCTGCCCCTCCGGCTGCCCCGGCTCCTGCGGCTCGGGGCGGTGCGCCGCCGGGTCCGGCACGAGATCCGCGTACGGCGACGGCGACGCGGGCGCCTCGGCCGGGCGGGCGTCAACGGACTCGTCCCGCAACGGAGTTGAGGTGCCTGCGGCCGGGTCGTCGACCAGGTCCACGTACGGCGGCGGCGCGGCGGGCGGCTCCGGTTCCGGGGTCGGTTCGGGGGTCGGTTCGGGCGCCGGGGGCTGCTGGGACGACCAGTCCTCGGCCGGGGGCGGCGCGGTGGGCGCGGACGGAGCGGGAGGCGGCGCCGCCGCGCGGCGCGGGGTGACCCAGGCGTCCCACGGCGTGGCGGGCGGCGGGGCGTACGCGTCGGAGGCCCGGGGGTCGGGTGCGTGCGGCGGTTCGGGGGCGGGCTCAGCCGCCGGTTCGGGTACGGGCCCGGGTGCGGGCCCCGGCGCGGGCTCGGCCTCGTAGGCGGGCTCGGGTGCGTACGCCGCAGCCGCGCGCGGGTCCGGCGCGAAACCCGGCCGCGGCGGCAACTCCGGTGCGGCCGACGCCCGTTCCTCCACCTCTTCCGGAGCCGACTCGGGGTCGGGTGTCGGCTCGGGCGCCGGCTGCGGCGCCTGCGGGGGCGCCTGCGGGGGCTCCGCGAAAGTCGGCGCGGCCGCCCACGGGTCCCACGGCGGGGCCGGCGGCACCGCGGGCGCCTCCTGGCGCGGCGCCGGCGGCATCGGCGGCGGGACCACCGGACGGTTCGGCCGCGGCCAGGACGACGGCGGGGGCGGCGGCGTCGGGCGCCGCAGCCGCAGCGTCTCGGTCGGGGGCGGCGGAGGTGGCGTCATCGCGTTCAGCGCCGAGTCGAAGTGCGCGTCGAGGGAGTCGTTCCCGGCGCCCGATGCCCCGGCGGCGGCCCCCTCGTCGTACAACTGCCGCCACCAGTCGTCCTCTTGGCTGCCGCGTGCGTCGCCCTGCTGGCTCATGCGCCTATTGTCCACCGCCGGGCGGACCGGGAAACGCGAAACGCCGGGTCGGCCCGGCCCCCTCCGTCAGGGCCGTCCCGGCGTACCACCGCTCGCACATGCCCCCCGGGTATGACATCCGCTGCGATGTGGATCACAGTGGCAGAAGGCGCCCGGTGGAGGCGAAAATAGGGGCGGCGGGAAACCGCCGCGGCTCGTTCCCGCCATGCCGTCGTCAACGCCGGTGTCGCGTACCGGTATCGCGAAGCCGCCCATCCCGAGGGGGGCCTTCGTTGCTCGGTGCCATCGGCCTCGACGAGGCACAGGAGTCGGCCTACCGCGCCCTGGTCGCGCTCGGCGCCGCCGAACTCGGCCAGCTGGCCGACCGGTTGTCCGTCACGGAGCAGGAGGCGGCGCGGCTGCTGCGCCGGCTGGAGGGGCACGGCCTGGTCGCCCGGTCCTCCGCCCGGCCCGGCCGCTGGGTGGTCGCGCCGCCCGCGGTCGCGCTGTCCGCGCTGCTGGCCAGCCGCCGGCACGCCCTGGAGCAGGCGGAGTCGGCGGCGGCCGTGCTCGCCGCCGAGTTCCGCGCCGAGGCGGCCGAACCGGCCGTGCACGACCTGGTCGAAGTGGTCACCGGCAAGGAGGCGGTGGCGCGGCGCTTCCGCCAACTCCAGCTCGGCGCCGAGTCGGAGGTGTGCGCGCTGGTCACCGGCCGGCCCGTCGCGGTCGACGGCGCCGACAACGACGCGGAGGCCGACGCCGCGCGCCGCGGGGTGGCGTACCGCGTCGTCCTGGAGCGGGACGCGGTCACCGGGCAGCACGGGCTCGCCGAGCTGGCCGCGGCCCTGGACCGCGACGAGCAGGTGCGGGTGGCGCCGCGGGTGCCGACCAAGCTCATGCTGGCCGACCGGACGCTGGCGATGGTGCCGCTGGGCCACCGCTCGGAGCCGGCCGCGCTGGTGGTGCACGCCAGCGGCCTGCTGGAGGCGCTCACCGAGCTGTTCGAGGGGGTCTGGCGGCAGGCCATGCCGCTGCGCCTGGAGCCCGGCGGCCAGGTCACCGAGGACGGCGGGGAGCAGCCCGACCGCACCGACCTGCGCATCCTGTCGCTGCTGCTGGCCGGCCTGACCGACGCCTCCACCGCCAAGCAGCTCGAACTCGGGCTGCGCACGGTCCAGCGGCGGGTGAAGCGGCTGATGGAGATCGCCGGGGTGCGCACCCGCCTCCAGCTCGGCTGGCACGCGTACGAGCGCGGCTGGATCGCCCGCGACCCCGCGTAGCCGCGCCCCCGCGGCCGTCGGCCGGGCGTAACGGTTCTCCGGCCGCCGGTCGGCTCCCGCGCCGTACGGGGCCGCGCCCGCGCCGTACGACGCCGCTCCCCTGTCCGTACGACGCCGAGAGCGCGCCACCCGCCCGGCCGGTGACGCATCCGCCCGGGGGACGCGATCCGGTAACACCACCGCCTCCGGCGCGTCGCCATGCGGCGGACGCGCCCGGATTCGGGCAGGCTGGCTCTCATGGGGACCGCACAGGTGTGCCTGATCGGCGCGGTGATGCTGCTCGGCGTCGTGGGCGTGTCGGCCCCCGGCGTACCCGGGACGCTGCTGTGCTGGGCCGCGGTGCTGTGGTGGGCCACCTCGGAGCACACCACGCTGACCTGGGGCGTTCTCGCCGGTGCGACCGGGCTGCTGGCGGTGGCGCAGGTGGTGCTGTGGCTGATGCCGTCCCGCCGTATCCGCGACTCGGGCGTCACCTGGCGCACGGTGATGATCGCGAGCGGGGTGGCCACCGCGGGGTTCTTCCTGGTCCCCGTGCTGGGCGCGCCGCTGGGCTTCACCGGGGCCGTCTACGTCCACGAGCGGGCCCGGATCGGCGGCCACCGCGCCGCGTGGAGCGCGACCCGCCGGGTGATGCGGACGGTCGGCGGGTCGGTGCTGGTCGAGCTGATGGCGTGCCTGATCGTGACGGGTGCGTGGGTGGGCGCGGTGGTCGCGGGGTAGCGCGCCCTCGGCTCCCCCGGGCTCCCGTCGCCGGCTCTCCGAGCCCTGACCCGCGGCCCCCGCCCCCGCGCCCCCTGCCGTACGGCTCAGACCGCGGGGCCCTCGACGCCCCAGCTGATGATCTTGCGCGGGTGGATGCGGATCAGCTCGGGGCTCATGTGCTCGCCGTACCCGTGCGGGCCCTCGACCTGCTCGGCGGTGCCGCGGATCTCGACCCCGCGGGCGGTGCGCGGGTCGCCCGGCCGGGACATGTCGTCCACGACGAGCGAGACGTTCGGGTTGACCGCGACATTGCGCCACTTGCGGGTGGTGCCCATCGCGAATCCGCCGATGTCCACGGCGCCGTCCGCCCGCAGGAAGAAGCCCACCGGGTTCGTCTGCGGGCGTCCCTGCGCGTCCACCGTGGCCAGCCGGGCGAGGAACTGCCCCCGCAGGTACTCCAGCTCGGCCTCGTTCAGTTCGGTCCGTGCGGTCCTGGTCGTCATACGGCCATCCTCCCGCCGTACGCGCGCCGGGGCATCCGCCGCGCGACCGTAAGGGGCTCCGTCGAACGGGCTCCGTCGAACGGGCTCCGTCGCAGGGCCCCCGCCCGGGGTCCGCCCGGGGTCCGGTGCCCCCGGCCCGGGGCCGACCTGGGTACGGACGAAGAGAGCGCTCTCATACGGCGCCGGCGACCCGATACGCTGTCGGTACCGAACCGGTCCCGAAGTTTTCGTTATCCGTGCGCGAAGGAGCCCTCCGTTGTCCGACCCGAGCTTCGCGCACCGCCCCACCCTGGAGGCCGTGGCCGCACGGGCCGGGGTGTCCAGGGCAACCGCTTCCCGCGTGGTCAACGGCAGCGAGGGGGTGCGCGCGCCGCTGGCCGAGCGGGTGCGCCGAGCCGTCGAGGAGCTGGGCTACGTCCCCAACCAGGCCGCCCGCGCGCTGGTCACCCGGCGCAACGACGCGATCGCGGTGGTCGTGGCCGAGCCGGAGACCCGTTTCTTCGCCGATCCGTTCTTCGCCCAGCAGGTGCGCGGCATCAGCAAGGAACTCACCGCGCACGACAACCAGTTGGTGCTGCTGCTCACCGAGGGCGCCGCCGACCACGAGCGGGTGGGCCGCTATCTGGGCGGCGGCCACGTCGACGGCGCGCTGATCTTCTCGCTGCACGACGACGACACGCTGCCCGCGCTGGCCCGCCGGGCCGGGGTGCCGACCGTGATCGGCGGCCGCCCGGACTGGTCCGACAGCGACACGCTCTACGTCGACTGCGACAACCGCGGCGGCGCGCGCGAGGCGGTACGCCATCTGCTGGACCTGGGCCGCCGGCGGATCGGCCACATCGCCGGGCCGCTGGACCAGACCTCCTCGGTGGACCGGCTGGACGGCTTCCGCGACGCGCTGCCCGGTGTGGACCCGCGGCTGATCGTGGAGGGCGACTTCACACCGGACGGCGGCGCCCGGGCGATGGCGCGGCTGCTGGACGACTTCCCGGACCTGGACGGGGTGTTCGCGGCGTCCGACGTGATGGCCTCGGGCGCGCTGCGGATGCTGCGGAACCGGGGGGTGCGGGTGCCGGAGGACGTGGCGGTGGTCGGCTTCGACGACATCGTGTCGGTCGCGGACTGGACCGACCCGCCGCTGACCACGATCCGGCAGGACATCGAGGAGATGGGCCGGATGATGGCGCGGTTGCTGCTGCGGCGGATCGAGGCGGGGGCGGGGCCGGGGGCGGGGCCGGTGTCGGGGGGTTCCGCCGGCGGGTCGGCGCAGGCGGGCGGCCTGGCGCTGTCGTCGATCGTGACGCGGACGCAGTTGGTGGTGCGGGCGTCGGCCTGACGGGCCTGCCGCCGTACGCCTTTTGTCCTACTGACGGACTGTCGTATTCCCACGAGCGAGCCAACGGGGCCGTTCGGACGGCTTGTTGGGAACGGGGTTGAGACCTCCTCACAACGGGAACATCACGATCGGGTAGCGAACGTGACGATGCGGTGAAGGCCGCGCGGATGTGAGGAGGCCGTGGCATGGCCTACAGCGTGATTTCGGGCATCGTGATCGTGGGGCTCGCCATCGCCCTGGTCATCGGGTCCTTCTGGAGCGAGGGCAGTCCGCTGGCTGTCCGGCGCCGCCACGGGAAGGGCGGCGGCGCCGGATGAGGTGACGGCGCGGGCGGTGCGGGGGTCAGTGGACCTCGCCGTGGCGGTGACCGCCGCCTCCGCCCCGCTTGCGCACGTACATCTCCCGGCCGGCGACCGACCGCTGCTTCCACTCGCGGCGCAGTTCGGCGCGCAGCCGCTGGTCGGTGCGGGAGGCGATCCAGGCGTTCTCCCGCAGCAGCTTGCGGTAGCTGTCGAGGCGGCGCTCCGGCAGCGTGCCGTCCTCGAGCGCGGCGAGCACCGCGCAGCCCGGCTCGGTGCGGTGCGAGCAGTCCGGGAAGCGGCACCCCTCGGCCAGCTGCTCGATCTCGGCGAAGACCTGGCCGAGCCCGGTCCCGGCGTCCCACAGGCCGACACCGCGCAGCCCCGGGGTGTCGATGAGCACCCCGCCGCCCGGCAGCGGCACCATGTCCCGGGTGGTCGTGGTGTGGCGGCCCTTGCCGTCGGCGTCCCTGGTGGCCTGCACCTCCTGGACGGACACCCCGGCCAGCGCGTTGGTCAGCGTCGACTTGCCGGCGCCGGACTGGCCGAGCAGCACCGTACTGGCCGCGAACAGCACCTCGCGCAGCTCGTCGAGCCCTTCGCCGCTCTCGGCGCTGGCCACCACCACCCGTACCCCCGGGGCCGCGGCCTCGGCGTCCGCGAGCAGGTGGGTGGTGTCGGGCACCAGGTCGGCCTTGGTGAGCACCACGAGCGGCTGCGCCCCGCTCTCCCAGGCCAGGGAGACGAACCGCTCCAGCCGGCCCAGGTCCAACTCCAGGGCGAGTGAGACGCACACCGCCACGTGGTCCACGTTCGCGGCCAGCACCTGGCCCTCGGACCGCTTGGACGACGTCGACCGTACGAAACGGGAGCGCCGCGGCAGCAACTCCCGTACGAAGCGCGGGTCGTGGCCCGCGGGGTCCACGGCCCCCCAGTCCCCCGTGCACACCACGCGCATCGGGTCCCTGGGCACCACGAACTCGGTGTCGGCCCGCACCACCCCGTCGGGCGTGAAGACGTCACACAGCCCGCGGTCCACCCGCACCACCCGCCCGGGCACCAACCCGCGCTCGGCATACGGCACGAACTCCGCCTCCCACACGTCGTCCCACCCATAGGGCACGAGGGCATGCGAGGAAGCGTCACGAAAAGAAAAAGACAACGGAAACCCTTCGAACAGGGCCCCGGCCTACGCGCCCCCAACAGGCGCGCCGCACAAGCAGGAAGAAGTCAGCCGGAGACCACAGAGGCGAACTGCACGATCAGCCGAATACGGGCAACACCCGCCACAGAAACAGCCATCGGGTCACACCTCCCTGATCACACACACGACCGACGCGGCCACCCCGACAGGCGCCGCTCTCTACCAACCCCCGCACCGTAGCCCCTCCCCCACCGCCCCCGCCACCGAATTACCCGCCCACTCACGCAGCAAGAGCCACCCGCGCCGGTCCCACGCCACCTCCCACAACGAGCACGTCCATACGGGGCCGCCGGCAACCCGCGCCCACACCCGTCGATGAGGGTGCGGTCGCCAGGAGCGGCCATGCCGACGCTGCGGATCGCGGCGGCGTCTCGTACCCGCCGCACGCTGCCTGGCTGCCGCCCAGGACGACGACGAAACCACCATCACCGGGGCCCGCTCCACCGCCGAGATGACCGGCGGCCGCGGCCGCTCCGGCTACCTCGGCCACCGGGTCCTGGGCACCCCCGATCCCGGCGCGATCGGCGCCGCCCTCCTCCTCACCGCGCTGGCCGACGTACACGAACCCCACGTCGCCATCCACCCCCGCCTCCGTCTTGACCGAGGCGGAGGTGGCCACATGCACCAGCCAGCCGTGGCGCCGAGCTGTACACCGCACGTCAAGACGCGCAGGCACGAAGGGGCGGGCAACACGAGTCCTGTAGCCCGCCCCTTCCTACGGCTACGCGGTACCGAAGTCGGCAGCGCCTGAGCGGACCCGATCGATGAACGACGACCAGGCGCTCGGCGCTTTCGCTGTAGCGCTTCCAGGAACTGCGGCGTCCCGTGGGGTGCGAGCGCCGATGCCCGCAGTGCTTCGAACCTTCGGGAGAACCGCCCACGTCGGGCTTCCGAGCAGGCGACCGACGGCCGGCGACGGCGGCGTTCACGGCCTACCGCCGTTCGTACCAGGCCCGGATGGACGCCTTGTAGCCCGCCGGCATGTCGAGCCCCGCGACGTCGTCCGCGGTGAACAGGCCGACCTGCTTGTGCTCGTGGCTGGCGACGGGTGCCACCGAAGTGCCCCGAGCTACCGCACCGTACGTCACGCCAGCACCTCCCGTGCGACGGCCTCTTCGGGCGTCCGATCAGCCGCCTCACCGGTCTCCTGAGCGACGATCTCCAGCCGACCGCCGGGGGCAGCTTGGCGGACGGCTTCGCGGAGCGTCTCGCGCGGGGTCTCGGTCCGGCCGGTGCGTTCGGCCTTGAAGCGCTCCTGGCTTGTGGGTTCCTTGGCCGCGGTGCCGTCGCCCCGGTTGAGCTGGCGCAGGACGGAGTCCTTTTCTATCTGCCGGGCTTCGGCCTGGGCCTTGCGCTTGTCGAACTTCAGGTCGGCCGCGTGCCGGACGGCAACCCACCGGCACGCGGCGGCGTCGCCTTCCGGGGCGATGCCCACGGCTCCCCGACCGGCACCCGTCATCCACGCCGGCCGCCGCACCGCCACCGGCGAAACGCGGCCCCCTGAGCGGTCCCGGCGCGGCACGCCCGGCGCTACCCGGCGACCGGGCGGGGCAGCACGGCCCGCACCCCGGCGACGAACTCGGGCCGGTCGGCGCGGGACAGGATGATCCCGTCGGCCACCTCCGCGCAGCGCGCGGCGAGTTCCACGGCGATGCGGCCGCCCTCCTCGGCGGCCGCATCGCCCGCCCGCGCCATCCGCTCGACCAGTTCGGCGGGCACGCAGCCGTCCGGCAGTTCGCGCCGCAGCTGCTCCGCCTCCGCCAGCGACCGCAGCGGGTGCACGGTGGCGAACACCGGCACCGCCCCGCCGACCTGGTCCAGCAGCGTGTCCAGCGCGGCCCGGGAGTAGACCGGGCTGGTCACCACGAAGTGCGCGCCCGCGGAGATCCGGGCGCCGATCCGGGCGCGGTCCGCGGCGGTCAGCGCGGGCACCGCGCGCAGCCGCACCCCGATGTCGAAGTGCGTGGGCGCGGCCAGCCGCAGGCCGTAGCGGTCGACGCCTTCGTTGAGGCCGCGCAGCAGCTCGATCAGGCCGACGGCGTCGACCGCCCAGCGCCCGTCGGCCTGCGCCCGGTCGCCGCTGGCCGGCGGGCTGCCGTTGCCGCACACCAGGCGGGTGACACCGCGGGCGTGCCCGCCCAGCAGGTGCGCCTGGAGCGCCGTCACCGTCCGGCTCCAAGTGGTCACCGTGGCCAGCGCCGGTCCGCCGGTGTGCTTCTGGCAGGCCGCCGCCAGGTCGATCGACTGGTTGGTGCTGGTGTACCGGGAGCGCTCGGGCCCCGAGGTCGCGGTCACGATGAGGTCGGCGCCCGCGGCGCGTACGGCCGCGGCGGCGTCCGCGGCGGACTCCCGGTCGCCCGCCTCCGGTACGACGTACGCGCCCAGCAGGGGGCCGCCGCGCGCGGCCGGCATGTCCCTCACACGTCACCTCCCAGTGCGTTGACGATCTCCAGGGCCACCTGGGCCGCCAGCCGGTCCGGGTACGAGCCGAGGTCGAGCCGGCTGATCTTCTCGGCCCGGTGGATGCGGTAGACCACGGTGTTCGGGTGGGTGTGCAGCAGGTCGGCCGCGCGGCGCAGGCTGCCGTTCTGCCGGAAGTAGGCGGTGAGCGTGGCGCAGTAGTCGGTGCCGTTGTCCCGGTCGTGGTCGATGAGGTCCCCCAGCACGTCACGGGCGAAGCCGCCCAGCTCGCCGGGGTCGCGCACCTGCGCCAGCAGGCGGTGCACGCCGAGTTCGGCGAACACCGTCACGCCGGACAGCCCCGGCATCACGCTGCCGATGTCCACCGCGCGGCGCGCCTCAGTGTACGACGTGCTGATCCGGCCCGCGCCGGTGTGCGGGTCACCCAGGCCCGCGACCAGCCGCACCCCGGGGAAGCGCGCCGCGACCGCGTCGCGGCACAGCGCGGCCAGCGCGGTCAGGCGCCGGGCCAGGCCCGCGTCGTCGTCGCCGGGGACGAGCGCGACCACCTCGGTGTCACGGTTGACGACGGTGGCACCCGGGCAGCGGGTGGCGAGCATGTGCTCGACCAGGTCGATCGCGGCCGTGGCGGCGGTGGGCGCTGCCGCGGCGGGCAGCGGGGCCGCGGGAGCGCCGGCGGGCGGGCGCACCGCGGCGACCAGCACCCGGTGCCGCTGGCCCGGTTCGATGCCCAGGTGGCGCGCCCACCCCTCGGCGTCGGCGCTGCCGGTGCGGTCGCCGACGAGTACCAGCCCGTCGAACAGTTCGCGGCGGGCCCGCCCGGCGGCGATCGCCACGACGCGGCGGCGGCCGAGGACGACCGCGCAGACCATGGCGGCGTGCTCGGTGACCATGATCCGGGCGTCCTCGCCGGTCTCGTCGGCGTCGTGGCCGGCCGTCACCAGATGGGCCACGGCGTCGTCGCCGACGAGGATGGGGGCGACCACGAGCGACACCGCCGAGGCGCCGGCGGCCGGCAGCGACAGGGCTCGGCGCATCCGGGAGGCGGCGGCGACGAGTTGCGCCACCGCGTCGGGGTCGTTGTCCAGCACGCCCGCCGGGCCCGCGCCGCCGGCACCGGCCGGGCCCGGGCCGCTGTCCCCGCCGCCGGCACCGGCCGGGCCCGCGCCGCCGGCCGCCAGTACCGACAGCGTGTCGTCGACGACCGCGGCCCACACGCCGACGCGCCCGGCCACCAGGGTCACGACCTGTTCCAGGTCGCAGTCGGTGGCCGCCAGCCCGGACAGCTCGCCGCACAGCGCCATCACGTGGCGCAGGTCGGCGAACTCGTCGCGCGCGGCGGTCATCGGGGGCGCGCGGCCCGGTGCGCGTGACGTTCCCGGGGTGCGGAGCGTTCCCGGGGTGCGGGCGGCGGGACCGTTTCCAACGCGAAGCCTCCTCGATCCGCGGGCCGCCCCGACCGGCCGGGGACCGCCGAACCCGCCGAACCCGCCGTCCCCGTAAGCCCGTTGCCGGGCCGGTGCACCCTGGCCCGGGGCCGGCGGCCGGGTGGGCGCGGCGCCCGATCGGGCGCTGCCGTGCTGGTCGGCGCGTTTCTGGCCAGCGACCGTACCACGCGGCCCGCCGGCCGCGACCCGCCCGCGGTGCGCGGAAGCGGGCCCGGCACCGGCACTGTGCCAGGCCACAACGAGCGGGGGTCCGGCTTTGGGCTGCGCGCCCGTGATCCGCCGTACGCCGCGGTGCGAACGTGGTCCCGGCGCCGCGACCGGTCACCCCACCGGGCCGGTGCGGCGCCGTCCCCCTCCCCTGACGGAAGGCACACCGTGGACCACAGCGCACCCGAGAGTCTCCAGGCGGCGATCGACCGCGTCGGCAGCGCCGTCGACCTGATCCGCGACCAGCCGATCCGGGCGTTCTCGCACGGCCTGGGCTTCGTACCGCGGGAGTTCACCAACTGGCGGGAGGAGGCGCTCGCGTGGCACACCTCCTGCGCGCTGATGGACCAGTCGCACCACATGACCGACCTGTTCATCCAGGGCCCGGACACCGTCCGGCTGCTGGAGCGCCTGGGCGTGAACAGCTTCGCCGGGTTCGGCCGGGACCGGGCCAAGCAGTTCGTCGCGGTGAACGGCGACGGCCACTACATCGGCGACGCGGTGCTGTTCGGGCTCGACGACACCTCGGTCGACCTGGTCGGGCGGCGGACCGTCATCGACTGGGTCGAGTTCAACGCGCGCACCGGCGACTGGGACGTGACCCTGGAGCGCGACCCGCAGTCCGTGCAGCGCGGCGGCCGCCCGCCGAAGCTGTACCGGTACGAGGTGCAGGGCCCCTCGGCCGGCCCGCTGGTGGAGAAGCTCACCGGGCAACCGCTGCCCGACGTGCGGTTCTTCGGCATGACCACGCTGACGATCGCCGGGCACCGGGCCCGCGCGGTCCGGCACGGCATGGCCGGGCAGGTCGGCTTCGAGCTGTTCGGGCCGTGGGAGGAGGGCGCGGCCGTCTACGAGGCGATCCTGCGGGCCGGCGAGGAGTTCGGCATCAAGCGGGTCGGCTCGGCGGCGTACTCCACCGCGAACCTGGAGTCCGGCTGGATACCCGGCCCGCTGCCGGCGATCTTCACCGGCGACGACCTCGCCGCCTACCGGGCGTGGCTGCCCGCCACCAGCGCGGGTTCGCTGGGCGGCAGCATGGCCTCGCCGGACATCACCGACTACTACGTCACGCCCTACGACCTCGGCTACGGCCGGCTGGTGAAGTTCGACCACGACTTCGTCGGCCGCGACGCGCTGCGGGCCCGCGCCGAGCGCCCGCACCGGCACAAGGTGACGCTGGTCTGGCACCCCGACGACGCGGCCCGGCTGTTCTCTTCGCTGTGGACGCCCGGGCCCACCTACAAGTACTTCGACATGCCCAAGGCGCGGTACGGCCAGTTCCAGATGGACACGGTGCTGGCCGGCGGGCGCCAGGCGGGCATCTCGATGGACTGCGGCTACGTCGTGCGCGACCAGGCCGTGGTGTCGCTGGCCGTCGTCGACGAGGAGGTCGCGCGGCCGGGCACCGAGGTGCGGGTGGTGTGGGGGGAGAGCCCCTGCTCGGCGAAGCCGGCCGTGGAGCCGCACGACCAGGTGGAGGTCCGCGCCACCGTGGAGTCCGCGCCGCTGGACCGCTTCGCGCGCACCAAGTACCGCGCCGCCGCGCAGGCGTGAGCCGCGCGAGCGCCGTCCGCCGGCGGGCCGCGGCCGCCCGCCCCTCCCCACCAAGGAGCACCATGCGTCCTGACACATCGGCAGCCCCGGCGCTGCGCACCCCGCTGCTGGCGGACTTCTCCCTGGAGATGACCGGGAAGGACGTCGCCGGCCTGGCGGACGCGGCGCCGGGCATCCCGCCGGGCACGCGCATCCACGTCACCTTCCTCGGCAGCGAGGACCTTCCGACGCGGGTGGCGGCCGCGCGGGCGGTGCGCCGGCTGGGGTTCGTGCCGGTGCCGCACCTGTCGGCCCGGCGGCTGCCGTCGCGGCCGGCCTTCGAGGAGTTCCTCGGCGCGCTGCGGGCGGAGGGCGCCTGCGCGGACGTCCTCGTGGTGGGCGGCGACCCCGCCGTGCCCGAGGGCCCCTACCCGGACGCCCGCTCGCTCATCGACTCCGGGCTGCTCGCGCGGTACGGGGTCCGGCGCGCCGCCGTCGCCGGCTACCCCGAGGGCCATCCCGCCATCCCCGACCACGTGCTGTGGTCGGCGCTCGCCGGGAAGGCCGCCGCACTGGCGGGGCAGGGGCTCGCCGGCAGCGTCGTCACCCAGTTCGGCTTCGACGCCGAGGCCGTGCTCGGCTGGATCGAGCAGGCCCGCGGCCGCGGGGTGGCGCTGCCGGTGCGGGTCGGGGTGCCGGGACCGGCGGGGGTGCGGCGCCTGATGGCGTACGCGGCCCGGTTCGGGGTCGGCACCAGCGCGTCGATCGCCCGCAAGTACGGGCTGTCGCTCACCCACCTGATGGGCACCGCGGGGCCGGACCGCTTCCTGCGGGCCCTCGCCGAGGGGTACGAGCCGGCGCGGCACGGCGACGTCACGGTCCACTTCTACACGTTCGGCGGGCTGGGGGCGACCGCCCGCTGGGTCGCCGACTTCGCGAAGGAGGCCGGCGTATGACCGCCGCCGCACCGACGAAGAAAGCCGAGCAGGCAGCGCCGGGCGACCCGGCCCCCGCGGGCCACCCGGCCGTCCTGATCGTCAAGGGCGCCGACGCCCCGGGCATCGTGGCCGCCGTCACCTCGCTGCTCAGCGAGCGCGGCGCGAACATCGTGGCCCTCGACCAGTACTCCGACGGGTCCGGGCAGGGCACCTTCTTCCAGCGCGCGGTGTTCACGGCGGCCGGCCTGCGGGCCGCGCTGCCGGGCCTGCGCACCGCCCTGGACGCCCTGGCCCGCCGCTACGGACTCGGCTACACCCTGCGCGACCTGTCCGTGCCCCAGCGGATGGCGGTCTTCGCGTCCAAGTCCGACCACTGCCTGCTGGACCTGCTGTGGCGGCACCGGCAGGGCCAACTGCCGGTCAGCATCCCCATGGTGGTCTCCAACCACCCCGACCTCGCCGAGGAGGTGCGGAACTTCGGCATCCCCTTCTTCCACGTGCCCTCCGCCGGGCCCGACAAGTCCGCCGCCGAGGCCGAGCATGTGCGGCTGCTGAAGGGCAACGTCGACTTCGTGGTCCTCGCCCGCTACATGCAGATCCTTTCCGCGGACGTCATCGAGCGGCTGGGGGTGCCGATCATCAACATCCACCACTCCTTCCTGCCCGCGTTCATCGGCGCCGGGCCGTACGCCCGGGCCAAGGAGCGCGGGGTGAAGCTCGTCGGCGCCACCGCCCACTACGTGACGCCCGAACTGGACGAGGGGCCGATCATCGAGCAGGACGTGGTGCGCGTCACCCACGCCGACACCGCCGCCGACCTCGCCCGCCGCGGCGCCGACGTGGAGCGGGCCGTGCTCTCCCGCGCGGTGCTCTGGCACGCCGAGGACCGGGTGGTCCGCGACGGCAACCACACCATCGTCTTCACCTGACCGCCCTGCGCCGGGGGTGCCGCGCAACGGCCGTCGGCAGAAAGCGGGTTCGCCCATGACCCTCACCATCGACGGCACCAGGACCGCCCGCGCCGTCCGGGCCCGGGTCGCCGCGGACGCGGCCCGGCTGGCCGCGGCCGGGACCATCCCCGGCCTGGCCACGATCCTCGTCGGCGACGACCCGGCCAGCGCGGTGTACGTCGCCGCGAAGCGCCGCGCCGTACGGGCGGCGGGCATCCGCGACCTGCACCGCCACCTGCCGGCCACCGCCACCCGGGAAGAGGTCGCCGCGGTGGTCGACGGTTTCGCCGCGGACCCGGCGGCCTCCGGCATCCTCCTCCAACTCCCGCTGCCGCCCCACCTGTCGGCGGCCGACCTGATCGACCGCATCCCGGTCGCCAAGGACGTCGACGGCCTCACCACCGGCAGCGCCGGCCGGCTCGCCCGCGGGGTGCCCGGGCTGCGCCCCTGCACCCCGAGCGGGATCGTCGCGCTGCTCGACGCCGAGGGGATCGAACTGGCCGGCGCGTGCGTCGCCGTCGTCGGCTGGGGCGAACTGGTCGGCCGCCCGCTGGCGCAGCTGCTGCTGCACCGCGGGGCCACGGTCACCGTGGCGCACGCCGCCACCGCGGACCTGCCGGCCGCGACCCGCGCCGCGGACATCGTGGTGGTGGCCGCCGGGGTGCAGGGCCTGATCGGCCCCGAGCACATCACCCCGGGCGCCACCGTCATCGATGTCGGCATCCACCGCACCCCCGAGGGCCTGCGCGGTGACGCCCGTACCGCCGAACTCGGCGGCGTCGCCGGCCGCATCACCCCCGTCCCCGGCGGCGTCGGCCCGATGACGATCGCCATGCTGCTGGCCAACACCGTCCACGCAGCGGAACAGGCCGCGGAACAGGCGGCCGAGGGCGACCCGTACGAGCCGTGCGACGCGGCAGCCCGCCACCCCGCCGAAGCGATCCCCTGACCCCCGCCGCACCGCCGGCCCACCACGTCAGCCCACCGCCCGGCGCGGCCGATCCGACACCCCGCCCGGACACCTCCCGAAGCTGCTCGCCGACCGCCTTCCCGCGCGACGCGTGCGGCGACATGGCGCGGACCGCCCCGATCCCGCCGAACCGACCCCACCGCTCCCGCGCTCCTCCCCCGGAGGCGCGTCCTTTCCACCCGCAGGCACGGTGACAGGAGTTCCGATGTTGCGACACCTCATCCCGTACACACCGCACGACGCGCACGCCCCGGACGGCCGGCGCCGGCGCGCGCCGGGCAGGTGGCGGCGGCCCGGGCGGATGCGCGCGGGGGCCGTGTGCACCGCCGCCGTGCTGGCCGCGGGGCTGCTGAGCGCCTGCGGCGGCGGGGACGCCGGCTCGGGCAGCACCGTCACGGTGGGCGTCGGCAGCAACATCTTCGAGCTGCCGATTCGGCTGGCCGAGGCGAACGGCTACTTCGCCCGGCAGGGCCTGAAGGTCAAGTTCGTGACGCTGACGGCCGCGACGGGCATATCCGCGCTGGAGTCGGGCTCGGTGCAGTTCCTCAACGACAGCCCCACCGACTTCGCCTCGGCCGTCGCCCAGCACGTCCCGGTGAAGGCGATCGCCGCCGACGGCGTCGGCAATCCGCTGGGGCTGATCGTGGGAACCTCGTTCGCCAAGGCGCACGGCCTGACCGCCGCCACCCCGGCCGCGCAGGTCGCGAAGGCGCTGGCCGGGTCGACCGGTGGCGCCAGTTCCAGCAACACCAAGGCCGAGGCCGGGCTGTTCCTCAAGGCGTACGGAGTCGCCCCGGACGGGGTGAAGTGGGTCTCGCTGCCGACCCCGGCCGCGGACAAGGCCGCGCTGAAGAGCCACCAGATCGACTGGTTCACCACCTCCGAGCCGGCGCCGCTCCAGATCCAGGCGGAGGGCGACGGTGTGGTCGTCGCGGACGCGACGAAGGTGCCGGTCTGGTCCAACGCGCGCACCGGCTACAGCGAGGTGGTGGTGGCACGCAGCAGCTATCTCGGCCAGCACGCCGCCACCGCACGGAAGTTCGCCACCGCGGTGCAGCAGGCGACGGCGTCCATGAACGCCCATCTCGACTCGCCCGCGGTGCAGGCCGTGGCGCGGAAGGCGCTGCCGGGGGTCCCGGCGGGGGTGCTCTCGTCGAGTCTGCGGCTGGTGGACTGGCCGGCCCGGGCCACGATGACGCCGGCGGGCTGGCGTACCGCGCTGACGTTCATCAACTCCCTCGGCGCGCTACCGCAAACGGCGGAGGTCGGCGCCGGCGACTGGACGAACACCTATCTGCCCTGACCGCCGAACCTGCCCCCGTGCGGCCAGCGCCCGGCAGCCGTGTCCTTCACACGGCGGCCGGGCGCTGGTACGGCCAGGTCGAAGCCGAAGCCGAAGCCGAAGCCGCACAGCATTCCGACACACGGTCCCGGGGCTCGATAGCGGCATCGCCGCCCACCCCGGAGGCGTCCTTGCCCGTAGCTGCCGGTCCGCCTACGCGGCCCACTCGACCTGCATCCGGTCGAGGATCGGCGTGTGGTCCCCGCGGGAGCGGGCGGGACGTATGGTGAGCGACTTCAGGGCGCGTTGCTACGGCCCTGACCTGCCGGTGGGCGCGGTGGACCGGGGCGCCCACGCGGTGTGCGCAGTCGTTCGACGGCGGCGCCGACGTACGAACAGGACGCGCTCGGCACCCCGGCCGGAGGCAGACGCTGGGCGCGGGAGCAACGACGCGTGCCAGTTGTTCCGGCTCGACCGCAGCCGTGCCAACCGCGCCCGCTGGTGCTCGATGGCCGTCTGCGGCAACCGCGCAAAAGCACACCGCCACTGCGAACGCACCCGCTGACCCACCCGCGGGAAGAGGCTCAGCGCCGCGCGGACTCCCCTTCGGCCGGCCGGGGGACGGTGTCGCCGATGACGCCGGCGAGGCGGTCGAGCTGCGCGGCGAGTTCGCGGCGTTCCCGCGGTGTGAAGTGCGCCAGCGCCTTGGACTGGCGCGCCCGCAGTTCCGCCCGCATCGCCGCGAGCCGGTCGGCGCCGTCCTCGGTGAGGCGGATGAGGACCTGACGCTCGTCGTGCGGGGAGCGCTGCCGCGTGACCACGCCCACCGCTTCGAGCTGCTTGAGCATGCGGGTGGCGGTGGGGACGCTGACCTCGGCGGTGACGGCGAGCCTGCCGACCGGCAGGCCCTCGCTCCCAGCGTCCGGGGCGAGGGGTTCCAGCAGGGCGAGCTGCGCCATGGAGAGCCTTGCCCCGGAGCGGCCCATGGTGGCCGCCCGAGAGCGGCGCATGGCATAGAACAGCCGGTCGGCGGCCTGTGCCAGCTCCGGCACGCCCGCCTCGTCCCCGGCCGAGTCCTGGAGGTCCGCCTCTTCGTGCTTGCTCGACTCCCGCATGACTGTTAGCTTACTCAATGAATTAATTAGCAAGCTAACTTTTAGGAGGCTCGCAGTCATGGACTTCCCCGCACGCATCGATGTCCACCAGCACATCGTCCCGCCGGTCTGGGCCGACACCCTGGCCGCGCGCGGCCTGGACTCCGGCGGCTGGGCCATTCCCGCCTGGAGCCCGCGGAGCGCGATCGCGATGATGGACCAGCAGGGCATCGCCACCGGCGTCATGTCCGTCACCTCGCCCGGCGTCCACCTCGGCGACGACGCGGCCGCCCGCGATCTGGCCCGCGCCGTCAACGAGTACGGCGCCGAGGTCGTCAAGGACGACCCGGACCGGTTCGGCCACTTCGCCAGCATCCCGCTGCCCGACGTCGACGCTGCCGTCGACGAGGCCGTCCACGCCCTCGACGTCCTCGGCGCAGACGGCGTGGTCCTGATGTCCAACGCCCACGGCAAGTACCTCGGCGACCCGGACTTCGAGCCCCTGTGGGCCGAACTGGACCGCCGCGCCGCGAACGTCTTCGTCCACCCGGCGCAGCCGCCGATGACACTGCTGCCCGGCACTCCCGCCCCGCTCGCGGACTACGTCTTCGACACCACCCGCACCGCCCTGAACATGGTGCTGAACGGCGTCATGGACCGGTACCGCGACGTGCGGGTCATCCTCTCCCACGGCGGCGGCTTCCTGCCGTACGCCGCCTACCGCTTCTCCGGCCTCACCTCCACCGTCGTGGACCGGGACCGCAAGGCGGACGACATCCTGCGCGACCTGAAGCGGTTCTACTTCGACACCGCCCTGTCCGCGAGCCCATCCGCCCTGCCGGCCCTGCTCGCCTTCGCCGAACCCGGCCACGTCCTCTACGGCAGCGACTGGCCCTTCGCCCCGCAGGAGGCCGGCACCTACTACAACCACTTCCTCGAGACCTATCCCGACCGCACCCCGGGCCAGGCCGAAGCCATCGACCGCATCAACGCCGAGGCACTCCTCCCCCGCCTCGCCCGCTGATCGCCCCGTTCGCGCGCACGCTTCGCCTCGGCGCCGCGCACGGGCCGGATGCCGCGGTGTCCGGTCACTGGCCGTGGCGGCACACGGAGCCTGTCGCGACGGCCAGGGCCTGGCGATGGAGCGTGTCCAGGCCCTCGAGCGCGGTCCCCGACCCGGTGGCCACGGCCAACTGCACCGTGCAGGCCACGAGTTCGTCGCGCAAGTGCTCTGTGTCCTTGAGCTCCTGGAGCAGGGCCGTGGTCAGCTGGTCGAGGCGCTCGCGCGTCGGTCCGAGGTCGGGAGGCGTCGTGGGCGCTTCCCGCGGGTGTGCGGTCCAGCGGGCGAACAGGCCCTGCTGTACGACCTTGCTCGCGGTGATCTGGTCCTGGAAGAACGCCACCGCCGTCTCCGGGTCCACCCCCGAAGCCTCAGCCCGGGTGCGGACCTGCTCCAACACCTGCGCCTCGCGTACCGGGTCCTCGACGGGTGAGCCGGTGCCGAACTTCGACGCCGCCACGTCATCGCTCACGAGAATGCGCTGGATGACGAGATGCGTCAGCGGACCCAGCGCGCCGAGCGGCTTGGCCGTGCCCACCGTGCCGCTGACGGATTCGGCGTTCGCGGGGACGCCCGCCGCCATGGCCTGAGGAACGGTCAGCACAGTCGCGGCTCCCAGAAAGCAGGTGATCGGCGCGTAGCGGATCATGTGGTCGCGCAGGTTCAACGGTCTGTCTCCGTCGTCGGTGGCAGCGGGAAACGAGGCGCGCGGAAGCGGAGTTGCCCGCCGCGCGGTATTGCCCGCCGCGCGGGGTTGCCCGCCGCGCGGGGTTGCCCGCCGCGCGGGGTTGCCCGCCTGGGCTGGGTTGTCCGCAGCGCGTGTGCGCGGGAAGGCGGGACGCGGGCCGTCTGCCGCGAGGGCCGTCACCGGGTCCGGGACGGGTCGGGTAGAGGGGTGGCCTTGAAGACGGCGTAGGGGTCGTACCGGTGCTTGGCGGTGAGCAGCCGCTCGTTGTGGGGGCCGTAGGCGTGTGCGATCTGTCCGACCGCGTCCGGACCGAGGAGGTTGGGGTAGCCGCCCGGCAGCGCCTCGGGCTCCAGCGCATCCGCCAGGCCGTCGGCCCAGTCACGGTGGGCCGCCGCACCGGGGTCGCCGGGCTCCCACTGGGCGATGATCTCGATCATGAGGTGCGCGTCGCGGTTGCCGAACGCCGTGTCCCCGACGGGTACCCGGGTCGCGGCACCGTGCAGGCTGTGCACGGACACGGCCGAATACGGCGAGGTCAGGGTGGAGCCCGCTCGGCTCAGCATGTCCCGTACTCCCGAGGTCAGGGAGCGAACGGAACGTGTGCGGATCTCGACGTGCCGGCCGGAGGGGAACTGCGCGTCGATGGCCGCGAGCATCGCGGGCATGGTGGCGGGGGCGATCTGGGAGAGGGCGGGTGTGCCCAGTCGGGACAACCGTGCCAGCTCGTGCTCTCCCGCCTTGACGTCGTCGCCGCTCCAGGTCGGCGAGAGGAACACCACGGGCTTGCCGTCGGGGCCGGACAGGACGCCGGACTGCACGGTCAGCTCGTCCGGGCTCCCGTCCAGCACGTCCGCCAGGCCGGCCAGGACGGACCCGGCCTGCTCCCAGGGGTACAGCACCATGCCGGACAGCAGCGTCGGCACGGCGTGCAGACGTACCCGCATGGAGGTGACGGCGCCGAAGTTCCCGCCACCGCCGCGCAGGGCCCAGAACAGCTCCGGCTCCCGTTCGGCGTCGGCCGTGACGACCGAGCCGTCGGAGAGCACCACTTCCGCGGACAGCAGGTTGTCCAGGGCGAGTCCGAAACGGCCGCTGAGCGGCCCGTAACCGCCACCGAGGGTCAGGCCCGCCATGCCGACCGAACCGGCGGTGCCGGTCGCCGCCGTCAGGCCGAAGGGGTGAGCGGCGGCGACGAGGTCGGCGGCAGTAGCCCCTCCCGCCACCTCGGCGACCCTCGTCCCCGGATCGACCGTCACCCGGCGCAGACCGGAGAGGTCGATGGTCAGGCCGCCGTCGCTCACTGCCCTCCCGGCCCAGTCGTGGCCGCCGCCCCGCACCGTGAGAGGCACTCCGAACGCGCGCGCGGCCCGTACGGCGGTCGCTACCTCGGCCGTGTCGGCGCTCCGGACGATCACGCCGGGACGAGCGGACACCGCGCCGTTCCAGACGTGCCGGCCGGTCTCGTACTGCGGCCCGGTGGTCACCACCCGACCTGCGGGGATGGTCCGCCGCAGGGCGTCCGTCAGACGGTCGAGCTGAGGGCGTTTCGTCATGGCAGGGCACCTCTGTGCTGGAGAACTCGGCGAAGGTGGGAGCGGCACACCCGTCCTGCGACAGTCCGGTGGACCCGGACCCGCCCAACGAGGGCGGACGTTCAGAACGTTCGGTGGTGCCATGAGAAGCGCTCCCCCGCGTGCGAGTCAAGACCGAACGTTCTATCTCGCAAATATGGTGCGGACCGTCCGCAGCGGACCGCGCGGCGCCGTCGCTACGATGGGCCCCGTGGCTGAGATCACCGTGGTCGGCGCCGGAGTCATCGGGCTGTGCATCGCCCACGAACTGGCGGTGGCCGGCCACCGCGTGCAGGTGCTGGCCGCGCAGGAAGCGTGGGCGAGCGTGTCGGGCGTGGCGGCGGCGATCTGGTTCCCGCACGACGTACACGCCTCCGCGCCGGTGCTGGACTCGGCTCGGGCGACCTACCAGCGGCTGAAGCAGTTGGCGTCCCAGCCCGGCACGGGAGTACGCATGCGCCCCGGGACGGTACTGGTGCGCGATGCCGATGCGGACACGTCATGGACGCGTGCCGTGCCCCGGTACCAGTGGCTCGACGCCTCGCAACTGCCCACTGGCGTAGTCACCGATGCCGGGGTCTCGGGCGTGCGCTGCACCGTGCCGCTTGCTCTGACCGACGTCTACCTGCGCTGGCTGCACAGCGCGGTGCTGGACCTGGGCGTGCCGGTGCGCACCGCCGAGGTCCGGTCCCTGCGGCGGGTGCTCGATCAGGAGCAGCCCGATGCCCTTGTGGTGGCCGCCGGGATGCGCTCGGCCGCGCTCCTGGGCGACGACGACCAGACGTACCCCATCCGCGGCCAGGTGGTCCGCCTGGCCAACCCGGGGCTTACCGAGTGGGTCACCGACGACGACAACCCCGAGGGCCTGACGTACGTCGTACCGCGTGACCACGACGTGGTGTGCGGCGGTACGGGAGAACCAGGCTCATGGGATGAGCAGGTCGACTCGCAGACGGAGCAGGCGATCTTGCGCCGGGTGGAGCGGCTCGTCCCCGCCCTGGTCGGCCAGCGGGTGCTCTCGCGTGCGGTGGGCCTTCGCCCGGCCCGTTCGAGCGTGCGCCTTGAATCCGTGGCCGGGTACGACCGGCCGGTGTTCGCCTGCTACGGGCACGGGGGCGCGGGTTTCACGTTGTCATGGGGAGACGCGGCGCGCGTCGTCCGACTGGTCGGTCCGGCCTGATCCCTTGCGCCATGGCCGCTTCACGCCCGCCCGACCGTGCCGCGCGCCCGCGAACTGAACACCCCGTCACGCGGGTTGGGGCCCGGCGGGGTGCGCTGCGCGTGGGCGGCGCACCCCGCCGGGACGCGACCTGGCCGGCGCCGCCGTGGACGCGGACTTCCGGGCCGGTCATCAAGCCGCCGCGGCCGCAGGCGTGCACCGCGTCTACGACGCCGGTCTCCGCGTCGCCGTAGCGGCGGTGCACGCCCCTGTCCGCGGAGGGGCGCCGGCTACAGGCGCTCGCCGCCGGTGGCGTCGATGATCTGGCCCGTGATCCACCGGGCGTCGTGGGAGGCGAGAAGGACGACGACATCGCCGACGTCGGTGGGATCGCCCATGCGGCGGAGAGCGCGGGCCGCGACGCGGCCGGCGATGGCCTCGGAGTTCCCGCGCAACCAGTGGGCGTTCATGTCGGTGTCGGTGGTGCCGGGGCGGATGGCGTTGACGGTGATGCCGCGCGGGCCGAGGTGCTGGGCGAGCGGGCCCGTGAGAGCTTCGAGGGCTCCCTTGGACATGGTGTATCCGATGATGCCGGGCATGGGGAGGCGGGCGGCGCCTGAGGAGACGTTCACCACGCGTCCGCCGTCGGCCAGGCGCGGCAGTGCTTCCTTGATGATCAGAAATGGCGCGGTGGCGTTGATCTGCAGCAGGCGGTTGACGTCCTCGGCGGAGGTCTCCTCGATGACGCCGTCGACGACGATCCCGGCGTTGTTCACCAGTATCCGCACGGGCGCGTCGCGCAACTCGCCCGCGGCCGCGTCGTAGGCGGCCCAGAAGGCGGTGCCGGAGTCGGGTTCGGCCAGGTCGGCGGCGAAGGAGAACGCCGCGCCACCGGCCGCGACGATCTTCCCCACGACGTCGGCCGCGGCGGCCTCGTCCTGGCGGTAGTGGACTGCGACGGTGTACCCCTCGGCGCCGAGACGGTCGGCGATGGCGGCTCCGATGCCGCGGCTGCCGCCGGTGACGACAGCGATGCCGTCGGGCTTACGGGCGTCGAGCGCTTCGATGTCGCGCAGGTCGGTGTCAGACATGGTGCCTCTCTGTCGCCCGCGATCGGGCGGTACTGGGTGCTGATGACGTGGACGCTCCCCCGCTCTGCTCGCTCGCGGCGGCGTCCAGGGAGGGGAACCTCGACCCCCCGACTTCTATTCCGACCGGAATAGAAGTTGCCAAGCCGACGATGCGGGTATGCCGCACGCGACCGCGGGCGACCCGCGACGACGCCTTCCGCGAAGCCCGCAACGACCGCCGTCGCGGGTGGGAACCAAGGGCATCCAAGGGCATACGTCTTCTAGTCCGATCGGTATACATTTCAGCCCAGATCACCGCTCGTAGTGGAGTAGCCTGCACACATGGCTGGTTCGCGGAACGCCGTCATGGGTCGGCCTCGGGAATTCGACATCGACGAGGCGCTTGAGCGCGCCATGCAGCTGTTCTGGGAACGGGGATACGAAGGGGTCAGCCTCACCGATCTGACCAAGGCCATGGGCATCACGAAGCCAAGCCTGTACGCGGCCTTCGGCGACAAAAAGGAACTGTTCCGCAAAGCCCTGGAGCGCTACAGCGAGGGCCCGGCCGACTACGGCACGCGCGCCCTCGAGGAGCCGACCGCACGAGGCGTGGCCGAGGCGATCCTCCATGGAGCGGTCCGGACCACGACACGCCCGGGCTGCCCTGCGGGGTGCCTGGGCGTGCAGGGCGCGTTGGCGTCGAGCGAAGCGGGGCGTCCCGCGCACGACATGCTGGTCGAGTGGCGGAACACCGGCGCTCTGCGCCTTGAGGAGCGTTTCCGGCGGGCCGTCGACGAGAGCGATCTGCCGCGCGACGCCGACCCCCGGCGGCTCGCCCGACACGTGATGACGGTGGCGTTCGGCATCGCCGTCCAGGCCGCCAGCGGCCTCAGCCGCGACGAACTCCAGGACATCGCGGACATGGCACTGGAGTGCTGGCTGCCATACGGGGCGCGCGGCGGACAGGCACAGGACGTTTCCGGCCAGTCCGACTGATCTGGAAGCGCAGCGACAGCGGCCCTCGCCCACCCGCCCGCCCGTCCGGGATCATTGGTCTTCCGGTCGCGGCCGGGTCGCCACTTCCAGGTTGCGGACAAGTTCCTCGCCCGGGGCATCGACACCCTCGTCCTCAGCGGCGTCACCACCAGCGGCGTCGTCCTGTCCACACTGCTCGACGCCGCCGACCGCGACTACCGCGTCTACGTGCTGTCCGACGGTGTCGCCGACTACGACCCCGAGGCGCACTCCACCCTGATCACCAAGGTCTTCCCCTCCCGCGCCCACCTCATCACCACGGACGAGCTGCGGACCCTCGTACGCAAGGGGTGAACCGTACGCTCCGCAGCGGGCGTTCCTGACGTGGAGCGGCGCCTTCGCTCTGAGGGGGCGGGGCGCCGCTCCGCGCCGCGGATGCCCGCCAGTGGCGCCGGCGGCATCCCTGGTGGCGCGTTCGTCAGGACGCGGCCGCGGCCTCGATCGTCATGGGGTGCGTGGCAAGGAGCGTGATGTCGATGTCGGCGTACGGGCGTACGGGCAGGCTCTCCAGCGCCTCTTCCAGGGCGTCGGCGTCAGGGGCGGTCCAGATGCCGACGTTGGCGCGCTGACCGGGCAGGCGCCAGAAGTGGCGCAGCACGCCCTGGCTCATGAGCTCGCGTCCGCGGACGCGCTCCCGCTTGATGAGGTCCTCGCGTTCACCGGGGGGCAGTTCGGATGCGCGAGAGGTGTTGATGCGTACGAGGAAGTCCATCGCCTCGCGTTCCCTTCCTTCGGGTGGCAGGTCCGCATCCGGCGGACGTGGGTCCGCGACAGAGCCCGCGACAGAGTCCGCGGCGGATGCGGATCGACCATACATCGATATTCGTCGAACATCGATGTATGTAGGCTGTCCCTATGCCACGTCAGCTGCGTCACCCCGATCCGCAGGGGATTCCGCTCGCCCAGGTCCTGTCCGCCCTCGGCGACCCGGCTCGGCTGCGGATCATGACGGTGCTGTCCGATCACCGGGAGCACGTGCGGGAGGACTTCCAGCTGGGAGTAGGGCCCTCGACCGTCAGCCATCACATGCGGACGCTCCGGGAAGCGGGCCTGACCTGGCACCGCATGGAGGGGACGCGGTGTTTCGTGTCCCTGCGCGACGAGGCGCTCCAGCGGTTTCCGGACGTCGTGGAGAACGTACTGCGCGTGCACGCGGCGCACGAGGCGGAGGCCGAGGGAGCGGCGAGGTAGGGCGCCGCTCCCCGAAGCAAGCCGGTGGTCGCGATGCCGGTCAGTCGGACGCCCGCGGTGCGGCCCCCGCCGCGGTGCGGTGCGGGCCGGAGGGCAGGGGCACCGCGCCGTCTGCGTACACTTCCACGGTCTCGCGGGTGAGCCAGCCGGTGCGGGCGCAGGTCGCCAAGCCGTACCAGCGCACGGCGCGCAGGACCGTGAGGCTCCACAGGGTCATCAGGGGGGCGCAGGCGAAGACGAGCAGTCGGGTGCGGAGTCGTTCGTTGTCGGGGCGGATGGCCAGGTAGCGCAGGCTGTGGAGGTAGCCGAGCGCGATGGGCATGAGGAGAAGGACCGCCAGCGGGGCTGTCCTGCTGATCGGTTGCAGGAGGATGAACCAGGTGAAGACCGCGGCGGTGGCCAGGGTGATGAACCAGTTGAGTGCCTGGTTCCAGAAGGCGTAGCCCTTGAGCGGGAGGTACCTCACGCGCCAGAAGGAGCGGATCGCGGAGCCGCGCATCCAGCGGATCTGCTGGCGGAGGTGGTGGCTGAGGTTCTGCGGCATGGTGGCGCGGGCGTACGCGGTCGGCTGCTGGACCGTTTTGCCGCGGAGCTTGGCCAGGAGCGTCAGCAGGGAGTCGTCGGAGAAGGTGACGGGCCGCCCCATGAACGTCTCATTGAGGTAGGCGTCGGCGTTGTCCCGCAGCACCTGCGCCCGGTAGGAGGCGCAGCCCCCGGTGTTGACCACGACGGAGCCCAGGACCGACTGCGCGGAGCGCTCGTTGAGCTGCCAACTGACCGCGTACAGGTCGAACAGGCGGGTCAGCCAGTTGGTGTGGGCATTGGCCGACAGGACCACGGCGGCCACCGACTGCACCTCGGCGTCCGCGAAGGGCTGGTGCAGTTCGTCGAGCGCGAGCCGGTCGAGTTCGGCGTCGGAGTCGATGGTCACGAAGTAGTCCGCGTCCGGGCTCGCCGCGGCGGCGGTGAGCTGGGCGTGCCGCTTGCCGCGGTTGTCGGTGCGCTGCCAGACGACCCGGACGCCCGCATCGGCCGCGGCCGGTTCGAACCACTCCCGCACGGCCTCGTAGCCGACGCTGCTTCCGTCGTCGGTGACGTTCACCGAGTCCGGAAGCCGCGTCTGGTCCAGCAGGGGCTGCAAGGAGCGCCGCAGCAGCAGCGGGTCCTCGTTGTAGACGGGGATCAGGACGCAGACGTGGGAGGCGTCCAGGACGGCCTGCTGCGCCGGGGACGCCCGGTACGGGCGTTCGGCGTAGGCCAGCAGCGTCTGCCACAGCAGCCACAGGCAGGTCAGGGAGTACAGGAGGACGAAGGGAGGCCGGCCCCCGCCGCCGAGGGAGGTGAAGGCGTCCACCCGGCGCAGGACGAGGTAGCCGAGGGCCGGCGCGGTGACGGTGGCCGCGGCCAGCACGCGGCGGCCGCGCGCGGAGACGGGTCTGACGCGGATGGTGCCGAACTGCCTGGGCACGCGTCGCCGGCCGGTGCCGCTGCCGCGCCGTTCGTTCCCGCTCATGATCCGGCGGGGCGGTTGCGCCGCCACGTGAGCCGCAGCATCACGACACCGGTCACGACGATCGCGGCGGCCACGGCGAGCAGCCACATCTCGCCGACGGCGAACCCCAGTACGGTGACGGTGCCCAGCCCTGCGCCGGTTTTCGCCAACTGCCCCTCAGACATGCGTCTTCCCCTTCGTCGCGGGAGGCGCGCGGTGTGAACGGCTCGGGCGATACCGATCGAGCCCAGTCGGCCGCGCCTTGCTCCGGAGGAGTGCCCCGGCGGGTCGTCCCGGGTGCCGTGCGCGTCGGTCGTTCGTTCCCATGGCCCAGAACTTCGGGGGCGTCGTATGGGGGTCGCGGTGTTCCGCACGAGGCGCGGGTCGTGCCTGGAGGTCGCCTAGACTGCGAGCCGGCAGAACGGCGGCGACGGGTCGCCGCGCCGTCACCGAACGCCCGCAGGAGGCAGGCTCCGTGCTCCAGTTCCGCCTGATCGTCCCCGCGGACCGTACCGGCGCGGCCACCGAGCTGATCACCGCGACCGTGGGCGCGACCCACCTGACCGTGCTCAAGGGTGCCGCCCTGGACCCGCCCGGTGACGTGGTGACCTGTGACGTCGCCCGCGAGGCGGCGGACCCGCTGCTCACCGGGCTGCGCCGGCTCGGTCTGGAGGAGGACGGGCTGATCGCGGTGGACTCCGTCGACATGACGCCTGTCCCGCAGATCGGACGCGGCGGAACGGGCCGCCCCCGGAGAGGGCGCGGACGCGGTGCTGTGGGACTCGATGGCGCACCTGACCGAGGAGGAGTCCACCCTCACCGTCACGTATCTCGCGTTCCTCTCCGTGGCGACGATGCTCGCCGCCTACGGGGTCATGCTGGACAGTTCCATCCTGATCGTGGGTGCGATGGTGGTGGGTCCGGAGTTCGGTCCGCTGGCCGGGATCTGCACCGGGCTGATACTCCGCAGGACCAGGCTCGTCCGGCAGTCGGCCAAGGCCCTGGTCATCGGGTTCCTGACGGCGATGCTGGTCACCGGCGCGTTCGGCGCGCTCCTCGACCTGCTCGGGCTGTTCAGCCGCTCGCAGTTCGACCGGCCGCACCCCGCCACCCAGTTCATCTGGCAGCCGACCGCCGACTCCTTCGTGGTGGCCCTGCTGGCCGGCATCGCCGGGATGCTCTCCCTGACCTCGGCGAAGTCCGGCGCGCTGGTCGGCGTCGCGATCTCCGTGACGACGGTCCCGGCGGCCGCGAACGCCGCGCTCGCCCTGTCCTACACCTCCTGGCACGAAGTGCTCGGCTCCGCATGGCAGTTGGCCCTCAACCTCGCGGGCATCATCGTGGCCGGCCTGCTCACGACGCTGATCCAGAAACAGGTCTGGCACCAGCAGCGCAAGCGCACCGCGGCAGCCGCCAAACGCTGACAGCCCCCGGGACACCCGGGCCCGCGGGCACCCGGGCCCGCGGCATCCGGCCGGGCCGCCCGGACAGGGGCGGCCCGGCCGGGGGCCGTCACCTCATCGCGGCGAGCGCGGTGTCGACGCCGGCCAGCGGAGATCCGAGGCCGGTCACGGTGTCGTACCCGGGGCCCGCGGTGCACTCGGCGCCGCACAGGCCGTTGGAACCCGCGGTGACGTCGTCGAGCCGGGGGCCCAGGGCGTACACATCGGTGTGGGCGGTGTCGCCCTGCGGTCCGGCCGCGGCCAGCGGCGCCTTGCCCGCCTGGGCGCGGAGCTGGTCGGCCGCGCTGATCAGGGCGGCCCAGGACGGCGCGGACAGGCTGGTGCCGCCGACCTCCATCCACACCGGGCTTCCGCCGGCACTCGTGTAGACGGCCACGCCGGTGTTCGGGTCCGCGACGAAGCTGACGTCCGGGGTGGCACGGTACTGCGCGCCCTGCACGCCCTTCTGGTAGGCCGGGCGCTTCTCGAAGTAGCTGAGGCCGCCGCCGGTCGAGGACCAGGCGGTCTCACCGAGGGTGGTGCCGTCGGCGTCCAACTGGAGGCTCGTGCCGCCGATGGCCAGCGCGTAGGGGTTGGTGCTGGAGTAGCCGGCCGGGTAGCCGGCGTCCCCGGTGGACTGGGTGCACACGGAGTCGCTGAGCGCGCAGTGGTCGTCGTAGAAGGACTCCTCGGAGAACTCCGGCATGCCCCAGCTGTCGCTGACGGCGGCCGGGTGCAGCGAGGCGGCCTTGTCGACGGCCTGGTAGAGCCCGGCGGCGGAGGCGTCGGCCGCTTCCACCAGGACGATCTCGGCGTGCGGTGCCACGGAGTGCGCCCACTCGATGTCGAGGGCCTCCTCTTCCTCCCAGTTGGCGTCGGCGGCCGGCCGGGTGCCGTCGGCGTACACCTGCTGGAAGTCGAAGCAGTCGGTGCCGGCCGGGACGCTGTCGCAGGTCTGCGGCAGGCCGAAGTGGCCGGCGAAGTGGTTCAGGTCGTCCTTCGCGGTCGGGTAGTCGTAGGCGTCGACGATGGCGATCTTCTGTCCGGTGCCGTCGCCGGTCAGTCCCAGCCGGGCCTGGATCTGCTGCGGGGTGTAGCCCTTGGTGGGTTCGCCGGTGTCGTCCGCCCGGGCCGCGACGGTCGACTTGACCTCCAGCGACGGGGTGGCGGTACCCGTGGTGGGCAGGGTGGCGCCTGCGAACGGGGTGGCGGCCGTCACGCTGTCGCCCTGGCCGCCCTTCTGCTTGGCGGCCAGGTCCCTGGGTGCCTTGCCGCTTCGCGGCTGGACGGAGCGGGTGGCGGCGCCGGCCGGCTGCGGGGTGTCGGAGACCTGCTGGACCGTCACGCCGTGCGGGTAGCTGTCCACCGCGATCATGTCGGCGCCGAACCCGCCGGTGCTCAGGGTGAGGTCGTAGGCGGCGTTGTCCAGCGGGAGGCCGACGATGTCGGTGGCCTTGCCGCCGGTCAGGTCCACTGCGGTGGCGGTGCCCGCGTACAGCGAGAAGTCCTCGCTGGTGCTGGAGAGGTAGTCGCCGGACTTCGGGAACGGCTGGTCGTACTGCTCAAGGCCGCCGACGGCCCCGACGAACGTCTCCTTCCCGCCCGTGGTGGTGGCGAAGAGGCCCTGCTGGTTGTTCGGGAGCGTCCCGACGTCGTAGGGCGTGCTTCCGTCGGCGGGGTAGACCGTCATCTGGAAGGAGTGCAGTTCGACCAGGCCGTACTTCGCCGAGGCGGCGAAGCCCTGGAAGGTGTTGGCTCCGGTGGAGTCGTGCTCGGAGACGACCTTGCCGGTGGCCGCGTCCACGATCTGCACCCGGTGCTTGCCGGTGGCGGGCTTGTCACCGCCGAAGGCGAACGCCACCCCCGCGCCGCCGGTGCCGGGGATCGCCGTGCCGGCGAAGGCCCCGGCCTGCTGCTGTATCCAGGTGGCCGAGGCGGTATCGGTGTTTGCGGGCTGCTCGCTCCACAGTTGCGCGCCGGTGCCCGCGTCCAGGGCCACGGCGGTCGGCGCGGGGTCGCTCGGTCCGGTGCCGAAGGCCGACCGGGCGCCCCCGTACTCCAGGAAGAGCCGTCCCCGGCCGTCGGTGGCGGGGGTGGAGTAGAGGACCTGCTTGCTGCCGACGCCGACCGGGCGGTACTGCCACGTCCGGGAGCCGTCGGCGGTGTAGGCGGCGACGCTGCTCGCACCGGTCGCGACGATCTCGCCCCTGGTGACGGCCAGGCCGTACTGGAAGGAGCCCGTGGTGATGTCGGCGCCGACCTTGCCGGTGGCGGGGTCGAGCACCGCGAAGCCGTGGGACGTGGCGGCGACGACGTGCGGGGCGGTCCTGCCGTGCCGGTCGGCGACGTTCGCCACCTGGATCTGGTGGACGGCCGCGCTGACGGCGGTGTGCCACAGGACGGTCGGCCTGGCGTTCTTCAGGGAGCGGCCGTCCAGGGCGAAGACACCGTGGCTCTGGCCGCCGACTATCAGGTCCTTGACGCCGTCGCCGTTGGCGTCGACGGACGCCGCGCCGTAGTTCTCGCTGAACAGCGGCAGGTCGACCGCCTTGCCGTCGGCCTTGTCCAGCGTCCAGGCGTTGAGGTCCAGCCCGACGCTGAGCAGACCGCCCCGGTACGCGGTCACCTGGTCGCCGGTCACGTCGCCGTCACGGCGCCACTCGAGAGAGCCGTTCCGGGCGTCCACGGCGAGCAGTTGGGTGTGGTAGACACCCTCCGGCTCCGACGCGCTGTCCGCGACGTTGTCGGCGACGGCGGCGTAGACCTGGCCGTGGCCTGACGCGTCGTAGGCCAGCGACAAGGTGGGCGCGTCGGGGTTGCCGACGGTGCTGGCGGTCTGCCGGGTCCACACGGTGTCGCCGCCCGCGTCCCAACCGGAGATCGTGCTCTGCCCGTCGCTCAGGTCGGCGTTGATGCCGAGTTCCGCGACGGCGTAGCGGGCCTGCTTGCCGTGGGCCTGGCCGTTGACGACGAAGTCCTCGGGGATGGTGTTGTCACGCGAGGCCAGTACGGTCCGCGCGCCGGTGCGCGCGTCCACCGCCGTCAGGTCCCACCGCACCGCGTCGTAGGGGTCGTTCTGCTCGGCGACCAACACCCGGTCCGAGCCCGGGTCCTGCTGGAGGATGCGCGGGTAGCCCGGGGTCCTGGTGTCGACCAGGGCCTTGCCGCCGGCCGTGCTCACGACCAGGACGTGGCCGGCCGCCGGCCTCGGGTTGCCCAGGCCGAAGGGCGTGTCCGTCCAACCGACCGTGATCCGGCCGTCGTTCAGGGGCTCGATGTCCGTCCAGTCGGCCCAGGGCGCGCCGGTGCTGTACGTCCAGGCCTTCTCGGCGGCGACGTCGCCGCTCCTGCGCGCGGTGAAGGAGTAGGCGAGCAGGGAACTGCGGCTGTCCCCCTGGGTGGCCACCGGGTCGTCGCCCCAGTCCGGTCCTGTGGTGTCGGCGACGATCAGCTTGCCGTCCTGTGCCAGGAGCGAGCCGACGTATCCCGGCAGGAGCTGGTGCCACAGCATGCGGCCGGTGCGGCCGTCGAGCACGTTGACGAACGTGCCCGACGGCAGGTCGGAGCCGGGCGAGGTGAAGGGCCGGGCCGGGTACTGGCCCACCGAGTAGGCGACCGCGACGTCCGCGACGCCGTCAGCGTTGAAGTCGGCCTGGGCGAAGGGGTGCCGGCCGGACGACGACGGCTCGTAGGGGTTGTAGCCCTCGGACATCACCGGGGTGAACGCCTGGGGCTGGTAGGAGTTCGCCGGCGCCACCTTCCAGTCGTCGTAGAGCGAGCCGCTGGTGCGCTGCCACACCGGGTCGCCGTGGGCGTCGTAGCGGGTGACGGAGCCGCCGGCGGACAGGGCCACCCAGTCCCCGGTGCCCTTCAGGGCCAGGGTGGAGACGGAGCCGCGCGCGCTCTCCCAGGTCGTGGACTGGTCGATGGCGGTCGTCGCCGGGGCCGCCGACGTGCCGGACGCGGCGGTCGACGAGGGGGCGGCCGTCGAGGAGGGCGCCGTCGACGACGTGGACGCGTCGTCTCCCGACGCCGCCGCGGCGACGAACCCGGAGGTACCGTCGGCGCTGCGGGTGTACTTCGCGCTCAGTTCCGCCAACTTGGCGGCGTTCAGACGCACGGGTCCGTGCGCGGCCGGGGCGGCGTGCGCCGCCGGTGCGGACAGCAGCGCCGTCGCTACCGCCAGGGCAGCGGCCAGTGCGCCGCCGCGTAGGGCTTGGCCTGCGGATCTCATCCGAACCGTCACTCCTTTGTCACCGCGAGAGGGGGTGGCTGTACCTTTCCAGCCAGCCGCCGGTGATGGGGACGAACCCGGTGGCCTGTTCCGGCCGTTGTCCGCAGCAGGCCACCTGTCCGGCGGTCATTTCCGGGCAATGGGACGCAAGGAGCCGCGATGCTGGAGCCGGTCGGACTCGACGAGGTGGCCGAGCGGGCCTACGGGGTGATGCTCCGTGAGGAGCAGCTGACCGTGGGCCATCTGGCCGGCCTGCTCGACCTGGCGCCCGCGCGCGCCCGCCAGGCCCTGGACGGCCTCGTGACGGCAGGGCTCGCGCAGTGCCACCCGGGGCGGCCCGCGCGCTACGAACCCGTCGATCCCCGCACCGGGCTGACCGGGTTGATCCGTGCACGCCAGCGCGAACTGGAGCGGGTCGCCGCTGCGGTGGAGACGTACGCGGCCGACTACCACGAGCGAAAGCTGCGGGCCGATCCCCGTCTGCTCGTGGAGGTCATCGAGGGGCCCAACGAGATAACCCGGCGGGTCGGGTCGCTCGTCAACAGCGCGGAGGACGAGATCCTCGCCTTCGACGCGCCGCCCTACGTCTCACCGGGCGACACCACGTCCCCGTCCGAACGGGCCGCCCTGGAACGCGGCGTGAGCGTGCGCGCCGCGTACGCCACCGAGGTGCTGGCGCTGCCGGAACGGGCCCGGGTGCTGCGGGAGATGATCGCTCTGGGCGAGCAGGCCCGGGTGCTCCCGCGCGTGCCGACCAAGCTGATCGTCGTGGACCGGCGCGAGGCGATCCTCCCCCTCACCGGCTCCGACGCGGGGCAGCGCACCACCGCCGCGTACGTCCGGCGCTCCGGGCTCAGTGACGCCCTGGTGGAACTCTTCGAAGCGCACTGGGCCGTGGCCACGCCCGTCTTCGCCGCCGCCGACGCGGCCGAACCGGTCGATCCCGAGATCTCCCCCGAGGACCGTGCGCTGCTCCAACTCCTGAACGCCGGGATGAAGGACGAGGCCATCGCCCGCCAGCTCGATCTCAGCCAGCGCACCTTCCGCCGCCGCATCGCGCACCTGCTGAACCGGCTCGGCGCGACCAGCCGCTTCCAGGCCGGCACCCAGGCGATGCGCCGCGGCTGGCTGTGAACGGGGGGCGCGCGGTACGCCGGACGGAGCGGGGTTCAGCCCCCGAAGTGCGGGCTGGTGAAGGAGGAGCCGAAGCCCGGTTGGGAGGCGTCGAGCGAGGTCACTCCGGCGGTGGGGCCGGAGATGGTGGTGGACCCGACGGCGGAGGGCCCCGCGGCGGCGCCCCGGGCGGTCCAGACGCAGCCGGCGGTGTCCTCGCCGGGGACGCCGACGACGACCTCCGCCCTGCCGTCGCCGGTGAGGTCGGCGAGGTGGACGGCGGCGCCGAAGGTGTCGCCCTCCTCGGCCACACCGGGCACGTCCGCGGTGTTCTGCTCCCAGGCCGCGGAACCCGTGCCCGTCAGGCCGGCGGCCGAGCCGCGCAGCAGCGTCACCATGCCCGCTTCGGCAACGGTCCCGATGGCCTCGTCGGGCGCGCCGACCAGCACGTCCGCGAAGCCGTCGCCGTCGGTGTCGCCGACGCTGAGCGCGTAGCCGAAGCCGTCGCCTCGCTCGCCGGCGCCGGGTACGTCCGCGGTGTCCTGGGAGAGGACCTGCGGCGTCCGACTGGAGGAGATACCGTCCGGGCCGCCGTAGAGCACCTCGATCTCACCGCCCACGTGGGCGGCCGACGGGTCGCCGGCGTCGTCGTCGTACGAGCCGGTGACGAGGTCGCCGTAGCCGTCTCCGTTGACGTCCCCGATCTGGCCGGTCAGGCCGTGCGCGAGGGGGAGGCGGGTGACGCCGGACAAGGTGCCGGTGCCGTCGTCGGTGTAGACCGGGCCGCGCCCGTTGCCGTCCTCGAGGCCCGGCAGCCAGAAGAGTTCGGAGGTGCCGTCGCCGTCGACATCACCGATCACCGCTCCCCTGCTCTCGCCGCTGATGCCGTCCCGGACGGCTGCCGACCGGCCGGTGCGGGTGAAGGGGCCGGTGTAGACGACCCCCTCGCACTGCGAACCGACGGCGACATCGGGGGCGCCGTCACCGTTGAGGTCGCCGACCGCCAGGGACTCACCGAACCGGCATGACGTCCGGCCGGCACCGTACCCGGAAGGCGCGGACAGGGTGCCGCCGCCGGAAAGGCCGTTCGGCCCGCCCCAGATGACGTTGACCGTGCCGCGGCCGACGGCGTCGCCCACGCCCTCGTCGGGCGTGCCCACGATCAGGTCCGCGTACCCGTCTCCGTCCAGGTCCGCGCTCGCCGTGGCGGCACCGAACCCGTCCCAGGCCTCCGGCTCCCCCGGAACGCCCTCGCTCGCCTGCGTCACCACCGTCCGGCGGGAACCGCTCGTCCCCGACGCCGAGCCGTACAGCACGACCACGGCGCCCGCGCTCTCCACGCTCCCGTCCGCGGCGCTGGGCGCCCCCACGGCCAGGTCGCGGTACCCGTCGCCGTTGAAGTCGTCCTGCACGGCGGCGGTGTTGGCACCCTTGTAGGCCACGGTCGGCGTGGCAGCCCCGGCCGGCACCGCCGGTCCGGCCACCGCGCCCGCGGCCACCACGGCCGCGGCGGCGACTCCCACCAAGAACCTGCGCACGAACTCCCACCCCCAGGGACATACCCCTTGATCGATCGGGAGATCATACGGCCTACCAAGCCGGCACGGTGTCGATGGGGCCGCGGTCTCGCCCATCCCGCCTTCGCCCCGCACCTCGCCGGGACGGACGCGGGTCCGTGCTCCGACGAGGTGCGGGTCGCGACTGTCAGCCCACCGCGCTCGCCCGCTGGGCGGCGGTCAGCTCCCAGGGACGGGCGGCGGGCCGACGCCGCCGCCGCTGGCCCCCCTCGGCACCACCGGCTCGACGGCCCCCGCGCCGCCCCCTTCGACCGCGACCGCGCCGAAGAACCCGGGCGGGGCCTTCCCCTTCCACTCGGCGGCAGCGGGAGCCACACCGGAGCACAGCGCGGACGACCCGCGCGGCGCGGTCCGGGTGGCGGGCGGCCAGAGCCCGCCGGCCCGCCGGGTGAGCCCAACTGACGGCGCCCGCACGGCCGTCCACGCCCACCCCACACCACCCGCGGGGCACCGGCGCCGCCACCGGTTGCCCGAAGGCCACGACCGGCCGAGGCACACAGGGCGGTGCGGCACGCGTGGGGGTTTGCGTTTGAGCGCGCTCACACCCCTACGGTCCGGGGTATGGAACACGACGAAGCACTGCGGCAGGCCCTGCGCCTGGCGGTGGACCCGCCCGGCGGGGTCTCCGCGGAGGCGCTGCGCGAGCTCGCACGGGACGACGACGCGGCCGAGTGGGACATCGCCACCACCGCGGAGCACCTCGGGGTCAACCCCCACACGTTGCGGTACTACGAACGGATCGGGCTGGTCCGCGTGCCGCGGGACTCGGCCGGGCACCGGCGCTACGACGCGGCGGCGGTCCGCCGGCTGGTGTTCCTGACCCGGATGCGCACCTCGGGCATGCCCATCAGCGACCTGCGCCACTACGTGGAGCTGGTCGACCTCGGCCAGGACACCGTTCCCGAGCGCATGGACATGCTGCTGGAGCACCGCGACACGCTGCGCTCCCAGATCGCCCAGCTGCAACTCGCCCTCGCCGCCACCGAGTACAAGATCGCCACCTACCAGGAAGGCCCCCGGCCATGACCGCCGCCACCGCCCAGTCCACCGCCCAGGCCGCCGCCGAGCCCACCGCCCAGCACGACATCGACAGCCCCGAGAGCCTCGCCCGGCGCCGCCACGGGCAGTCCGTGCTCTCCCGCATCGACGGGCACGCGGGCGAGGCGGTCATCGACTCCCTCGCCGACATCAGCCCGGCCCTCGGCCACCACGTCGCTGCCTTCGCCTTCGGCGACATCTACGACCGGCCCGGCCTCGACCCGCGCAGCCGCCAACTCGTCACCCTCGGGGTGCTCACCGCCCTCGGCGGCTGCGAGCCCCAGCTCAAGGTGCACATCGGCGCCGCCCTCAACGTCGGCATCAGCCGCGAGGAGATCACCGAAGCGCTCCTCCACGCCGCCGTCTACTGCGGTTTCCCCCGTGCCCTGAACGCGACTACCGCCGCCCGCGAGGCCTTCGCCGACCGCGACCGCGACGACGACAGCAACGACAGCGACGGCACCCGCTGACCCCCCGGCGGGACCAGGCGGCGCTGGAGACCAGGGCGGTCTGGTCGCGCAGCTCGTCGAGGGACGTCACCAGCAGGGGGTTGCCGCACTCGGCGTACAGGGCGCGGTGGAAGGCGCGGTTGGCGAGCGAGCGGTCGGCGGCGTCCTCGGCACGGTCGGCGGCGTCCAGCGCGGCGGCGGTCTCCTCCAGCGCGTGCCGGGAGTGGGTGGCGCGGCCGGCGGCCACCGGGGCGCAGTTGACGGTGCATCACCCATTCAGCCGGCGACGGTACGACGGAATACAGGCGTCCGCTCCCCGCCGCTGACCGCGCCGTTTCATATACGAGACAGTGCCGTTCGGGGTCGGCGGAAGGGACGTCGGAGACGGCTGCGTTTCCCTCACGTTCACTCTTTCGCCATCTGCAAGCCTCCTTGAATCCACCCGGTTTTCTCATCTGCTCCTCATGCACCACTGGTTGCGTGTGCACGGCCGGTCGGTCCGTCACGTACGAGCAGGGAGTCGCATGGTGGTGCGTTCGAGAGCAGTCGGTGCCCAACCGGCGGGCAGTGCCGAACCGGCGGGCGGCCAGGAGCCGTTGCACGTCGCCAGCCGGCTGCACGCGTTCAACCGGTTCGAGCTGAAGTACCTGGTGCCGGTCGAGCAGGCCGCCGAGATCCGCGACGAGCTGGCCGAGCGGATGGACCAGGACCCGCACAGCCCCGTCGGCGGGTACGGCGTGTGGAGCCTGTACTACGACACGCCCCGGCTGCGGTTCTACTGGGAGAAGATCGACGGCCTGAAGTTCCGCCGCAAGCTGCGCATCCGGCACTACGGCGACCTCGCCGCCGTCACCGACGACACCCCGGTCTGCGTGGAGATCAAGCAGCGCGTCAACCGGGTCACGCAGAAGCGCCGCATCACCCTGCCCTACGGCACGGCGCGACGGCTGTGCGACGGGCGGGAACTGGTCGAGCACTCCGCGCAGGAGAGCGCCTTCGTGCAGGAGGTGCTCGACCTGGGCGTCCGGCTGGACCTGCGGCCCACCGTGCTCACCGGCTACCAGCGCGAGGCCCTGGTCGGGCGGCACTCCGACACCGGCCTGCGGGTGACCTTCGACCGCCGGGTCCGCGGCCGGGACCGGGACTTCCACTTCGGCACACCCACGCCGGAGAACCGCTTCACGATGCCACCGCACCTGAGCGTCATGGAGATCAAGGTCAACGAGCGCACCCCGCACTGGATCACCGACCTGGCCGCCCGCCGCAACCTCAACCTCATCCGGGTCTCGAAGTACGTCCAGGCCGTCGAGGCGTTCGGCCTGGCCCCGCGGTCGGCCTTCCACGTCCACGAGGCGGACTACCCGCCGCCCACCCCCACCGAAGAACAGCCGCCCGAGCAGCGGCCGGCGCACCCCGACGCGCCGTCGAAAGCAGGAGCACAGTGAACTTCGATCTCCAGGAACTCAGCGGCACGTTCAGCGTGGCCGACGTCGCGGCGGCCATGGTGCTGTCGTTCGTGCTGTCCACGATGATCGGCTACGTGTACCGGTACACGCACCGCAACGTCTCCTACAGCCAGTCCTACGTGCAGACGCTGGTCATCGTCGGCATGATCGTCGCCCTGATCATGCTGGTGGTCGGCTCCAACCTGGCCCGCGCGTTCTCGCTGGTCGGCGCGTTGTCCGTGGTGCGGTTCCGCAACGCGGTCAAGGAGACCAGGGACGTCGGCTTCATCTTCCTGGCCATGTCGATCGGCATGGCGTGCGGTGCCCGGTTCTACACGCTGGCCGCGGTCGGCGCCGTGGTGATCTGCGTCGTGGTCGTCGTGATGTTCCAGTTCAACTGGTTCGCGCTCAACGTGCAGCGGCAGGTCGTCAAGGTCCAGGTGCCGGCCGGTGACGACTACACCCCGCAGATCCGCGACGTACTGATCAAGTACACCACCGAGTTCGAGCTGGTGAGCACCGAGACGATCCGCGGCGGCGCGCTCAGCGAGGTGTTCTACACGGTGCGGCTGAAGCAGGGGGCCGAACCGGGCGACCTGGTCAGCGCGTTGCAGGCCAGGACGTCCGGCCAGCGGGTGACCGTGCTGACCGGTTACGACACCACGGACCTGTGATGGGCGGTCCTGGGGCCGGCGGGCCCGGACCGGACACGCCCGCGACCGTGCGGCGCCGGCGGCGGCTACGGGACCGGCTGCCGGTCCGGCTGCGCCACCACTGGAAGCCGGCCGCGGCGCTGGGCGTCGGGCTCGCGGCGATGGTCGCCCTGCTCGGCAACACCCGGGTCACCCCGTACGTCACCTCCTCCTCGCGCGCCGAGGCCGACCCGATCACCGACAACGTCCGCGGCAGCACACCGCTGTACAGCGCCTCGGTGCCGCACTCGATCGAACTCACCTACCAGCAGACCGACTTCGACAAGATGATGAAGGGGTTCACGAAGGACGGGACCAAGGACTACATCGAGGCCGACCTCACCATCGACGGGGTGTACCTCAACGACGTCGGAATACGTCTGAAGGGGAACTCCACCTTGTCGTCCCTGCGCGGCACGAGCGGCGGCCTGCCCGGCGGCATGCCCGGCGGCCGGGCGGTGCCCCAGGGCGCGCAGGGCGCCTCCGCCGGTGCTCCCGGGGACGCCGGCGGAGGAGGGGGCCAAGGCGCCCAGGGCGGGGGCGGGTTCGGCGGGATGGTGCAGTACGACCTGTCCGCGCAGAAGCCCGAGGAGCTGCCCTGGCTCGTCAAGATCGACGAGTACGTCAAGGGCCGCGCCTACCAGGGCGAGCGGGAAATCTCGCTGCGCCCGGGCAGCAACAGCCAGGTGCCGCTCAACGAGGCGCTCGCGCTGTCCCTGACCACGGACGGCGGCCAGAAGGCCGAGCGGTACGCCTTCACCGAGCTGAAGGTCAACGACCGGCCCGTCGCCACCCGCCTGATGGTCGAGTCGCCCGACACCGACTACGCGGAGAGCGTCGCCGACGGCAACGGCGTGCTGTACAAGGCAAGGGCGGGCGGCAGCTTCGACTACCGCGGGGACGACCCGAGCGCGTACGAGTCCTCGTTCAAGCAGCTCAACATGACCGGCAGCCAGGACCTGGCGCCGGTGATGAAACTCATCAAGTGGGCCAACAAGGCGTCGGACAAGGAGTTCGCCCGGGATCTGCACCGCTACGTCGACGTCGACTCGCTGGCCGCCTACGTCGCGTCGCAGAACCTGCTGCTGAACTCCGACGACATGTCGGGCCCCGGCAAGAACTACCTGCTCTGGTACGACCTGGACACCAAGAAGTTCTCCGTCCTGGGCTGGGACTACAACCTGACCTTCGGCAGCAACGCGACCGCCGGACCGAAGGACTCCATCGGCATCGGCGGTGGCCTGCCCGCCGCGGGCGGGAACACCGGAGCCGGGGCGGACACCGGAGCCGGTACGGGCCCGGCCGGGGCAGGGGCGAGTACGGCCGGCGCGGCGCCTTCCGCGCTGCCCTCGGGGATGCCGAACGCCGGCGGGTTCTCCGGAGGCGGCGGCCAGGGCGGCGACGCCGGCAAGGGCGGCCAGGGCGGCCAGGGCGGGTTCTCCATGGCCCAGCAGATCCTGAAGACCCGGTTCCTGGCCTCCGACGCCTTCGACGGCGTCTACATGAAGGCGTACCGCAGCCTCTACCGGACCTTCTACGGCTCCGGCACGGCCCTGAAGGACCTGAAGTCCATCGCGGCACAAGCCAGTTCCGCCGAGGCGGACCCCAAGTCGCTGGACACCGCGGTGTCCGCGCTGCGGAAGACCGTCACCGAGCGGGCCACCGCACTCGCCAAGGACAAGGAGGTCACCGGCTGACGTACCGGCAGGCGCGGGCCCGCCGACCGCACCGCCCGACCTACCGACCGCAGGAAGAGAAGGGGAGCCGCACACGGCGGCTCCCCTCCACCCATGTCCCACCCGCAGTCCCGCCCGTACCCGACCGCACCTCGAGGTATCCGCACGTGACCGATCCGAACGCCCTCGCGCGCCCACCCGCCGCCCGGCACACCGTCCTGGTCGTGGAGGACGACGCCAGCATCCGTACGCTGCTCGCCTCCGCGCTGACCGCGGCGGGCTACGCCGTGGTGCGCGCGGGCGGCGGCCAGGAGGCGATGTTCGCGGTCGGCAGCCGCCGGCCGGACCTGATCGTGCTCGACATCATGCTGCCCGACACCGACGGCTTCCAGTTCACCCGCGACCTGCGCGCACAGGGCGTGTACACGCCGGTGCTGTTCCTCACCGCCCGCACCGGCGTCGAGGACCGCATCATCGGCCTCAGCTCCGGCGGCGACGACTACGTCACCAAGCCGTTCCACGTCCAGGAGGTGCTGCTGCGGGTCCGGGCGATCCTGCGGCGCAGCGGCGCGACCGCGGGTACGGCCGGGGCCCGCCCGCCGCTGCGCTACGCCGACCTCACGCTCGACGAGAGCAGCCACGAAGTGATGCGCGCCGGGCGGCCGGTGAAGCTGTCGCCGACCGAGTTCCGGCTGCTTGCCTGCTTGCTGGCCCACCCGGAGAGGGTGCTGAAGAAGCCGGAGATCCTCCAGCAGGTGTGGCGGTACGACTTCTCCGGCGACACGCGGATCGTCGACACGTACGTCAAGAACCTGCGCCGCAAGCTCGACCGGGACGCGCCACCCCTGATCCACACCGTGCGCGGGGTCGGCTACTGCCTGCGGCTGCCGCCCGACGCGACGGGCCCGGCGCCCCGGTGAGGCGCCCGCCCCGCCCGCGGCTGCCCCGCATGCCGCGACTGCCCCGGCCGCGTTCGCTGCGCGGCCGCCTCATCCTGATCGCCGGCCTGCTCGCCACCAGCGCCGTGCTGCTCTGCCAGCTCGCCGGTCTGGCGGTGCTGCGCGGCTGGCTCACCGACCAGGTCGACGACCGCCTCACCCACTTCCGCCCGCCCGAGAGCGTCTACCAGGACCTGGCCGCCGGGCGGATTCCGCGCACGCCCAGCCCCGACAGCGCGCTGCCCTCGGACTACCGCGTCTTCTTCTACGACGGCGGCGGCCGCCTGCTGCACACCTCCATGGGCGACGGCGACGGCCCCGGGCCCCGGCTCCCGCAGCGGGCGGCGGACCTGCACCTGGCCGCCGGGCGGCCGAGCACCGTCCCGGCCGAGGGCGGCAGCGGCGGGGCCGGATGGCGGGTGGTCAGCTACGCCGGGCCGGACGCCATGCGGACTGTCGTGGCGCTGCCGCTGGACACCGTGGCCGGCGCCACCGCCAAGCTGCTGTGGCTCAGTCTCGGCCTGGGCGCCGCCGTCGCCGCGGGGGTCGTCGTCCTCGGCAACGGCGCGGTGCGGCTCGGCCTGCGCCCGCTCACCCGCGTCGAGCGCACCGCGCAGCTCATCACGGCCGGGGCGCTGGAACTCAACGTCCCGGTGGCCGACCCCGACACCGAGGTCGGCCGGCTCGGCCTGGCCCTGAACACCATGCTCGACCGGCTGCGGACGGCGCTGCGCCGTACGGAGACCTCCGAGCAGCGGCTGCGCCGATTCCTCGCCGACGCCGGCCACGAACTGCGCACCCCGCTCACCGCGGTGCAGGGCTTCGCCGAACTCCTCCTCGACGAGCCCGGCATGGCCGACCGCAGGCGCCGCGAGGCGCACGCGCTGATCGCGCACAACGCCGACCGGATGAGCCGGCTCGTCGACGACCTGTTCCTCCTCGCCAAGCTGGGCGACACCCCGGCCGCGCACCGCGAGCAGGTCGACCTCCTCTCGCTGGCGGCCGACACCATCGCGACCACCGCGATCCGCCACCCCCAGCACGCCATCTCGCTGGGGCCGCTGGCGGCGCACCCCGCCGGGCCCGAGCGCGACCTCGACATCGTCGAGGCGCCCGGCGACCCGCACCAACTCGCCCAGGTGCTGGGCAACCTGCTGTCCAACGCGTGTACCCACACCCCCGCCGGGACCCGTGTCCAGGTGCGGATCGGTGCCGCGCGCGCCGGGGTGCGCGGCGCCTTGGGCACCGGGGCCGCCCTGCCGCCGGGCATGCCGGTATGCGCGGTGGAGGTCGCCGATGACGGGCCCGGCATCGACCCGGCCGAGGCGCCCCATGTGTTCGAGCGCTTCCACCGGGCGGTGCCGTCCGCCAACGGTGCCGGGTCGGGCGTCGAGCCCGGGTCCGGCCTCGGGCTCGCCATCGCGGGCGCGATCGCGGCGGCGCACGGCGGACGGATCGAGCTGGACAACCGCCCCGGTGCGGGCTGTGCCTTCCGCCTGCTGCTGCCCGGGGCGGGCACCGCGACGGAGGGTGCCGACGGCACCGTGTAATGTGATCATTCACCTGCACGACGGCCGCAGTTCACGAGTTGGCCGCTCGGTGTTCATCGTCTACATTCGCGTAGACATACCTGCCGCCACGGCGACGACCGGCCGGGAACGGGCCGTCCGAGCCGGCTTCGAAAGACGATGCTGATGATCACAGGCGCCGCGACGCTGGCCTTCGACGGGTCGCACATCGACGGACCGCTGTTCACCGCCGTCACGGACCTGGCCCGCGACACCCGCTGGCTCAACGGCTTCGTCGCATGGTGGACCAACGCCCAACTCGGGGTCTTCGCGGTCCTCATGGTCGTGGGCTGGTGGCGGGCCCGACGGCGGGACGGCGCCGCGATGGCGCTGGCGCTCGCCGTGCCGGTCAGCGTCGGGGTGGCCTTCGCCTGCGCCGAGGTGGTCAAGAAGATCGTCGCCGAGCAGCGGCCGTGCCGTTCCATGCCACACGCCTTCATCGTCGAGACCTGCCCGGTGCCGAGCGACTACGCCTTCCCCAGCGGCCACACCACGGCGGCGGCCGCGTCCGTGGCCGCGCTCTTCCTGCTCGACCGCCGGCTCAGCGCGATCGCCGCGCTCTTCGCGGTGCTCGAAGCCTTCACGCGGGTCTACGTCGGCGCGCACTACCCGCACGACGTCGTCGGCTCCGCGCTGCTCGCCCTGCCGGTCGCCTACGCCAGCAGCCTGCTGATCGGCCGCCTCGCGGCCCCCACGATCACGCGGCTGCGGGTCCGCCGTCCGAACCCGTTCCTGGCTGACACCCGCTACGCCCCGCCCGCGCCCCGCGGCGCCGCGGACTCCACCCCGAACAGCCGGAGTCAGGGCCAGAGCCACGGCCAGGGCCGCCACGCCCGACGCTGAGCGGCGCCGCCCCTCACCGCGGGTCGGGCCCCCACCGGGCGGGCCCGAGACCGCTCACGGGCGGCGGGCGAGGAAGACGAACTCCAGCCCCGGGCGGTCGGGGGCGTCCCGCACGCCGGCCACCTCGAAGCCGGCGGCGGCGAGGTCGCCCTCTACCTCCGCACGGGTCCGGAAGCGCAGCGTCGAGTCCGAGGTCAGCGTCACGCCGTCGGCGGCGAACACGTAGGTCGCCCGGAAGGTGACCAACGGCAGCGCCACGCTGATCAGTTCGTGCCAGCTCTCGATCACGCCTGCGCCCGGGACCTCGGCCACCTGGTGGGAATTGGCGCGGGTCCACCCCTCCCAGGCGCGCCGGTCCGGGTCACGGGTCTCGAACACCAGGTGCCCGCCGGGCCGCAGCGCGCCGTACGCGCCGCGCAGCGTCGCCCGCCACACGTCCTGGTCGGTGACGGCCTGGGCGGCGTTCCCCGTCATCGTGGCGAGGTCGACGCGCAGCGGGGGCAGGGCGGTGGCGTCGCCGTGCAGCCAGCGCACGCGGTCGGCGCCCGGTTTGGCGCGGGCCACCTCGACGGACGCGAGCGCCGGGTCGACGCCCACGACGTCCAGGCCGCGGTCGGCCAGGAGCAGGGCGAGGACGCCCGTGCCGCAGCCGATGTCCAGGACGCTGCGCGCCCCCACCTCGTCGGCGAGCGCGAGATACGCCGCCAGATCCCCGCGGTCCGGGTCGAGCGGGTCGTACAGCGCGGCCAGCCGCGCATGCCCGTAGCACTCGTCAGCCATGGGGCGACGGTACGGGGGCGGGGGTGCCCCGGCCACCGGTTTTCGCTGCGCCGCGCTCCATGCCGCTCACCTGCGGTGAGGGGCCGGCCACTCATTCGTCACCGTCTTGACAGGTGACGCACCCGATGCCAGAGTGAAGCCGTGCCCGAGCCGGGAGCGACACGGCGAGGCGGCACCGACCGAGTGGAGGTTGGCCATGGAGAGCATCAAGATCACGGACAGCGCGGCCGCGGCGGCGCGGCGGGCACGGTTCGGCAGCCTCCCGGAGCGGGTCCGCTTCGAGGACATGGTCGAGGTGGCTCCGGTGGAGGGGAAGGACCTCACGGACACCTACGCCGCGGACAAGTCCTTCATCTCCTACTCCTGCCTCGCCCTCGATCTGGGGCTCTGAGCCCCAGCCCCGCCGAAGGGGCCGCCGGCTGCGGGGCGGCGGGTCGGGGGGCGGTCAGATCGTCGGGCCGGCCGCGAGATCCGCGTCCTCGGCGGCGGGATCGGCGCCGGCGTCCGCGTCGGCGTCGCTGAGTCCGAGGCGCAGGTGCTCGGTGTGGTAGACGGCCTGGTCGAGGAGTTCGGCGACGTGGTTGTCGTACAGCGCGTAGACCACCGAGCGGCCCTGCCGGGTGCCGACGACCAGGCCGAGGTTGCGCAGCAGCCGTAGCTGGTGGGAGCAGGCGGACTGCTCCAGGCCGGCGGCGTGGGCGAGTTCGGTGGCCGCGCAGGGCCCTTCGCGCAGGCGGGCGAGGATCAGCAGCCGGGACGGGGTGGCCAGGGCCTGGAGCGTGGTCGCCACCCGCGCGGCGTTGTCCGCGTCCAGGCGCACGCGCGGGACGGCGTTCTTCGCGGGAGCGGCTCCATGACCCATGCGTCAATACTACAGGCGACGCATGAAGGACTGTTCATTTGATCCTGTATCGTGGGCCGGGTCGTCCCTCCTGCCGATGGCCTGCACGAAGGGTCCTGCCTGCCATGTCCTCCACCCTGACCGAGCGCCCCGCCCCCGGGCTGGCCGCGGCGTCCGCCGGAGACGCGCCGCGGCGGCGCACGCGGATCTTCGCGCTGCCCGAGGCCCGGTGGGCGCTCGCCGCGACGCTGCTGTTCCTGGTCGCGCTGCCCCTGCAACTGGCCGGCGCCCCGGCGTGGGCATGGGGCCCGCCGTATGCGGTCGCCTACGCCGCCGGCGGCTGGGAACCGGCCTGGGCGGGGCTCCAGGCGCTCAGGGAGAAGACGCTCGACGTCGACCTGCTGATGATCGTCGCCGCGCTGGGTGCCGCCGCGGTCGGTCAAGTGATGGACGGCGCCCTGCTGATCGTCATCTTCGCCACCTCCGGCGCGCTGGAGGCCCTCGCCACCGCCCGCACCGCCGACTCCGTACGCGGTCTGCTCGACCTCGCCCCGGCCACCGCGACCCGGCTGCTGGACGACGGCACCGAGGAGACCGTCCCGACCGATCGGCTGGCCGTCGGCGACACCGTCCTGGTGCGCCCCGGCGAGCGGATCGGCGCCGACGCCAGGGTCCTGGACGGCGCGAGCGAGGTCGACCAGGCCACCATCACCGGCGAACCGCTGCCGGCCGTCAAGCACCCGGGCGACGAGGTGTTCGCCGGCACCCTCAACGGCACCGGCGCGCTGCGCGTCGCCGTCGAGCGGGACGCCTCCGACTCGGTGATCGCCCGGATCGTGCAGATGGTCGAGGAAGCCTCCGAGACCAAGGCCCCCACCCAGTTGTTCATCGAGAAGGTCGAGCAGCGGTACTCGATCGGCATGGTCGCCGCCACCCTGGCGGTGTTCGCGGTCCCGCTGGCGTTCGGCGCGGTGTTCACCGGCGCGCTGCTGCGGGCGATGACCTTCATGATCGTCGCCTCGCCGTGCGCGGTGGTACTGGCGACCATGCCGCCGCTGCTGTCCGCGATCGCCAACGCCGGCCGCCACGGCGTGCTGGTGAAGTCCGCCGTGGTGATGGAGCGGCTCGGCCGGGTGGACGCCGTCGCCCTGGACAAGACCGGCACCCTCACCGAAGGCACGCCCCGCGTCACCGACATCCGCCCGCTGCCCGGCTCCGGGCTGACCGAGGAGGAGTTGCTCGCGCTGGCCGCCGCGGCCGAGCACCCCAGCGAGCACCCGCTCGCCCGCGCCATCGTGGCCGCCGCCCGCGGCCGGGGCCTCGTGCCGGCCCCGGCCGAGGACTTCAGCTCCGTTCCCGGCGTCGGGGTGAGCGCCCACGTCGCCGGCCGCGCGGTCGCGGTCGGCGCCCCGGCCCGGCGCCTGCACGACCGCGCGGACGACGGCTCGGCCCGCGCCGCCGCGGTCGCCGGCGCGCTGGAGGACGACGGCCGCACCGCCGTGCTGGTCGAGGCCGACGGCATCCCGGTCGGGGTGCTCGGGATCGCCGACCGGCTGCGCCCGGACGCCGCCGCCACCGTCGCCGCCTGCACGTCCCTGACCGGCACGGCGCCGATCCTGCTCACCGGCGACAACCCGCGCGCGGCCGCCCGCCTGGCCGCCGAGGCCGGCATCACCGACGTCCGCGCGGGGCTGCTGCCGCAGGACAAGGTCGCCGCGGTCAGGGAACAGGAGCAGGCCGGGCGCAAGGTCATGGTGGTCGGCGACGGCGTCAACGACGCCCCCGCCCTGGCCGCCGCCCACACCGGCGTCGCGATGGGCCGGGCCGGCTCCGACCTCGCCCTGGAGACCGCCGACGCCGTCATCGTGCGCGACGAACTCGCCACGGTGCCCGCCGTGGTGGCGCTCTCCCGGCAGGCCCGCCGGCTCGTGGTGCAGAACCTGGTCGTCGCCTCGGTGTTCATCACCGGCCTGGTGGTCTGGGACCTGGCCGCCACCCTGCCGCTGCCGCTCGGCGTCCTCGGCCACGAGGGCTCCACGGTCATCGTCGGGCTCAACGGCCTGCGCCTGCTGCGCGAGTCGGCCTGGACCCGGGCCCGCGCCGAAGTCCTCCGGTGAGCCCTCGCCACCCCGACGGGCCCGCGGGCCGCGCCCGGCCCGCCCGCCTCGGCCAGCACGACCTGGGCGCCCGCCACCCGGACGTGCCCGTCGCCCGACGGCGCGAACGCGCCCGCGCCCGCGTCCGCGGCGAGGAGGACGTGCGGGGAGCGCGGATGGCCGCTGCGGTGGACGTCCGGGCAGACGCCGGCCCTGCCGCCGGTAACCGGTGGGGCTCGCCGGCCACCGCCGGCACCGTGGCGGCATGAAGCCGGCCGAATCGCGCCGGCGGCGACCGGTGAACGGTCGGCTGCCGCGCCCCGGCGGACCGGGCCGGCCGGAGCACTAGGGGTGCTGGAGGTAGTGGTCGGTGAGGTGGGCGGCGATGGCCAGGCAGGAGGTCGCGGCGGGGGAAGGGGCGTTGCGCAGGGCGGTGACGGGGCCGAGGGCGGTGAGGGTGAAGTCGTCGACGAGGGCGCCGTGGGAGTCGAGGGCCTGGGCGCGGACGCCGGCGGGGGCGGGCAGGAGGTCGGCTGGGGTGAGGGCGGGGACGTAGCGGGCGGCCTGGGCGGCGAAGGCCCGCTTGGACAGGGAGCCGTGGAGTTCGTGCAGGCCGGCCCGCCAGTGGCGGCGGACGAGGCGGCGGGTGCCGGGCCAGGCGAGCGCGCGGCCGAGGTCGCGCAGGTCGACGTCGCGCCGCCGGTAGCCCTCGCGGGCGAGCGCGAGCACCGCGTTGGGGCCGATGTCCACTTGGCCGTCGACGCGGGGGGTGAGGTGGACCCCGAGGAAGGGGTAGGCCGGGTCGGGCACGGGGTAGACCAGCCCGCGCACCAGCCCGGCCCGTTCCGGGCGGAGCCGGTAGTACTCGCCGCGGAAGGCGAGGATCGCCGGGGAGGGCGCGTCGCCGGCCAGCCGCGCCACCGTGTCGGAGTACAGGCCCGCGCAGATCACCGCGCGGCGCAGCTCGTACGGCCGCCCGCCGCTGGTGACGGTGACGCCGTGCGGGCCGGGCCGGATCGCGGTCACCTCGGCGCCGAGCACCAGCCGCCCGCCGGCCTCGGTGACCTCCCCGGCCAGCGCCCGCGCCACCGCGCGGAAGTCGACGATGGCGGTGGTCGGCGAGTGCAGCGCGGCCAGTCCCCTGACCTCGGGCTCGACTTCGCGCAGCGCGGCCGGGTCGAGCCGCCGCACCCGGGGTACGCCGTTGGCGCGGGCCCGCTCCTGGAGGACGTCCAGCCGCGCCACCTCCTCGGGCGAGTGCGCGACGACGACCTTGCCGATCTCCCGGTAGGGCAGCGCGTGTTCGGCGCAGAACTCCTTGAGCAGCCCGACCCCGCGGCGGCACAGCACGGCCTTGAGCGAGCCGGGCGGGTAGTACAGGCCGGAGTGGACGACGCCGGAGTTGTGCCCGGACTGGTGGACGGCGACCTCCGGCTCCTTGTCGAAGACCACCACCTCGGCGCCGCGCTGGGCGAGCCGGCGGGCGACGGCCAGGCCGATCAGGCCGGCGCCCACCACGCCGACCGGCCGGCCCGAACCGCCGCCGCCGAACCCGGGTACTGCGTCCGCTGCCGGCATCGCGGCCCCGCCTTCTTCCGCTCGTCCCTGTCTGACGGCCTGACGGCCTGGCGTCATGGCGTCATGACGGGCCATGGCGGGCCATGACGCCATGCCGTGCCCCCGAGCATAGAAGCAGCTTCAGCCGGGCAGCCCGGCCAGCCACGTCGTGAGGTGCGCGTTCACCTCGGCGGCGCGCTCCTGCTGGAGGAAGTGCCCGGCGCCCTCCAGGACATGGCAGCCGGCCAGCCCCGGCAGCGTTGCCGGATAGGCCGCGATGGCGTCCGCGAGCCAGGTCGTGGAGGCGTCCAGCGACCCGCCGAGGAAGAGGGACGGCTGCCGGACCGGGGCGCCGTCGTAGGCGGCCAGGTCCTCCCAGTCGCGATCCATGTTGCGGTAGCGGTTCAGCGCGCCGGTCAGTCCGGTCCGTTCGAACTCCCCCGCGTAGAAGTCGAGTTCGGCCGAGCTGAGCCATGCGGGCAGCCCGGCGGCGGAGCCCTCGCCGCCGGCCGCGGCCCGGCCGCCGCCCGCCGCGGCCGGGAAGCGGTCCCTCAACTGCCCGCCGCGGGTGACGAAGTGGGGGTCCGGCGCCCCGGGCGGCGGCATGGTGCCGGCGGACAGCGCCGCGTAGAAACCGGCCAGCCAGCCCCGCACGTCCGGCTCGATCTCGGCCTCGGCGCGGCCGGGCTGCTGGAAGTAGGAGACGTAGAACTCCTCGTCGCCGCCCATCGCGGCGAAGACCTCGCTGGGCCGCGGGCCGCCGCGCGGCGTGTACGGCACGCTCAGCAGGCCCACCGCGCGGAAGACGTCCGGCCGGACCAGCGCGCTGTTCGCCGCGATCGCCGCACCCCAGTCGTGGCCGACCACCACCGCCGTCCGCTCGCCGAGCGCCTCCACCACCGCGGCGGTGTCCGCCACCAGCTCCAGCATGCGGTACGCCGCCGGGTCCGCGGGCTTGGACGAGCGGCCGTAGCCGCGTACGTCGAGGGCGACCGCGCGGTAGCCGGCGGCGGCCAGCGCGGGCAGTTGGCGGCGCCAGGAGTACCAGGACTCGGGGAAGCCGTGCACGAGCAGCACCAGCGGGCCGCTGCCCGACTCCACCACATGGGTGCGCCCCGCGGGTGTCGCGAGCAGTCGGTGGGTGCCGGCTGCGTCGCCGGTGTGCTGGGTCATCTGGGCCTCCCTGGTCCGTACGGCCTGGTCAACGGGGCGCGGCCGCCCTGCCGCCGGGCCCTGACCCGATCATCCGGGCGGCGGCCGCCCGTGGCCGACCCGCCTTGCCGGTCCGGCAAAAGGACCGCCCGTTCCGGCGCAACCGGGGCCGCCACGGCATCCCCTCAGCGCACCCGCGGGCCGCCCATGGCAAGCCCTCGGCCCGCCCCCGGCGCGCCCTCAGCTCCGCCAGCGCACCGCCAGCGTCGGCGGCTTGCGGAAGACCAGGCCGCGCGGCGCGCTCGGCCGCTGCGGGTCGAGCCGCAGCTCCGGCAGCCGTTCGAGGCAGGCGCGCAGCGCGACCTTCGCCTCCAGCCGGGCCAGGTGGGCGCCGACGCAGTAGTGCGGGCCGTGGGCGAAGGCCAGTTGGAGCCGGGTGTTGGGGCGGCGCACGTCGAAGCGGTCGGGGTCGGCGAAGACCTCCGGGTCGCGGTTGGCGCCGGCCAGCGAGACGGTGACGAGGTCGCCGGCGCGGACCCGTACGCCGGCGAGGTCGGCGTCGCGGGTGGCGTAGCGGTCGACCACCGCGGCACCGGGCTCCAGCCGCAGGGACTCCTCGACGGCATTGTCCAACAGGGCTTCGTCGGCGAGGAGTTCCGGTACCACGGCGGGCTCGGTGAGGATGTGCAGCAGCGCGTTGGCGATCATCGCCTCGGTGGTCTCGATGCCGCCGAAGAGCAACACGGCCGCGTTGGAGGCCAGTTCGGCCGGGCCGAGCCGGCCGTCGGCGGCCGCCCGCACCAGCAGGGAGTCCGCGGCGCCGGCGTCCAGGGTGCCGGCGACCGCCGTGCGCAGCGCCGTGTAGGCGGCCGGGCCCTCCGCTCCGGCGTCCTCGCCGTGGGTGAGCCGGTCCACCGCCCGCACGATCGCGTCGTACCACGCCAGGATCGCGGGTACGGGCACGCCGGTCAGCCCCAGCACCTCGGCCATCACCACCGCGGCGAGCGGACCGGCGAAGTCGCGGCGCAACTCGGCGGCGCCCTGCGGCGCGAGGGCGTCGAGCAACCGGCCGGCCTCGCGCGCCACGGCCGGTGCGAAGGCGGCGTGCACCGCCCGCGGCCGGAAGGGGGCCACGAACGGGTCGCGGTGGCGGGCGTGTTCGGGTCCGTCCAGCGAGAGCATGCTCGGGCCGACGACCTGCGCGGTGGTGAAGCGCGGGTCGTCCACGGTGTAGGTGGCGGCGTCCCGCATGACCTCCACGGCCAGGGCCCGCCCGGTCACCATCCACCCGCCGAGCGCGGGCAGCCACACCACGGGGGCGCTCGCGCGCAGCTCGGCCAGGTGCGGGTGCGGATCTTCGGCGAGCTCGGCGAGGGTGACCACGCGACGAACCCTAACCCGGCCTCCCGGGCCCCTCCGGCCCGCCCCCGCCGCAGCCCCGGCCCGGGCGGCGGGCGGACGCGGCGCGGGGCCCGCGGGCGGGTCAGTAGCCGCGGCGGAGGGTGGCGGCGTGGGCGTCGTCGAGGCGGCTGGCGCGGCGCCGGCGCTCGGCGGAGAGCTCGGCGACGGCGTCGGCGAGGGCGGCGAGGATCGCCTCGACGGCGGGGTCGTCGATGCGGGCGGGCAGGTCGGGCGGGCCGGCGGGGGCGGGCGCGGGCAGGCCGAGCGCGGGGTCGGGCGGCGGGGGCGGCGGGGCGCCGACGGTCGCGGCCAGCGCGAGCAGCACCGGTTCGTCGGCCGCCCAGCGGTGCGCGGCGCGGCGCCGGTCCGCGGTGTCCAGCAGCACCGTGCGGCTGCCGCCGAAGGCCAGCCAGCGCCGCTTGCGCTGCCGGGCGACGGTGCCCTCGTCGGTGAGGACGGCCAGGTACGCGGCGGCCAGCCCGCGGCCGCGGCGCCACAGCCACTCGTCCACCGTCTCGAAGGGCAGCGTGCGGGACAGCGCGGCGGCGGCTTCGCCCAGCAGCCGGTCGTCGTGCGGCAGCCGCTCGCCCGGTACGACCCGGCCGCCGGTGAGCGTGGCCGCGCCGGACCGCAGCAGGTCCACCAGTTCCGCCGCGGCCAGCCCCAGCGAGAGGTCGCCGGGCGCCACCTCGCGGCCGGACGGCAGGTCCAACGTGGTGATCAGGAAATCACGCGCTGTGGTCATGGCTGCTTCCCGTTCCGGATGACGGCGGCGGTGGCGACGGCGGCCGCCGTACGGTCGCGCCGCCCTCGGCCCACGCCTCGATTATCCCTCCCCGCGATCTCCGTGCCGGAGCCGCCCCGCCTCCGCGGCCACGGCCCGTGCTCCCGGGTCCGCGCCAGGACCCGCGCCGGCTCCCGCGTCAGGACCCGCCCCGGGGCCCGCGTCAAGACACCGTCAAGGCCGCAGGTGAGCGCGTCAGGAAGGCGCTAACGGACGGCTCCGGGCGGCCCCGGACGGGCTTCAGTGGGAGCGCCCGCCGACCGGTCCACGGCCCGCGGGCGGTCCCGTCCCCTTCCGAACCACTGCACCGGGGTGCTCACGCATGCCAGACCTGTTGTTCCTTCTCCTCACCGTCGTGGTGTTCGCCGTCATCGGCCTGGTCGCCAAGGGGGTGGAACGGCTGTGAGCGCCGAGAACATCGTCGGCCTCGTCGTCGCCGTGGCCCTGGTCGGCTACCTGGTGGTGGCCCTGATCCGCCCGGAGAAGTTCTCGTGAACGACACCCTCGCCGGCTGGTTGCAGATCCTCGCGCTGCTGGCCGTGCTCGCCCTGTCCTACCGGCCGCTGGGCGACTACCTGGCCCATGTGCTGACCTCCCCCCGCCACCTGCGGGTGGAGCGGCTGCTCTACCGCGTCGGCGGCGTCGACGGCGACGCCGACCAGCGCTGGCCGGTCTACCTGCGCAGCGTGCTGGCGTTCTCCGCGGTCTCCGTGCTGTTCCTGTACGGGCTGCAACGGCTCCAGAACCACCTGCTGCTGGCCATCGGCATGAAGGCGGTGGCGCCGGGCGTGGCCTTCAACACCGCGGCGTCGTTCGTCACCAACACCAACTGGCAGTCGTACTCGGGTGAGACCACCATGGGCCACCTGGTGCAGATGGCCGGGCTGGCGGTGCAGAACTTCGTGTCGGCCGCGGTCGGCATCGCGGTGGTCGCCGCCCTGATCCGCGGCTTCACCCGCAAGCGCACCGACCGGGTCGGCAACTTCTGGGTGGACCTGACCCGGATCGTGCTGCGGGTGCTGCTGCCGATCGCCTTCGTCTTCGCGATCGTGCTGGTCGCGGGCGGCGCGGTGCAGAACTTCCACGGCGTGCAGTCGCTCACCACCATCGCCGGCGACCACCAGAGCCTGACCGGCGGACCGGTCGCCTCGCAGGAGGTCATCAAGGAGCTGGGCACCAACGGCGGCGGCTTCTACAACGCCAACTCCGCCCACCCCTTCGAGAACCCCAACGCCTTCACCAACCTGGTGGAGATCTACCTGCTGCTGGTCATCGCGGTCAGCCTGCCGCGCACCTTCGGGAAGATGGTCGGCGACCGGCGCCAGGGCTACGCGATCCTCGCGGTGATGGCGCTGATCTGGGCCGCTTCGGTGGCGGTGATCACCGTCAACGAGCTGCACAGCGTGCACAGCGCGGCCGGGCACGCGGCCGGCGGCATGCTGGAGGGCAAGGAGCAGCGGATCGGCGTGTGGGGCTCGGCGCTGTTCGCCACGTCCACCACGCTCACCTCGACCGGCGCGGTCGACTCCTTCCACGACTCGTACTCGCCGCTCGGCGGCGGCATGACGATCTTCAACATGATGCTGGGCGAGATCGCGCCCGGCGGCACCGGCTCGGGCCTGTACGGGATGCTGATCCTCGCGGTGATCGCGGTGTTCGTGGCCGGGCTGATGGTCGGGCGCACCCCGGAGTACCTGGGCAAGAAGCTCGGCGGCCGGGAGATCAAGTTCGCCTCGCTCTACATCCTCACCACCCCCGCGATCGTGCTGGTCGGCGCGGGCCTGGCGATGGCGCTGCCCGGCGAGCGGGCCGGGATGCTCAACTCCGGCGCGCACGGCTTCTCCGAGGTGCTGTACGCCTTCACGTCGGCGGCGAACAACAACGGCTCGGCGTTCGCGGGGCTGTCGGTCAACACCAACTGGTACAACACCGCGCTCGGCCTGGCGATGCTCGCCGGCCGGTTCCTGCCGATGGTGTTCGTGCTCGCGCTGGCCGGCTCGCTCGGCCGCCAGCAGCCGGTGCCCGCGACCGCGGGCACCCTGCCCACCCACCGGCCGCAGTTCGTCGGCCTGCTCACCGCGGTGATCGTCATCGTGGTCGGGCTCACCTACTTCCCGGCGCTCGCGCTGGGACCGCTCGCGGAAGGTCTGCACTGATGTCGTCTCTGACCACTTCGAAACCCCCCGCGGCGCCGGGTGCGGCGCCGCAGCCCGCCGCGGGCGGCCGGGTCGGCGGCGGCATGCTCGACCCGAAACAGCTGCTGGCGTCGCTGCCGGACGCGTGCCGCAAGCTCGACCCCCGGGTGATGGTGCGGAACCCGGTGATGTTCGTGGTCGAGGTCGGCTCGGTGCTCACCACGCTGGAGGCGGTGAAGGACCCGAGCGTCTTCGCCTGGGTGATCACCGTGTGGCTGTGGCTGACCGTGGTCTTCGCCAACCTCTCCGAGGCGGTGGCCGAGGGGCGCGGCAAGGCGCAGGCCGAGTCGCTGCGCCGGACCCGGACCGCCACCACCGCGCGGCGGCTGTCCGGCTGGCAGCCGGGCGGCTCCTCCTCGGAACCGGCCGGCACCGAGGAGGAGGTGCCGGCGTCCTCGCTGTGCGTGGGCGACCACGTCGTGGTGGCGGCCGGGCAGACCATCCCCGGGGACGGCGATGTCGTCGAAGGCGTCGCGTCCGTCGACGAGTCGGCGATCACCGGCGAGTCCGCGCCGGTGATCCGCGAGTCCGGCGGCGACCGCTGCGCGGTGACCGGCGGCACCTCGGTGCTGTCGGACCGGATCGTCGTGAGGATCACCTCCAAGCCCGGGGAGACCTTCATCGACCGGATGATCGCGCTGGTGGAGGGCGCGGCGCGGCAGCGCACGCCGAACGAGATCGCGCTGAACATCCTGCTGGCGTCGCTGACCATCGTCTTCCTGCTGGCCGTGGTGACCCTCCAGCCGTTCGCGGTCTACGCGGGCGCCGAGCAGTCCCTGGTGATCCTGGTGTCGCTGGTGGTGGCGCTCATCCCGACCACGATCGGGGCGCTGCTGTCGGCGATCGGTATCGCGGGCATGGACCGGCTGGTGCAGCGCAACGTGCTGGCGATGTCCGGGCGGGCGGTCGAGGCGGCGGGCGATGTGACCACGCTGCTGCTGGACAAGACCGGCACCATCACGCTGGGCAACCGGCAGGCCGCCGACTTCCTGCCCGCGCCGGGGGTCAGCGCGCAGCAGCTGGCGGACGCCGCGCAGTTGGCGTCGCTGGCCGACGAGACACCCGAGGGCCGCTCGGTGGTGGTGCTCGCCAAGGAGCGGTACGGGCTGCGCGGCCGCGGCGAGGGCGAGTTGGCGGGGGCGGAGTTCGTGCCGTTCACCGCGCAGACCCGGATGAGCGGGGTGGACCTCGGCGAGGAGGGCGCCGAACGCGCGCTGCGCAAGGGCGCGGCGGCCGCGGTGACGCAGTGGATACGCGACAACGGCGGCTCTCCCGCCGAGGAGGTCGGCCCGATGGTCGACGCGATCGCCGGCAGCGGCGGCACCCCGCTGGTCGTCGGCGAGGTGGTGCGGCGGCGCGACGGCGCGGCCACCGCCTCGGTCCTCGGGGTCATCCACCTCAAGGACGTGGTCAAGGAGGGCATGCGGGAGCGGTTCGACGAGCTGCGCCGGATGGGCATCCGCACGGTGATGATCACCGGCGACAACCCGCTGACGGCCAAGGCCATCGCCGACGAGGCGGGGGTCGACGACTTCCTCGCCGAGGCCACGCCCGAGGACAAGCTCGCGCTGATCAAACGGGAGCAGGCCGGCGGCAAGCTCGTCGCCATGACCGGCGACGGCACCAACGACGCCCCCGCCCTCGCCCAGGCCGACGTCGGCGTCGCCATGAACACCGGCACCTCCGCCGCCAAGGAGGCGGGGAACATGGTGGACCTGGACTCCAATCCGACCAAGCTCATCGAGATCGTCGAGATCGGCAAGCAGCTCCTGATCACCCGCGGCGCGCTGACCACCTTCTCCATCGCCAACGACGTCGCCAAGTACTTCGCGATCATCCCCGCGATGTTCGCCGGGGTCTACCCGGGGCTGCGCCACCTGAACGTGATGGGCCTGCACAGCCCGAGCTCCGCGATCACCTCGGCGATCGTCTTCAACGCGCTGATCATCGTGGCCCTGATCCCGCTGGCCCTGCGCGGGGTGCGCTACAAGCCGTCGTCGGCCGCGGCGCTGCTCAGCCGCAACATCTGGGTCTACGGCCTGGGCGGCCTGGTGCTGCCCTTCGCCGGGATCAAACTCATCGACCTCGTCGTGCAGTTCATCCCCGGGCTGCGCTGAGCGCGCCCGGCTGCGAAGAGTAAGGAAGCCCCCATGCGTATCGTGCGCAACCACCTGGCGGCCCTGCGGATGCTGCTGGTCTTCACCGTGCTGTGCGGGTTGGCGTATCCGCTGCTGGTCACCGGGGTCGCCCAGGCGGCGTTCCCGGCGAAGGCCAACGGCTCGCGGGTGGAGCTGGACGGCAAGGCCGTCGGCTCCAGCCTGATCGGGCAGAACTTCGACCTGCCCAAGAAGAACCCGAACGACCCCGACGAGGTGGCCAAGCCCGACCCGAAGTACTTCCAGCCGCGCCCCTCGGCCGGGTCGTACGACCCGCTGGCGTCCGGCGCGTCCAACCTCGGCCCGAACGACCCGGACCTGGTGAAGACGATCAAGGAGCGCCGCGCCGCGGTCGCCGCGTTCGACGGGGTGGACCCGGCGGACGTGCCGGCCGACGCGGTCACCGCGTCGGGCTCCGGGCTGGACGCCGACATCTCCCCGGCGTACGCGGCCGAGCAGGTCGACCGGGTCGCGAAGGCCCGCCACCTGAGCACCGCCGTGGTGCGGCAGCTGGTGGCGGAGCACACCCACGGCCGGCCGCTGGGCTTCCTGGGCGCGCCCTACGTCGACGTGGTCACCCTCGACCTGGCGCTCGCGAAGCTGGGTTGAGCGTGACGCGCATCCTCGTCGTGGACGACGAGCCGCAGATCGTCCGGGCCCTGGTGATCAACCTGCGGGCGCGCCGCTACGAGGTGGACGCCGCCCACGACGGCGCGACCGCGCTGCGGATGGCCGCGGACCGGCACCCGGACGTGGTGCTGCTCGACCTCGGGCTGCCCGACATGGACGGCACCGACGTCATCGCCGGGATCAGGGGCTGGAGCCGGGTGCCGATCATCGTGCTGTCGGCCCGGCACAGCTCCGACGAGAAGGTGGAGGCGCTGGACGCGGGCGCGGACGACTACGTCACCAAGCCGTTCGCGATGGACGAGCTGCTCGCCCGGCTGCGGGCGGCCGAGCGGCGCCGCTCCGGCCGGGAGCCGGAGCCGGCCGCCGCCCGGCTGGAGACCGCCGCCTTCACCGTGGACCTCGCGGCGAAGAAGGCGACCCGGCACGGTGCGGACGTCCGGCTGACCCCCACCGAGTGGCACCTGCTGGAGGCGCTGGTCCGCACCCCGGGCCGGCTGGTCAGCCAGCAGCAGCTGCTGCGCGACGTGTGGGGGCCGTCGTACCGGACGGAGACGAACTACCTGCGGGTGTACATGGCGCAGTTGCGGCGGAAGCTGGAGGACGATCCGACCCGGCCGCGGCACTTCGTCACCGAGCCGGGGATGGGGTACCGGTTCGAGCCGTGAGCGCCGGTCGAGCCGCGGGCCGGTGCCGGTCCGAGCCGTGGGCCGGTTGCCGTTGGCCGTTACGGCCGTCTGTCCCCGGCGGCGCCCGGTGCGGTGGTCGTCTGATCGCACAAGCGAGGGCAGGTCCGGTGATCGTTTGGATTATGCGATGCTACGGCGGACTTTCCCCTGGCAGCTGCGGAACTATCATCGTGCCCATGACCGCGACCGGCGGCTCGGCGGAGAGGGAGAGTTTCCTGTGACCACCCCACGTATGCGGTTCGCCCGGACCACCCGTCGCGCGCGCTCGCGCGGCCTGTGCGCGGCGGCCGGCGGCGCCGCGCTGCTGCTGGCCCTGGGCGCCTGCTCGTCGTCCTCCTCGAAGTCCTCGGACTCCTCGAAGCCGTCGGGCTCGTCGTCCGCGTCGGCGTCCGGGCCGCAGCAGGTCTCGGGCACCGTGGTGGTCTTCGCGGCCGCGTCGCTGAAGGAGTCCTTCACCGCGCTCGGCAAGGACTTCCAGCAGGCGTACCCCGGCACGAAGGTGGTCTTCAGCTTCGGCGGCAGCGACCAGCTCGCCGCGAGCATCACCGGCGGCGCCCCCGCCGACGTCTTCGCGGCGGCCAGCCCGGCCACCATGAAGACCGTCACCGACAAGGGCGACGCGTCCGCCACCCCCACCGACTTCGTGCGCAACCAGCTGGAGATCGCCACCCTCCCGGGCAACCCGAAGAAGATCGCCAGCCTCAAGGACCTGACCGGGTCGGGCCTTTCGGTGGTGCTGTGCGCCAAGACGGTGCCGTGCGGCGCCGCCGCGCAGAAGGCGCTGACCGCCAGCGGCCTCAAGCTCACCCCCAAGTCGTACGAGCAGGACGTGAAGTCCGCGCTGACGAAGGTGGAGCTGAAGGAGGCGGACGCGGCGGTGGTCTACCAGACCGACGTCAAGAGCGCGGGCGGCAAGGTGCAGGGGGTGACCTTCCCCGAGTCGGCCAAGGCGATCAACGAGTACCCGATCGCGCCGCTGAAGGCCGCGCCGAACCCGAGCGGCGCGGCGGCGTTCATCGCCCTGGTGAAGTCCGCCGAGGGCCGCAAGGTGCTGGGCGAGGCGGGCTTCCTCAACCCGTGAGGCCCGCACCGAAGAACGCCGGGGCGGGGGCGGCGCAGCCGCCGGTACGGCCGCGGCGGCAGCGGGGCGGGGGCGCCGTCCCGCTGCCGCTGCTGCTGCCCGCCGTGGTCGGCCTGGCGTTCCTGCTGGTGCCGCTGCTGGCCCTGCTGGTGCGGGCGCCCTGGCGGAACATGCCCGGCCTGCTGACCGGTTCCGCGGTGTGGCAGGCGCTGCGGCTGTCGCTGGAGACGGCGACGGCGGCGACCGCGGTGGCCATGGTGCTCGGGGTGCCGCTGGCCTGGCTGCTGGCCCGCACCCGCTTCCCCGGCCGCCGGCTCGTACGGGCCCTGGTGACGCTGCCGCTGGTGCTGCCGCCGGTGGTCGGCGGGGTGGCGCTGCTGCTGGCGCTGGGCCGCAACGGCATCGTCGGGAAGTGGCTGGACACGTGGTTCGGCGTCACCCTGCCCTTCACCACGGCCGGGGTGGTGGTCGCCGAGGCGTTCGTGGCGATGCCGTTCCTCGTGATCAGCGTGGAGGGCACCCTGCGGGCCGCCGACAGCCGGTACGAGGAGGCCGCCGCGACGCTGGGCGCCTCCCGCTTCACCGCCTTCCGCCGGGTGACGCTGCCGATGATCGCGCCCGGGGTGGCGGCCGGCGCGGTCCTGGCCTGGGCGCGTGCGCTCGGCGAGTTCGGGGCCACGATCACCTTCGCGGGCAGCTTCCCCGGCCGCACCCAGACGATGCCGCTGTCGGTGTACCTCGCGCTCCAGGACGACCCGGACGCGGCCGTCGCGCTGAGCCTGGTGCTGCTCGCGGTGTCCGTCGCGGTGCTGGCCGGGCTGCGCGACCGCTGGACGGGGGCGGGCACCGGATGAGCGCCGGCGGGCTCGACGCCCATCTGGTGGTGGACCGCGGGGACTTCCGGCTCGACGTGCGCCTGGCCGCGGAACCCGGCGAGGTGGTGGCGCTGCTCGGGCCGAACGGCGCGGGCAAGACCACCTCGCTGCGCGCACTGGCCGGGCTGACCGCGCTGACCGGCGGCCATCTGCGGCTGGACGGGCGGGAGTTGGAGCGCCCGGTGGAGCGGGTGCGCATCGCGCCGGAGCACCGCCCGGTCGGCGTGGTCTTCCAGGACTACCTGCTCTTCCCGCACCTGAGCGCCCTGGACAACGTGGCGTTCGGGCCGCGCTGCCACGGCGCCTCCCGCGCCGAGGCCCGGGCGCTGGCCGCCGGCCTGCTGGACCGGATGGGCCTGGCCGGGCACGCGCACGCCAAGCCGCGCCGGCTGTCCGGCGGCCAGGCGCAGCGGGTCGCGCTCGCCCGGGCGCTGGCCACCGCGCCCCGGCTGCTGCTGCTCGACGAGCCGCTGGCGGCCCTCGACGCCGGTGCCCGGCTGGACGTACGCGCCGAACTGCGCCGCCATCTGGCCGCGTTCGAGGCGGTGGCAGTGCTGGTCACGCACGACCCGCTGGACGCGATGGTGCTCGCCGACCGGCTGGCGGTGGTCGAGCACGGCGGCATCGTGCAGGAGGGCGCCCCCGCGGAGATCGCCCGCCACCCGCGCACCGACTACATCGCCCGCCTGGTCGGGCTCAACCTCTTCCGGGGCGAGGCCGACGGCGCCCGCGTCCGGATCAGCCCGCACCTGGCGCTCACCGGCACCGCCGCACTGACCGGCCCGGCGTTCGCGGCGTTCCCGCCCGGCGCCGTCACCCTCCACCGCGACCGCCCCGACCCGGCCACCCCCAACGCCTGGACCGTCCGCGTCACCGGCATGGAGTCCCACGGCGCCCGGTTCCGCATCACCCTCACCACCACCCCGGACGGCCTCCCCCTCACCGCCGACCTCCCCCCACCCGCGGTCGCCGACCTCTCCCCCGGCGAGGGCACCGCCCTGTGGGCCACCATCCCCCCGTCCGACACCCACACCTACCCCTCCTGACCTCGCACGCCACCGCGCCGTCCCCCGCACAGGGCGGCCCCGCCGGCCAGGTAGACGTGTCCGGCCCGGTGGGCGATGCCCTCGGAAGGAGGCAATTCGGGTGCGGGTTCAGGTCATTGACCTTTGTTCAGCCCCTTGACTGGGGCGGTGGAGGGCGCGATCCTCGCGTACCACGGAAAGGAAAGTTTCCTTACACTGCCCGGCCGCACCTCACCTCCCGCCCCACCGCGGAGCAAGGAGCCCCCACCATGCGCAGATTCCCCCACCGCACCCACGGCGCCCGGAGCACCCGGAGCACCGGCAGCCCCCGGCGGAAACGCTTCCGCCGGGCCACCGGGCTGGCCGCCGCGGCCGCCGCCCTCGGCACCGCGCTCACCGCACTGCCCGGGACCGCCACCGCCACTGCCGCCCCGGCCCCGGCAGCCGCCCCCGCCGTGGCCGCCGCGCCCACCACCTTCACGCACCCGGGCGTCCTGGTCAGCCTGCCCCAACTCGCCTACGTCAAGGAGCAGGTGCAGGCGAACGCGGAGCCGTGGAAGGACGCGTACAACCAGATGATCGGCAGTTCGTACGCCTCCCTGTCCCGCACCCCCAAACCGCGCGCCGACGTGGAGTGCGGGTCGTACTCCAACCCGGACAACGGCTGCACGGACGAGCGGCAGGACGCGATCGCCGCGTACACCGACGCGCTGGCCTGGTACATCACCGGCAACAGCGCCTACGCGCAGAAGGCGATCGAGCTGATGAACGCCTGGTCGTCGACGATCACCGAGCACACCAACAGCAACGCGCCCCTCCAGACCGGGTGGGCCGGCTCGGTGTGGCCGCGCGCCGCGGAGATCATCCGCTACACGTACGACGGCTGGTCGCCGGCGGACATCGCGCGGTTCTCCGACATGCTGCGCGACGTCTACCTGCCCGAGGTGATCAACGGCTCCAACAGCAACGGCAACTGGGAGCTGGTGATGATGGAGGCCGCGGTCGGCATCTCCGTCTTCCTCGACGACTCCGCGGACTACGACAAGGCGATCACCCGCTACCTCAACCGCGTCGCCGCCTACGTCTACCTGTCCACGGACGGCTCGCTGCCCAAGACGGTGCCCGGCAGCGGGCTGGACACCTCCGCGAAGATCATCAGCTACTGGCAGGGGCAGTCCACGTTCGTCACCGGGCTGACCCAGGAGACCTGCCGCGACTTCACCCACACCGGGTACGGCATCGCGTCGATCTCCGACGTCGCCGAGACCGCCGCGATCCAGGGTCAGGACCTCTACCCGCAGGTCGGTGAGCGGCTGCGGCAGGCGCTCGGCTTCCAGTCGAAGTACGAGCTGGGGACGGCCCCGCCGTCCTGGCTGTGCGGCGGGCAGCTCAACCTCGGGCTCGGGCCGGTGACGGAGGTCGGGTTCAACGCGCTGCACAACCGGATGGGCATCGCGATGACCAACACCCAGGCGCTGACGGAGTCGCAGCGCCCGGCGGGCACCAACGCGCTGTTCGTGGCATGGGAGACGCTCACCAACGCGGACAACCCGGATGTGATCCCCACGAGCTGACGGCCTCCCCGCCGTCACATGACGCACGGCCCGCCCCGCCACCCGCGGGGCGGGCCGCGGCGAGCCCTAGCCGTGCGAGCGGTCGTCCGGGAAGTGCGGGGTATGCGGGGCGCGCGGGGGCAGGGGCGGCATCCGGGGCGGCGGGGGCACCGGGGGCGCCTGGCCCGGGTAGTCCGGCAGGTCGGGCGCCGGGGGGCGGCGGCGCGGGGAGCTGCCCGGGCGGGCGGACCGCAGCCGCGCCCTGATGTCGAGGTGCGGGTGGAAGTCGGCCCAGCGCTCCGGGTACTCCGCCGGCGGCAACTGCGCCTCCCGCTCCTCCTCTTCCCCGGTGCTGGGCGCCGCGTGCCGGGCCCGGCGGGCGGCGACCGCGCGGGCCACCACCGCGGCGGCGGCCGCCTCCCGCAGCCGGTCGTTCTCCTCGCGGGCCAGGGACGTGGCGACCGACGGCCACACCCGGTCCACGGCGGCGTTGACGGCCGCGCCCACCAGCACGGCGAACGCGGACACCCCTATCCACAGCAGCACCGCGACCGGCGCGGCCAGCGACCCGTAGATCGTGTGCCCCTCGACGGCGTGGGTGAGGTAGATCCGCAGCACGAAGCTGCCGACCACCCACATCAGCAGCGCCACCAGCGCCCCGGGCACGTCCTCGTACCAGGGCGAGCGGACCGGCACCGAGACGTGGTACAGCGTGGTGAGGAAGGCGATCACGGCGAACAGCGCGGCCGGCCAGTACAGGATGTGCTCGGTGGCGCTGCCGCCGGGCAGGTAGCGGGTGAGCGTGCCGGGGCCGACCACCACCAGCGGCAGCACCGCGGCGCCGACCAGCAGCGCGGCCACGTACAGCAGCAGCGACATCAGGCGGGTGCGGACGATGCCGCGGCGGCCCTCCAGGCCGTACATGATGGTGATGGTGTCGACGAAGACGTTGACCGCGCGGGAGCCGGACCACAGGGCGATCAGGAAGCCGATGGAGATCAGGTCCGGGCGGCGGCCGTGGAAGACGTCGTCCACCAGCGGCTTGACCAGTTGGTTGACGCCCTTGTCGGACAGCACCGTGGCGGACGCCTTGAGGATGTTGTGCCGGATGTGGTCGATGGTGTCCAGGCCTACCACGGTGTCCACGTAACCGAGCGCGCCGACCAGCCCGAGCAGCAGCGGCGGCAGCGACAGCAGCACGAAGAAGGCCGCCTCGGCGGCCAGCCCGGTGACGCGGTACTCCATGCAGGAGTCCACCGTGTCCTTGAGCAGCAGCCAGGCCATCCGGCGTTTGGAGACATTCCGGTACAGCGCGCGGGCCCTGCGCCACCGGCCCGGTCTCCGGTGGCTTCTTTCGTCTGCTGCTTGCACGCCCTTACGTTAGCTGGCATGACTGCCCCCACTCACACGGTCACGAACCAGGCGCCGCCCCTGGTCGGCCATGACGTGTACAGAACGGACCGCGCGCTCGCCGAAGGCGTGGCGCGGCACGCGGCCCCGGAGCGGCTGGCGGAGATCGACGGCGAGCTCAGCGACCTCGGCCGGGCCGCGGGCTCGGCGCAGGCGCAGCGCTGGGGCGAGGAGGCGAACACCTACTCCCCCGTGCTGCGTACCCACGACCGGTACGGCAACCGGATCGACGAGGTCGACTTCCACCCGTCCTGGCACCGGCTGCTGGGCCACGCGGTCACCTCGGGCCTGACCGACGCCTGGTCGCGGCCGGACGGGCACCTGCGGCGCGCGGCGGGCTTCATGGTGTGGACGCAGGCCGAGGCCGGGCACGGCTGCCCGGTGTCGATGACCCATGCCGCGGTGCCCGCGCTGCGCGCCGACCCGCGGCTGGCCGCCGAGTGGGAGCCGCGGCTGGGCGCGCACGTCTACGACCCGCGGCTGGTCGCGCCGGGGCAGAAGCCGGGCGCGCTGTTCGGGATGGGCATGACCGAGAAGCAGGGCGGCTCGGACGTCCGCGCGAACACCACCACCGCGCGGCCGCTGGCGGAGGACGGCACCTATGCGCTCACCGGCCACAAGTGGTTCTGCTCGGCGCCGATGTCGGACGGCTTCCTGGTGCTGGCGCAGGTGCCGGCCGACGGCGGGCAGCGGCTGACCTGCTTCCTGGTGCCGCGGGTGCTCGCCGACGGCAGCCGCAACGCCTTCGCGATCCAGCGGCTGAAGGACAAGCTCGGCAACCGCTCCAACGCCTCCTCGGAGGTGGAGTTCGCCGGCACCTGGGCGCGCCGGGTCGGCGAGGAGGGCCGCGGGGTCGCCACGATCATCGAGATGGTGGCCGCCACCCGGCTGGACTGCGCGCTGGGTTCGGCCGCGCTGATGCGGCAGGCGGTCGCGCAGGCCGTGCACCACGCCGCGTACCGCAGCGCGTTCGGCGGGCCGCTGATCGACAAGCCGCTGATGCGCAACGTCCTGGCCGACCTGGCGCTGGAGTCGGAGGCGGCGACCACCGCGGTGCTGCGGCTGGCGGCGGCCTACGACGCGGACACCCCGCGCGAGCGCGCCCTGCGGCGGCTGGCGGTCGCGGTGACGAAGTTCTGGGTGACCAAGCGGTGCCCGGCGGTGGCGGTGGAGGCGCTGGAGTGCCTGGGCGGGAACGGCTACGTGGAGGAGTCCGGCATGCCGCGGATCTTCCGGGAGTCGCCGCTTAACTCGGTGTGGGAGGGCTCCGGCAACGTGCAGGCGCTCGACGTGCTGCGGGTGCTGGGCCGTGAACCGCAGGCGGTGGACGCCTTCCTCGCCGAGGTCGGCCTCGCGCACGGCGCGGACCCCCGGCTGGACGCGGCGGTGAAGGACCTGCTCACCGACCTCGCGGACCTGGAGGGCGTCGAGACGCGCGCGCGGCGGGTGGTGGAGCGGATGGCGCTGGTCTTCCAGGGCTCGCTGCTGGTGCGGTTCGCGCCCGCGCCGGTCGCCGACGCGTTCTGCGCGTCGCGGCTGGGCCGGGACTGGGGCGCCACCTTCGGCACGCTGTCCGCTTCGGCGGACCTGGCCGCGCTGGTGGAGCGGGCCCGGCCGGTCGCGGTCTGAGCCGGCCGCCGTACAAAGGGGGGCGGAGGTGGCGCCGCGCCGACTCGGCACCACCTCCGGTAACGCGACCCGTACGCGACGGGCCGCCACCGACCGCGAGTTGCAGATGTGCGAGGTCGGTGACGTGCCGTCACTGTCCGTCAAAGTCGCGTACGCTCGCAAGGGTTGCAGCACGTTGCACGTGGTCCGGCCGGTCCGGCGGGCGCGAGGGCGTGGGCACACCGACCACCGATACTGGGCAACGGGGCTGAGCGGAGGCGAGATGGCACACCTTCGGATCGGTCCGGTGCGGCCGGTGGGCACCGGCGGCCGGCCTGCGGCACACCTGCCGGCGCCGGTCCGGGACGCCGCCTGGTCCGGCCGGGCGCCGCGTCCGGCCACCGGGCCGCGTACGGTGATCAGCGAGTCGTGGACGCGCGCGCAGCAGTTGGGCGTCGATCCGGACATGGGCGCGGCGCACCGCATCCTGAGCACCGACGAGGTCGAGCAGCGCCGGCACGCCACCCCGCTCGCGGAGATCATGCCGAGCCTGCGGGACGGCCTGGTCGCGGTCGCGGACGCGACCTGGCACATCATGGTCGTCACCGACGCCGAGGGCCGGGTGCTGTGGCGCGACGGCAGCCACGCGATCCGCCGCCGGGCGGACCGGGTGGGCTTCGCCGAGGGCGCCTCCTGGGCCGAGAACGCCGTGGGCACCAATGCGATCGGCACCGCGCTGGTGACCCGTACCCCGCTCCAGGTGCACTCGGCCGAGCACTTCGTCCGCACCCTGCACAGCTGGACGTGCGCCGCCGCGCCGCTGCACGACCCGCGGGACGGCCGGCTGCTGGGCGTGGTCGACGTCAGCGGCCCCGCGACCAGCCTCAACCCCGCGACGCTGGCGCTGGTGTCGGCGGTGGCCCGGGTCGCGGAGGGCGAGCTGCGGGCCCGGCACTGGGAGGCGGTGGGGCGGCTGCGGTCGGTGGCGGCGCCGCTGCTGACCCGGCTGTCCGGGCAGGCGCTGGTGGTCGACCGCAACGGCTGGGTCGCCGCGGTGACCGGGATGGCCTGCGCCGACCGGGTCGCGCTGCCCGCGCGGGTACGGGCCGGGCAGGTGTGGCTGCCGACGCTGGGCCTGTGCGAGCTGGACCCGCTGCCGGGCGGCTGGCTGGTGCGGGTCGGCGAGCGGGAGCGGCCGGCGGCGGCGCACCGCGTGGTGCTGGACCTGAGCGGGGCGCAGGGTGCCGAGGTGACGGTGCACGGCCCGGCCGGGCCGTGGTCGCAGCGGCTGAGCCCGCGCCACGCGGAGCTGCTGTTCGTGCTGGCGCTGTACCCGGGCGGGCGCAGCGCGACGCAGCTGGCGGCGGACCTGTTCGGCGACCCGAGCCGGGCAGTGACCGTACGGGCGGAGATGTCGCGGCTGCGGCGGACCCTGGCGGGGGTGCTGGCGCACCGGCCGTATCGTTTCGCCGACGGGGTCGGCGTGGAGGTGCTGCGGCCCGGGCGGCCGGCCGACCTGCTCCCGCATTCGCTCGCGCCGGCGGTTCTGGCGGAGCGGCGGTGACGGGACCCCCCGGGGCGGATGGTGCTGTCGGTTCCGGGACCACCTGCCGGTGGGGGGCTTGGCGCGCAGTTCCCCGCGCCCCTTAAAAACAAGCGTGACCGCTATTCGAGATGAAGTGGTCCACATGGTGGATAATGGTGGACTGTCCGAACATCTGCGTGCCACGCTTTCGACATGTCACGCACTGGAATCACCTTGGTAGGTCGGCCGCACGTCGACTTCTGCCGTGTGTCCAGCGCCATCTGTCCGGCGGGCTGAGCACCTGACGGCGCGCTGAGCGCCGACCCCCGCCGTCCCCGCCGTCGTGGATGCGTGAGAGCCGCCTGCCGTCTTCGGCGAGCCGTGATGCCCTGCGCCCGCGCAGGCACCCCCGGGTCGCTCCCGGCCGCATGCAGCCGCCTCGCGCCGTACCGACCCGTATACGCCTGCCCGAAGGACGCATCGCCATGGCCTCCAGCCCTGAGTCCCCCCAGCCCCCGGCCGGGAGCCCCGCTCCGAAGGCCGCGGCCGCCCGCCGCAGGACCGGGCGGCACCGCGGCGAAGGCCAGTGGGCGCTGGGCCACTTCACTCCGCTGAACGCCAATGAGCAGTCCAAGAAGGACGACGACGGCCTCAACGTGCGCACCCGGATCGAGACGATCTACGCGCACCGCGGCTTCGACTCGATCGACGGCGCCGACCTGCGCGGCCGGATGCGCTGGTGGGGGCTGTACACCCAGCGGCGGCCCGGGATCGACGGCGGCCGTACCGGCGCGCTGGAACCGGAGGAGCTGGAGGACAGCTACTTCATGATGCGGGTGCGGATCGACGGCGGCCGTCTGACCGCGGCCCAGCTGCGGGTGATCGGCGAGATCTCCCAGGAGTTCGCCCGCGGCACCGCCGACCTCACCGACCGGCAGAACATCCAGTACCACTGGATCAGGATCGAGGACGTGCCGGAGATCTGGCGGCGGCTGGAGGAGGTGGGCCTGTCCACCACCGAGGCGTGCGGCGACGTGCCCCGGGTGATCCTCGGCTCCCCCGTCGCGGGCATCGCCGAGGACGAGATCGTCGACGGCACCCCGGCGATCGAGGAGATCCACGCCCGCTACATCGGCAGCAAGGAGTTCTCCAACCTGCCGCGCAAGTTCAAGACCGCGATCTCCGGCTCCCCGCTGCTGGACGTGGTGCACGAGATCAACGACATCGCGTTCGTCGGGGTCGACCACCCCGAGCACGGCCCCGGCTTCGACCTGTGGGTCGGCGGCGGCCTGTCCACCAACCCCAAGCTGGGCGTGCGGCTGGGCGCGTGGGTGCCGCTGGGCGAGGTGCCCGAGGTGTGGGCCGGCGTGGTCGGCATCTTCCGCGACTACGGCTACCGGCGGCTGCGCTCGCGCGCCCGGCTGAAGTTCCTGCTCGCCGACTGGGGCGCGGAGAAGTTCCGCCAGGTGCTCCAGGACGAGTACCTGCGGCGCCCGCTGCTCGACGGGCCCGCGCCCGAGCAGCCGGCGCAGGTGTGGCGCGACCACATCGGCGTGCACCGGCAGAAGGACGGCCGCTACTACATCGGCTTCGCGCCGCGGGTCGGCCGGGTCGACGGCGCCGTCCTGACGAAGGTCGCCGAACTCGCCGCCGCGCACGGCTCGGACCGGCTGCGCACCACCGCCGACCAGAAGCTGATCGTGCTGGACGTCGAGGAGGACCGGGTCGCGTCGCTGTCCGCCGGGCTGGAGGCGCTCGACCTCCAGGTGCGGCCCTCGCCCTTCCGGCGCGGCACCATGGCGTGCACCGGCATCGAGTTCTGCAAGCTGGCGATCGTGGAGACCAAGGCCCGCGGCGCCTCGCTCATCGACGAACTGGAGCGGCGGCTGCCGGAGTTCGACGAGCCGATCGCCATCAACATCAACGGCTGCCCCAACTCCTGCGCCCGCATCCAGACCGCGGATATCGGCCTGAAGGGCCAGCTGATCACCGACTCCGACGGCAACCAGGTCGAGGGCTACCAGGTGCACCTGGGCGGCGGCCTCGGCCTCGACCCGGGCTTCGGCCGCAAGGTCCGCGGCCTGAAGGTCTCCGCCGACGACCTGCCCGACTACGTCGAGCGGGTGCTCGGCCGCTTCCAGGCCGGACGCGGCGACGGCGAGCGCTTCGCCCAGTGGGCGGCCAGAGCCACCGAGGAGGAACTGTCGTGACGGAGCGCGCCGCGCCCTTCTACTGCCCCTACTGCGGCGACGAGGACCTGCGTCCCTCGGAGCAGGGGCACGGCGCCTGGGAATGCCGCGCCTGCAACCGCGCATTCCAGCTGAAGTTCCTCGGCCTGCTCGCCGAGGGGTTCAAGGCTCCCTCACCGCACGGCTCTTCCGACGGAGGCGCACCGTGACCACCGCTCCGCACCGTACCGCGCAGGACCTCCAGCGGCTGGCCGAACAGGCCGGCCGCGACCTGGAGGAGGCGCCCGCACTCGACGTGCTGCGCTGGGCCGCCGACACGTTCGGCAGCCGCTTCTGCGTCACCTCCTCGATGGAGGACGCCGTCGTCGCGCACCTGGCCTCGCGGGCCATGCCCGGCGTGGACGTCGTCTTCCTCGACACCGGCTACCACTTCCCGGAGACCATCGGCACCCGGGACGCGGTGGACGCCGTGATGGACGTGAACGTGATCACGCTCACCCCGGTGCAGACCGTCGCCGAGCAGGACGCGCAGTACGGCGCGAAGCTGCACGACCGCGACCCTGACCTGTGCTGCGCGCTGCGCAAGGTCGCCCCGCTGGAGGCCGGGCTGCGCGACTACGACGCCTGGGCCACCGGGCTGCGCCGCGACGAGTCCCCGACCCGGGCCGGCACGCCCGTCGTCGGCTTCGACGCCAGGCGCGGCAAGGTGAAGATCGCTCCCATCGCCCGGTGGACACAGGAAGACGTGGAAACATACGTCGCCGAGCACGGGGTTCTCACGAATCCGCTGCTGATGGACGGCTATGCCTCGGTCGGCTGCGCCCCCTGCACCCGCCGGGTGCTCGAGGGCGAGGACGCCAGGTCGGGCCGGTGGGCCGGCCTCGGCAAGACCGAGTGCGGGATTCACCTGTGAGTCCGGCCGTCGAACCTGTGAATACACCCCGGAGTGCGGCTGCCCGCAGCGGCACGCAACCGACGACGAACCGACCGGCGGCGCACCCGCCGGGGAACCAGGAGGACCGGATGAGCGGCGGAGCCACCGTATGGCTCACCGGCCTGCCCAGCGCCGGCAAGACCACCATCGCCACCGCGCTGGCCGGCCGGCTGCGCGCGGAGGGCCGGCGGGTCGAGGTGCTGGACGGCGACGAGATCCGCGAGTTCCTCTCGGCCGGCCTCGGCTTCACCCGTGAGGACCGGCACACCAACGTGCAGCGGATCGGCTTCGTCGCCGAACTGCTGGCCGCGCACGGGGTGCTGGTGCTGGTCCCGGTGATCGCGCCGTACGCCGACAGCCGCGAGGCGGTCCGCAAGCGCCACGAGGCGCGCGGCACCGCCTACGTCGAGGTCCATGTGGCGACCCCGGTGGACGTCTGCTCGGTACGGGACGTCAAGGGGCTGTACGCCAAGCAGGCCGCGGGGCAGCTGACCGGCCTGACCGGGGTGGACGACCCGTACGAGGTGCCGCTCCGCCCGGACCTGCGGATCGAGACCGAGGGCAGCACCGTCGAGCAGTCGGCGGCGGCGGTGTACGCGTACCTCGGGGACAGTGGCCGCATCGCGAGCGAGAAGAGGTAGGGGCATGACGACGACCGTCGCGCAGAGCGGGGCCAGTGCCAGTCCGTACGCGCTCACGCACCTGGACGCGCTGGAGTCCGAGGCGGTGCACATCTTCCGCGAGGTCGCGGGCGAGTTCGAGCGGCCGGTGATCCTCTTCTCCGGCGGCAAGGACTCGATCGTGATGCTGCACCTGGCGCTCAAGGCGTTCGCGCCCGCCGCGGTGCCGTTCTCCCTGCTGCACGTCGACACCGGCCACAACTTCCCCGAGGTGCTCGCCCTGCGGGACCGCACGGTGGCCGAGCACTCGCTGCGGCTGCACGTGGCGAAGGTGCAGGACTACATCGACGACGGGCGGCTGCGCGAGCGCCCGGACCGCCTGCGCAACCCGCTCCAGACGGTGCCGCTGACCGACGCCATCCGCGA